>JAQCNI010000129.1 GCA_028275105.1 Halorubrum sp.
GCCCCTTCGGCCGCGGCCGACTCGCGGAGGGTTCGCTCGACCGCGGCGACGGTGAGGGGGTCCCGGCCGCCGGCGAACGCCGACAGGCCCCGTTGACCGCCGAGGTCGAAGCCGGCGGCGACCCCGCCGTGGTCGAAGCCGGCGGCGACCCCGCCGAGGTCGAAGCCGGCGGCGACCCCGCCGATCTCGCCGCGTTCGGCGAGCCGATCTTCCACGTCGGCGGCGGTGACGTTCGGTCCGGCCGCACGGACGATGGCCTCACGGCACGTCGTCGTCCCGATGTCGGACGGCTCGGCCGCCAGACGCTCCGCCCGCTCGGCGACCGCGGCGAACTCCATGTTCGGGATCGACGATCGGCAAGCAAAAGCGCGCCGATGCCGGGCGAAGCTCCGGGTCCGTTCCGGTGTCTTGGGGAGCCGCGGCCGTCCGGAATCTCGGGGCGCCGTGGCCGGTCGGGGATCTTTTATCATCGCGGTCCATCCGGCCATTTCATGAGCACCGAGTCGACCCTCGCCGATGGCGTCCGCGAGGCGCTTGCCGTCGACACGGACGAGTTCGCCGCCCGTGCCGAGGAGGAGGCGGAGGTCGTCAAACAGGGGTTACACGACGGGACGTTCGACAACCACCAGTCGATCGTCGGGTTCGAGTACGAGTTCTACGCGGTCGCCGACGGCCGGTGGAGCGAGGAGTCCCGGGCCGGCGAGTACGCCCTGATGCGGGTTCCCCGCCGCCTGCTGGAGCTGATGGGGTTCGAGAAGGAGCTCGGCCTCCACAACGCCGAGATGTGTACGAGTCCGCAGCCGCTGTCGGATCACGGGCTCCGCGCCCAACTCGCGGAAGTCCGCGCGCGTCTGGAGGCCGCCGAGAACTGCGCCGGCGTCGAGGGGATGCGGCTCGTCTCGGACGGGATCTGGACGATCCCGCCGGCCGGCGAGACCGCCCGAGACTACCTCACCGACAGCGTCTCCCTCGACGGGGTCACCGTCGCCGCCAACATGAGCGACGCGATCCGCTACCACGCGATGGCGAACGCCGGCGGCGACCGAAGCGTCACTCTGGAGGCGCCCGGGGTGTCGCTGTCGGCGGACACGGTGATGCCCGAGAGCCTCATCAGTTCCATCCAGCCGCACTACCAGGTCGCACAGGCGGACACGCTCCCGGTTCACTTCCGGTACGCGCTCCGGATCGCGGGGCCGCTGCTCGCGCTCGGCGTGAACTCCCCGCTGTTCCCCCCGGAGCTGTACGACGACGACTGGGACGCCGAGCGGGTCCTCACCGAAGGGGCGAGCGAGAACCGCATCCACGTGTTCGAGTCGGTGTTGAACGCCCGGACCGACGAGGACAAGGTCCAGTTCCCCCGGGACCTCTTCGACGTTGAGACCGCGGTCGATCGGATCGCGACCGACGAGACGCTGATCCCGATGCCGGAGTCGGACGGCTCCGACCGGTTCGACGATGCGTTCGCCACCTTCCGGACGAAACACGGCACCTACTGGCGCTGGGTCCGACCGGTGTTCGAGGGGGCGAGCCGGTCGTCCGCGAACGCGCGTATCGAGTTCCGGCCGGTCCCCGCCCAACCAACCGTCCGCGACTCGATCGCGTTCCAGGCCGCCTTCGCCGGGCTGATGGGTGCGCTCCCGCGCCACGAACACCCGGTCATCGGACTCGACTGGGAGACCGCCCGGGAGAACTTCTACGCGGCGGTCGCCGACGGCCTCAACGCGGAACTGAAATGGATCGACCACGGCGGCGAGCGCACGACTGACACGGACGCGTTGTACGACGACCTCCTCGACCACGCCGTCGCGGGGCTGGTGACGGCGGGGTGTTCCGAGGACGAGGCGGAGTCGTGGCTTGCGCCGTTGCGGTTCCGAGCCGAGCGCGGGACGACGCCCGCGGACTGGAAACGCAAGGCGGTCCGGTCCCGGCTTGACGACGGTGAGACGTTCGCCGACGCCGTGTACGACACTCAGCGATCCTACATCGAGAAACAGGCGTACACCCTCGTTAACGGCGGATTCTCGGAGTGGTGAGCCGGACGCGTTGTTGACCGTCAGTCCGTCGTGTCGGCGAACGTCGTCCCGTCCCGGCGCTCTCGGGCTCGCGACAGCAGCGCGTCGCGGGTGGCGGGGTCGGTGGCCGCATCGCGGTCGCCGCTCGCCCGATCCCCCTCGGTCACCGTTAGATGGCCCATCTTCCGGAGGGGATACACGTCGTCCTTCCCGTACCAGTGGAGGTCGGCATCCGGCGCGGAGAGCACCGACTCGGCGCCGCGGAGCGTCGCGGCCCGCGTCCCGTCCGTGTCGCCGAGGAGGTTCGCGGTGACCGCGGGTGCCACGAGGTCGGTCGGGCCGAGCGGCCAGCCGAGGACCGCGCGCACGTGGTTCTCGAACTGTGAGGTCCGGGCGCCCTCGATCGTCCAGTGGCCGGAGTTGTGCGGGCGCGGCGCGATCTCGTTGACGAGCACGTCGCCGTCGGCCGCCTCGAACAGTTCGATCCCGTAGACGCCGCGGCCGTCGAGGAACTCCAGCACGTCGCCGGCGACGGACTCGGCCTGGTCGATCACGTCGTCGGCCGCGCGGGCGGGCGACACGCTCTCCCGAAGGATCTCCTCGCGGTGGATCGTCTCGGTCACGGGGTACGTCCGCGTCACGCCGTTCGCCCCCTTCAGTCCCATCACTGCGAGCTCGCGTTCGAAATCGACGAACCGTTCGGCCATCACGTCGCCGCCCATCTCTGCGAGCGCGTCGGTCGCATCCGCGGGCTCGTGAACCGGCAGGTTCCCGCGCCCGTCGTAGCCGCCCTTGCGGGCCTTGAGCATCACTCCGTCGAACTCCTCGACGACGCGTTCGAGTCCCTCGGCGGTTGCGACCGCGGCGAACTCCGGGACGGGGATCCCCGCGTCGGCGAGTGCCTCCGTCTGGACGAGTTTGTCCTGGATCGTTTCGAGCGTTCCGGGGTCCGGATGGACCGGAACGTCATGGTCCGCGCCCGCCGCCGCCAACACCTCGGGGTCGGCGAGTTCGATCTCAAACGTGAGCGCGTCGACGCGGGACGCGAGTTCGCGGATCCCGTCGGGATCGTCGAAGTCGGCAGTGAGTTGATCGCGGGCGACCGGCGCGGCCGGGCAGTCCGGCGTCGGATCCAACACGACCACGTCCACGCCGAGCGGGGCCGCCGCTTCGGCAAGCATCCGTCCGAGCTGTCCGCCGCCGACGACGCCGAGAGTCGGCCCGGGCAGGGTGATCGACATCTACGGCGTGATATCGTACGTCGACGAATAAACGTTCGTGAATTCCCGGTTCGGTGCCCGTGGTCATCGGTCCTCGTTCGCCATCCGCTCATAGTGATTACCGCGAGTCTTTACCGTCGCGACGATCCGTGTCGGTGATGAGAGCCGCGTAACGGGCGTCTTTCGACACCGTCCATGAAACTATTCGCAGTAATCAGTATCAATCATCGTGCCAGCGACCGGCGCGTGGGTCCGTGCCCGCCCGCGTCGGTGCGGCGGCGACTCGCCGTGATGACAGACTTTTCGGTCCCCCGGCCCCGGTCGATCCCATGGGACACATCGATGCGGACTTTGCCGGAGAGACGGTCGTGGTCACGGGCGGCTCGAGCGGCATCGGCCGCGCGGTCGCGATGGGGTTCGGCGACGCGGGAGCGACCGTGATCAACGCCGACGTCCAGGCAGCACCGAAGGACCTCGACGCGGGAACTCCCACACACGAGGCCATCGAGGAGCGCGGCGGAACGGCCGCGTTCGTCGAGACCGACGTCTCCGACCCGGCGCATATCAAGTCGGTGATCGCGGCCGCCCGCGAGTTCGGCGGCGTCGACGTCATGGTGAACAACGCGGGCGTCCATCGAAGCCTGGCGTTCCTCGATGTGAGCCCCGAGGACTTCGCATTCGTCCACGGCGTCAACGCCAGAGGCACCTTCTTCGGCACGCAGGCGGCCGCCCGCGACATGATCGATCGCGGGGACGAGGGGGCGATCATCAACACGTCATCGACCACCGCCGGACGCGCCGAGTGGAACCACTCACACTACGCGACCACGAAGGGGGGAATCCGGATGCTTACCCGGAGTGCGGCGCTCGAACTCGACGAACACGGGATCCGGGTGAACGCCGTGGCGCCGGGACCGATCGCCACCGAGATCCGCGAGGGCTGGTCGCGGGAAGCGCGGGACACCGTCCGGGGGTCCGGGGGGTTACCGTCCCGCGCGGGCACTCCCGAGGACGTCCGCGACGCCTACCTCTATCTCGCCTCCGAGGGTGCGGCGTACGTCACCGGTGAGACGCTGTGGGTCGACGGTGGCGCACACGTGTAGGCTCCCGATGGGAGCCCCACCGGCGGTCCATCAGGGGAGTTCGATCGACCTCGTCGCCGGCGGCGGAACTGCCGATTGCCGGAGGTGCGTCGCGCCAAGCAGCTTCCCTCGTCGCCCGACGCCCCTCCGGGAAACCTCGTGTCCCGTGCCCCCGCTCCCTTCGCTCCCGGGAATCACGGCGACCCATCTGCGTCCAACCCCGCACGGCATCGCGACCGCACCTCACCCCTCCCCAGCCTCGGCGGACGCGCCGTCGCGGGCGATCCGCACCGGCCCGCCGTCTAGCCGCTCCGGCCCGCCGTCTCCCTCGCGATCGGTCTCGCGCCCTCGCGGGCGCTCGCAGGAGCGCGCCACCGCCCACTGCTGGCTGACTGAACGGATTCCGAAGTCCGTTCGGAGAACCGTCGCCGGCCGGTCCCTACACCGAAACGGTCGCGAGGTCGCTCTCCAATCCCTCGACGAACTCGTTGTACGCCCTGACGAACCCGCCGAACGCGTCGGCGTGCTCACGGACGTCCGCCGCCGAGGGAGCGGCATACTGCGACAGGAGGTACACGCCCCCGGTGCCGCCGATCCGGAGGTACGACACCGTTCCCGCGTCCCACTTGAGCTCCCAGCGGTCGCCGTCGACGCGGGCGGTGAACGTGCCGTAATCGTCGTTCTCGTATCGATATATCTCTCCGGCGATGACGCCACAGGTCTCGCGGACCGAGTCGAGCACCCGGTCGCGCTCGGCGACGACCCCGTCGGTCGCGGCGGGCTCCGGAAACTCGGCGGCGACGTCGTCGAGGACGCCGGAGAGCGAATCGACGTACTCGTTCCAGGCGGCGACCATGGCGGGGTAGTCGTCGAGCGCGGCAGCGAGCCCCGCGGGATCCGGCTGGCGCTTCGTCGAGATCACGTACGTGTCCTCCCCCTGCGCCGGGGAGAACAGGAGGAACTCGAGTTCCCCCGCCTCGTGTTTAACGGTCCATTCGCCGTCGGGCGTCGACAGCGCCGTCCTGCCGTAATCGCCGCCTTGGAGCAGCGCGAGCTGGTAGGCTATCGTCCCGGCGTGGTCGCGGACGGCCGCGACCAGTTCCTCGCGGCGGTCGGCGACCGCGTCGACGTCGCGGACGTCGATGTTGATCACGCGATCGACCCGCGGATCTCCCGGATCCGATCCGGCTCGTCGATCCCCGATCGGACGACGATCGCGAACACCGTGTCGCCGTCTGGATCCGGTGCGTCCCCGCTTAAGATTGCTCCCGAGCCGGTCTCGTCGGCGAGCCAACGCCGCCCCTCGGCGATCGCCTCGCGGTTGAGCCACGCCGGCGGTCCGCCGACGACGAGGAGGGCCCGGTCGGCGCGCCCGTCGGGCACGTCGACGGTTCCCTTTCCGCGGGTCGCCTTCCGGATCACGGTCTCCATCGCCGAAACCGCGGTGCTCGTGTCGACCGTCGCCGGCTCGGAGGAGTCGAACAGGCCGAGCCCGAACCGCGACTCGGTTTCGGGCGGCTCGACCGTCTGTGTCGCGTAGCCGAGCGCCGCGATCTCACCGTCGTTGCCCACCGCGCGGGCGACGTCGCTCGCGTCGAGCACCTGCTGTGGGGTGACGTCGTCAGCGTCGCCCTCCCCGGCCCCGAACAGTGCCGCCATCCGGTCGGAGACGACCCCGTTCACCCGGTCGTGCGCGTCCGCGATGGTCTCGTCGCTGCGGAGCCACAGCCCGTTATCGAACGGGAACACGGCCGCGACGCGCTCCGAGAGGGCCGCGAGCGTCCGGGCCGCGTTCTTTTCCGCGAGCGGGCGTCCGGCGGTCGTCGGCCCCGCCCCCGACCCGGATCCCGGTCCCGCTTCCGATCCGGACTCTACATCGGCCCGGTGACCGGACCGCCCCGCCGTCCCGTTCGGGTCGCTGTCGGCCGGGGTCGGAAGGACGGCAACCGCGTAGGTCGGGACGCCATAAAGCCGGTCGAGTTCGTCCGCGAGCGCGGGCGCGGCGCCGCCGCCGGCGGCCCCGCCGACTCCGACGACGAGCACGAACGCCTCCGCGATCGAGGGGTTCGCGTCGTCGAGGGCTCGGCCGAGTTCGCTCGCGTGGCTTCCGCCGAGTTCCCGTCCCGCGTGGAGATCGCCGTCGAGCCCGTCGCCGCCGGCGACGTCGCCGAATCGGTACCGACGATCGTCGTCGAGCGATCGGAGGGCGTCGAGGGCCGCCGCGTCGGTGTCGAGGGCGGTGAGTCCCTGTGCGAACCGAGCCCTCCCGTGGTCGGCGGCGAGTCGGTCGACGATCCGCCCCCCGGCACCGCCGAGACCGATGACGTGTACGCGCATACGTCGACCGGTCGACGAGCGTGGGCTTATCCTCTTCGGCCGTAGTCGGCCGCCCGGCTCGGACGGCGCGCCGGGCCGGGTTCTGCCCGGGGTCGCGGGCCTAGTACTCGTCCAATCGGCGTTGCCCCGAGGGGATCGTTGGACCGGTCTCGTCCGACTCCGACCCGAGTAGTCTGGGGAGCGCGGTGTCAGCGAACGTGAGGACGAGCACGAGCACGATCGGCGCGAGGAACAGCCCGTAAAACCCGAACACCACCGGACCGAACACGTACGCGAGCATGAGCAACCCGACGTGCGTCGTCTCCCCGCTGAAGTACGGCCGAAGCACGATGTCGGGAATCGTGTCGACGACGACGACGACGACGACGAGGAACCCGACGACGTACGCGAGGAGTCCGGGCTCGTTGTCGAGGATCGTCGGCATCGCGGTCGCGGCCGCCAGCGGGAGGTACACGATCTTCATTCCGATGACCGGGATCAGGCTTGCGATCCCGGTGAGCGCGCCCGCAAGCGTCGGGTACGGCACCGAAACGGCGTCCGGTGCGACGAGGTTGTACCCGGTGTACGTCGCCACCGCGATGACGGAGATGGCGATCACGTTGAGGAGGTTCCCGTACAACACCGCTTCCAGTTCGGCGTCGGCTACCTTGAGGTACTCGCGGACGATGGCGTCGTCGTCGAAGCTGAGCAGCCAGTCGTAAAGCTTCGACCCGTCGAGGAGCAGGTAGTACGTCACGATGATGATGATCAGGAGGTTGAGCAAGAGACCGGAGACGGTGGTCGTCAGCAGCGAGGCGTTGTCGACGAAGAATCGGATCAACGGGTCGAACTCTCCGGCCCGGTACGCGGTGATCATTCCGGCGAACGTCAGGCTCGAGAGATCCGCGACCCCCGCGAGCCACCCGTCCGCCCCGATCGTTTCGGCGACCGGGTAGCGGTCGATTATCCGTCTGGCCTCCACTATCGACAACACGACGGTCGAACTCAACAGCACCAGCAACGGGACCGCAATCGCCGACAGGGAGATTACGGCCCGGGCCCGGGAGGGGAGTCGGAAGCGTTCTAGGCGGTGATGGAACCGTCGGGTGGAGTAGTACAGGAACACGGCGAGCGTAAGGGCAGCGACGAACCGCTGGGCGATGTACCCGGTAATGAGCGTGAGCGTGAGACCGAAGAGGGCAACGACGAAACGCTTCTCGTCCATGACCGGACATGTCCGGGGGCGATAATAAACCACCGGGAGCCGATCATCACCCGACCCGACCGGCGGTCGACCTGAGTGGCCGGCACGTTATCGATCTTGGGACTCCGACGTCGACCGCGGGACTCCGTCGGCGTTCCTTTGCTCCCCGTCGGGGGATCGGTTGCGTTCGGCGGCGTCAGTGCGAGGCACGGGCCTCTCACGATGGAGCGAGAGGATCATGTCGGCGAGGACGCCGAACACGAGCAACTGGCTGCCGAGGATGGTTGCCCCGACGCCGGCGACCGCGACGATCTCGTGACCCACCCCGTCAACGATCCATCGATAGAGGACGAACCCGGCCATGATCATCCCCGCCGCGGTCGAGACCGCCCCGACGCTCCCGAAGTAGAACAGCGGGTTGTTCGTCTTCGCTTTCCGGTAGAGTTCGATGAGGATCACGCCACCGTCGCGGATCGGGTGGAGGTTCGTCGCGGAGCCATCGGGGCGCGGACGGTACGTCACCGGAACGACGTCGACGTCGACGCGGTTCTTCACGCACTCGACGGCCATCTCCGTCTCGATCCCGAACCCGTCGGCCGTGAGGTGAAGCCGCCGGAACGACTCGCGGGTGAACGCCCGGTAGCCCGAAAGGATGTCGCGGTAGTCCTCGCCGTGGATCGTCCGGAAGAGCCGGTTGAAGATGCGGTTTCCGATGCGATTTAGTCGCGTCATCGCACCCGGACGCATGTCGGCGAATCGGTTCCCGATGACGTGGCCCGCCTCCCCGGAACGGATCGGATCGAGCATTGCCTCGGCGTCCGTGGCGTCGTACGTCGCATCGGCGTCGGCCATCAGCACGTACGGGGTATCAACGTGTTCACGGACCGCCTCGCGGATCGCCTGTCCCTTCCCCGCCCCGGACTGTTCGACGACGCTCGCGCCCGCATCTCGGGCCGCCCGTCCGGTCCCGTCGGTGGACCCGCCGTCGACCACGAGGACGTCACGGAACCCGGCGTCCCGGAACGACGAGACGACCGTCCCGACCGTTTCGGCCTCCTCGTAGGCCGGAAGCAGGACGCAGACGTCGTCGAACTCGCTCATTGTCGGGTTGATACACCGGCAGTCGCTAAACTCTGTCCCTCCGCGACGCCGGCGTCCGTACCGGGCCGAGCGCGACGATCGGTCGTAGGGCCCGGAAACCGGTGGCAGCCAGACGAGACCCGGATGTGGTGATCCATACTCTCATGTGGGATCCTGATATATATGGTACCATGTCACAGTCCATTGGGACGTACGCCGAGGAGCTACTCAGTGCGGCCCGAACCGGGACCGGCGACGAACTGCGAAGCCTCACGTACTTCACGGCGGACGGCGTCGAGCAACTGTACCTCCGGAGCGATCTGAGCCGGACCGCCGACCTCGTCGGGTTCGCGGAGAGTGAGCGGCACGGATTTCACGCACAGTCGCTGTACGGCGACACACAGCTCGGTGAGTACTTCTTTACCGTCCGCGTGTTCGAGAACGGCTACCTCACTCGCGTGATCGCGAACGGCCACGGCGTGTGGGTGACCACCGATTCGGTGGAGATGGACCGCTTCGAGGAGCTCGCGAGCGCGCTCGCCTCGATCCTCCGGTCGTTCGACCCGGCGTGATCCCGGCGATCGGTCGACCGTTTTTCCGATCCGTCGGAGTTGACCGACGACCGAATATTGGCCTTCAAGTATGTGACATCCTCCCGCGGCTAAAGGCGCGGGCCTCCCACCCGGTGTTGGCCGAGCAGGTCAATCCTAAAGATTGGGAGTCTAAGGTTTGCTGGACAGTCAGCCAGTGGCTTTGCCACGAAGCCGTTACTCGTACCCCGTAGAGGGCTT
>JAQCNI010000132.1 GCA_028275105.1 Halorubrum sp.
CACCAGACGCCCGCTCTGTCGCACGAAATGACACGTATCAAGCCCCGCGGAGATCGGTCGAAGTCCTCTGCGAGTTCCGTCTGAACGCGGCTGCTGAACGATCCGAACGTAGTCACCACGGCGCGCTTCGCTACGCTCTCCGATTTAGCTGACTATAGGCGCTAAGCCCCCGTCCTCAAGGAGCGAACGAAGTGAGCGAGTAGGGCGGGGATACAGCGCCGTCATCGTTTTAGTTTCACTGCACGGCATGGCCTTACTACCCCTGCGGTCGATGTCGGTAGTACGATGCTCACCACGCTTCCGGCGGTGTTCAAGCGCGACAAGAAGCGCGCACCCTCGGTTGTGGCTGAGTGTCCATCCGGTAGGAGTGGGACGCTCCGAACCACCCGTAAAGGGAAGCCGCCTGCGGAGTCTAGAGCCGCTGTGTCCACGTCGGATACAAGCTCCGACGCAAAAACAGGAAGCCCTGTCCTCAACAAGCGAGGGGCGGGTAGCCCCGAGCGCGGTAGGTCAGGGTAGTTCACACTGTGTTCGAAGCCGAGCGGTTCGATGGCACCGCCGAAAGCGACACCATCCCCCGCGCCTAACGGCCGCGTGTGTACGCCGGACTGAAGAACACCCCCTGTTGTCTGTGTGGCCACGAGGACACCCACACTCGGATCGAGGTGCCGCCGCGGGCGGTACGGCTCATGGACAACGGTGGCCCGATCGCGTGGCGTGACGTCGTCGGTGCCGTCACGCTACGGTTCTGTGCGGACGACTGGGCGCTCGTCTCGGATCTGGCCATCGAGATGGACACTCACCCGCTCTCTCGGTGTAACGCCGCGCACGTCTCGCTGGACCTCCGTGAGGACCACGAGGCGCTGCTTTCGGCCGCGAAGGAGCCGACCGACCAGACCGAACTGGAGGCTCGGCTCGCCACGCGGGCCGAGGAAACGCTCGACGACGCCGAAGATTCCCACACCGAGGAGCGCGACGTCGTCGAGGCGGTCGTGGTGTTGCGGGCGTTGGCGGAGTTGGGAGTCCACGATCCGCCCGGCGAGCCGATCGGACCGTAGCCGGTTCGGTCCGCGTTCGCCGGCCGTCAGCGACGGATCTCGAACCCATCGAGCCCGCACGGCTGCTCGTACGTGACGTCGACGTCGACGACGTCGGCGGCGGGGCTCCCCGTATGGCACCACTCGACCATTCCCTCGACCGCGGGTTCGGGGCCCTCGAACGCCGCCTCCACGCGGCCGTCGTCGAGGTTTCTGACCCACCCGTCGACCCCGCGCTCCCGGGCGGTGTCCCTGGTCGTCGCGCGATAGAAGACGCCCTGAACGTGTCCGGAGACGTGTACGTGTGCTCGTGTTCGCTCGGGCATGTCCGTTCGGTCGCCCGGATCGCAGGTAAAATCGCCGGTTCGGCGGTCGGCGTCGTCGTCGCCGATCCGGGGCTCAGTACTCCGTCTTGATGTCGGCCGAGAGTCCCTGAGCCATCCGGATGCCCTTCGAGTTATTGAGCGTCCACGCGGTTCGGTCGGTGACGGCCTCGATAGCCTCCCGGGCGGAGGGGTACCCGTTCCCGGACTTCTTGACGCCACCGAACGGGAGTTGGACCTCCGCGCCGATACACGGCAGGTTTCCGTACGCCAAGCCGAGTTCGGCGTTGTCGCGATAGTAGTTGATCTGGCGGTAGTCCTCGGCGATGATGGCGCCCGCGAGGCCGTAGTCGGTGTCGTTCTGGATCGCCACGGCCTCCTCGATGTCGCCGTCGTACTCCAGGAGGGCAACGTGCGGGCCGAACACTTCCTCGTGAGTACATCGTAAGTCGGCGTGGGCGTCGGCCTCGTACACGAACGGGCCGGCCCAGTGGCCGTCCACGTGGCCGTCGGGGACCTCGTCGTCGTCGAGTTCGGTTCGGTCGACGAGGACGGTCACGTCCTCCTCGCGGGCCAACTCGTTGTAGCCCGTCACCTTCTCGACGTGTTCGGCCTCGATCAGCGGTCCCATGAACGTGTCCTCGTCGAGGGGGTCGCCGACCGCGACGCTTTCGGCGACGTCGACGAACCGCCGTTTGAACTCGTCGTACACGTCCGTGTGGACGATCACCCGCTCGGAGGAGACGCAGCGCTGGCCGGTCGTCTTGAACGAGGACATCACCGCGGAGTGGACCGCGATGTCGAGATCGGCGGACTCGGTGACCACGATCGCGTTCTTGCCGCCCATCTCGCAGGCGGCCCGCTTGCCCGGGACGCCCCCGAGTTTGTCCTGTATCTTGTGGCCGACCTCGGCGGACCCGGTGAACAGGACCGTCTTCACCGCGTCGTTCTCGACGATCGCGTTGCCGGCGTCCCCGAACCCCTGAACCATGTTGAACACGCCGTCCGGGAGGCCGGCATCCGCGAACATTTCCGCGATGATCTGCGCACACCACGGCGTCTGTTCGGCCGGCTTGAACACGATGGTGTTGCCCTCGACCAGCGCGATGGCCATGTGCCAGTACGGGATCGCGACCGGGAAGTTCCAGGGCGTGATACAGCCGGTGACGCCGCGGGGTTTCCGGCGCATGTACGCGTCCTTCGCGGGGATTTCGGAGGGAACGATGTCGCCTTTGGGGTGGCGGGCGTCGCCGGCGGCCCACTCGACCATGTGGGCGGCCTCGACGACGTCGGCCTTCCCCTCGCTGATCTCCTTGCCGCACTCCTTGGTGACGACCTCGCCGAGTTCGTCGGTACGGTCGCGGAGCTCGTGATACACGTCCCAGAGGTACGCCGCGCGCTCGATCCGCGAGAGCTTACGCCACTCCTCGAACGCGTCCTCGGCGGCCGCGACCGCGTGGTCGACGTCGTCCGGCGTTCCCCGATGGAACTCGCCGAGGGTCCCGCCCGTCGCCGGGTTCTCGCTTTCGAACGTCTCGGGTCCCTCGCCGGGAACCCATTCGCCATCGATGTAGTGTTCGTACGTGTCCGTCATACATACTCTCTCCGTCGGACCGTCCAAACTCCCCACCCGACCATGGGAGGTCGACGACCACGCGGCCCCGGTCGTGGAGACGCGGAGTGTGAGAGCGCAACATAGATAAGCTATAGCGGCGTATCATGGCGGTGACTGTGGCCGAACACTGGTTCGGAACCCGCCTGACGCTCGACCTGTGGCATCCGAACTGCTGGGCGATCGATGCGACGGGGCGGACCGACGGCGGGGTCCTCGCCCACGCGATATACAACTCGCCGAAGACGGACGGCGCCGCCCCGCAGTCCGTCAACGGCCTGTTCACCGCGTTCGGCAAGACGACCGAGGCGGTCGAGTCGTTGCTCGACGCGATCCGCGCGTCCGACCGCGCCGGCGACCTCCTCGAACTTCAAGAGCGGTTCGGCCGCGCCCGCAACGCCCCGGGGAACGTCGTCCGCGAGTTCTTTCTTGAGTACGACCCCGCGGACATGGTGTGTCCGACGCTGCTCGAACACGGGTTCGTCCACAGCGCGCCCGTTCGGATCGAGGACGGCCGCGAGGAGTGGCAGGTGTGCTTCGTGGGCGACCGGTCCGATATCCGCGACTCCCTCGACGGGGTCCGGCAGGATGCGGGCGCCGAGGTCGAGATCGAGTCGATGTCCTCGTCGGGGATCGGGGGGCGGACCGCACGCAAACGGCGCCTCGATACCCTCACCACGACCCAACGCGAGGTGTACGAACACGCCCGGTCGGAGGGGTACTACGAGTGGCCTCGTGGCACGTCGACCCGCGAACTCGCGGACGACCTGGACGTCTCGAAGACGACGCTACTCGAACACCTCCGGAAGGCCGAGTCGAAGCTTCTGGACCCCTGACCCGGAGGTCCGCCGAGCGAACTCGGTTTCCGACGCTCGCCCGCCGGCCGACCTCAATTCCCGACGATCGCCCGAAGGGCGAACAGGACGTTTGACTTTCGCTCGCGGATCCGCCGGTAGAAGTAGGAGGCCCACTTCGAGCCGTACGGGATGTACTGGTACACGTCGACCTCATCGCCGGCGGCAAGGTCGAACTGTGCGGTTTCCCGGACGCCCGTCAGCATCTGTACCTCGTAGGGCGTTCCGCGTTCGGCGTACAGTTCGCTCGCGAACTCGATCATCGCCGGGTCGTGGCTGCCCACGGCGACGCCGTCATCGAAGGCCTCGAACATGATCGCGAGACAGTCCCGGTACGACTCGTTGACCCGGGATTTCTCGGTGTAGGCGATCGACGCGGGCTCGTCGTATGCCCCCTTGACGAGTCTGACTTTCCCCGGCAGGTCGGCGAGCCGGTCGAGGTCCTCCCGCGTACGCTTGAGGTTCGCTTGGACACAGACGCCGACGTTTCCATCGGTCGCGACCGCGTGGCGCTCGAACGCGTCGAGCGTGACGTCCGTGGTCTCGTGGTCCTCCATGTCGATCCAGACGAAGGTTCCGACCGCGTCGGCGGCCGCAACGATCCTCGCGAGGTTCTCCCGAAAGACGTCCGCTCCGACGTTGAGGCCGATCTGGCTCGGCTTCACGGAGACGCAGGCGTCGACGCCGCGTCGAGCGATCGTCTCGACGAGACCGACGTACGCCATCGCGTCGGCGTCGGCGCGCACCGAGTAGTGTTCGCCGAGCAGGTTCAGGATGCCCGACACGCCGCGGCCGTTGAGGTCGTCGACGTGGACGAGCGCTGCCGCCGGCGTCTCCCCGGCGACGAAGTCGTTCGCGATGGGCGGTATCATACACGTATTGGCGAGCTACAGGGGTATATATGGTGACCCGACCAATCTTTGAAGCTTTTATTTTGTGAAATAATCCCGTTGACCGGCGCATCCCGACCATGGACGGGACGGGATTAAGATAGACGTTCGCCGATTGGCACAACGGATCGACATATGCCACGAGATACCACGGATTTGGCCGACAGACGGACGCTACTGAAGCTGACCGGCGGGGCGGGGATCGCCGCGCTCGGCGGCTGTCTTAGCACCACCGACGATGGAGAGAGTTCCGGCGACGGAAGCGCCGACGGCGGGGACGGTTCGGACGACGGGAGCGACGGCGGCCGCGTGGTATCTCTGGTACAAGGGGTTGGAGTACGTCCCCGCCGGCACCGTCGCCGTCTTCTTTTTCGCACAGCCCGCGGTGGGGGCGGCGCTCGGCGCGGCGCTGCTCGGCGAGTCGCTCGGGACCGGGTTCCTCGGCGGCGGCGCGCTGATGGCCGTCGGGATCTACGCCGTCAGCAGTGAGCGGGCGGGGTCGACGGACGCCCCTCCCGACCCGGACGAGTCCGCCGAGTCGGGCAAGTCCGCCGAGTCGGGGGAATTCGACGATCCGGGTGCGGGCGGGTAGAGCCCCGGGCGTACGGACGGGGGGGAAGCCACGGGACGGCCCCCTCCCGCGGACCGACGGCTTCTAACGACCGGCGGCCGACCGATAACGCATGGACCTGTTCGGAACCGCCGGGATCCGCGGCGGCGTCGAGGACCGGGTGACGCCCGAACTCGCGCTCGCGGTCGGCCGGGCCGTGGCGGCGGAGGCACGGGAACGGGACGGTGGTGGGGACTCCCGGACCGACGTCGATCCGTCCGGGGAGGACCCGCGTCCGCCGGTGGTGGTCGTCGCCCGCGACGGCCGGGTGAGCGGATCGGCGCTGACGGCGGCCATGGAGGCGGGACTCGCCTCCGGCGGCGCGAGCGTGCTGCGGGCGGGACGGCTCCCGACGCCGGGGTTGGCCCACGCCTCGCGTGGGCGGGACGGCGTGATGCTCACCGCCTCGCACAACCCGCCGACGGACAACGGTATCAAGCTCTTTCGCGACGGAAAAGAGTTCGACCGGGAGCGTGAACGGGCGATCGAGGAACGCGTGTCCGCGGATGACCCGCCGGCGAAGTGGGACGCGTGGACGACCACGGAACGGGTCGACACCCTCAGCGCGTACCTCGACGACGTCCGGGCGTACGCGCGTTCGTTCGGCGCGGGACTCGACGACAACGTGGACGGCCTCCGGATCGCGGTCGACTGCGGCAACGGGATGGGAGGTCCGGCGACGCCGGCCGTCCTTCGGGAGTTCGGCGCCACGGTCGTCACGGTCCACGGCAACGTCGACGGCCACTTCCCGGGCCGGGGGAGCAAGCCGACGCCGGAGACGCTGCGTGACTTCCGGGCGTTCATCGCGGACGCCAACGAGGGCATGGCCGACCCCGGACGCGACGGCGAGGGGTTCGCCTTGGGCATAGCCCACGACGGCGACGCCGACCGGATCGTCGTCGTCGACGCGAACGGCGAGGTCGTCCACGAGGACACGGTGCTTGCGATCCTCGCGGAGCGGTACGTCCGGGCGAGCGACGCGGACGACCCCGTCGTCGTGACGACGCCGAACGCCTCCGGACGGGTCGACGAACGAGTACGGGCTGCCGGCGGCCGCGTCGAGCGCGTTCGACTCGGCGCGCTTCACGAGGGGATCGCGTCGGTTCGCGGGGGATCGGACGGGAGCGGGGACGCGGGCGGCGACACTGAGGTCGTCTTCGCCGCCGAGCCGTGGAAACACGTTCATCCGGCGTTCGGCGGGTGGATCGACGGGGTCTGTTCGGCCGCGGTGATCGTCCGTCTCGTCGCCGCTGAGGGGCTCGAAACGCTCCGCGACCCGGTCACCGAACGGCCCTACCGGAAGGTGAGCGTCGACTGTCCGGACGGCCGGAAACGGGCGGCCATGGACCGACTGGAGACGACGCTGCCGGACGCGTTTCCGGCCGCGAACGTCGACACGGACCACGGGGTTCGGCTGGAGTTTCCGGACGCGTCGTGGACGCTCGTCCGTCCCTCGGGTACCGAGCCGTACGTCCGGGTGTACGCCGAGAGCGACGACGTCGACGAGGTGATCGACGAGGTAAGTGTGGTCGTCGAGGCGGCGGTCGAGGCCGTGGACTGACGCCGGGCGGACGCGGACCGGCATCGAACGCGGACCGGAATTCGATCCCTCCGAATCGGTCGATAGCAGTCCGATCTCGGTCCGGAGTTGGCGGGGGCGCCGACACACGGGGGCGGCACGGCCGCGACACATATGAGTCGGCACGAAACCGGTCGTACCCACCCGTGATACGTCCGCGACGCCGCGATGCGTGCCGTCTCCTCTCGTCGGAGCGACGAATTTATGGTGCGCTCGCGCGCGGATACAGACAGCATGGGGTACGATATCGATCGGCGGCGGTTCGTAAAAGTAACGAGCGCAGCGGGTCTCGTCGGCCTCGCCGGCTGCACGGGTGGCCCGACTGACGAGGGGTCGGACGGTTCGAGCGGCGACGGATCCGGTGACGATGGATCGGGTGACGACGGCTCCGGCGGATCCGACGATGGATCCGGTGACGGCGGTGACGGTGAGTCGGGCGACGACGGCTCCGAGGACGTCCCGGCTACCGTCGGGATCGTGTATTCCGAGGGAGGTCTCGGGGACAAATCGTTTAACGACGCGGCCCAGCAGGGGATCTTCCAAGCGGAAGAAGAGTTCGGGATCGAGTACGGCGAGTCACAACCGGAGGGGGCCGGCGAGGTCAACGATTTCCAGCAACGGTACGCGAACTCGACCGACCCCGACTACGACTTGGTCTCGTGTATCGGGTTCAATCAAGCGGACGCGCTCGCCGAGAACGCGCCACAGTTTTCCGACCAAAACTTCATGATCGTCGACGCTGTCGTCGATGAGCCGAACGTCGCGAGTTACGTGTTCCGCGAGGAGGAGGGGTCGTTCCTGATGGGCGTGCTCGCCGGTCGGCTGACTGAGACCGAGTTCTCCGCCGGGGCCGGCTCGACGGATCCCGACTCGACGAGCGTCGGGTTCGTCGGCGGCAAAGACACTCCGGTCATCCGCCGGTTCCAGGCGGGATTCGAGGCCGGCGTCGACTACGCGAGCGGCGACGTCGGCGTCACAACGAGTTACGTCGGCAGCTACGCCGACCCGTCGGGTGGACAGGAGGCCGCGCTGTCGATGTACCAGAGCGGGGTCGACATCGTCTACCACGCTTCCGGCGCGACCGGCGTCGGGGTATTCCAGGCCGCGCAAGAGGAGGAGCGGTTCGCGTTCGGCGTCGACCGCGACCAGTCGATCACCGAGCCGGAGTTCTCTGACGTCATCGTCGCCTCGATGGTGAAACGCGTCGACACCGCGGTGTACCAGTCGATTTCGAACGTGATCGACGGGGAGCACCGCGGCGGCGAGTCGACCGCGCTCGGCCTCGAAGTCGACGGCGTCGAGTGCGTCTACGGCGACGAGATCGGCGGCGACGTCCCGGACGAGATCACCGCCGCGGTCTCGGACGCACGCGATGGGATCATCGCCGGCGACATCGACGTACCGACCAAGCCCGGCGACACCTGACGGGTTCTGAGTCGCCATCGAGTGGACCCGCGATCCGGGTCGTCATCGAGCGGACCGGCTATCCGGACGGTAGTTTCGATCCCCGGGGAACCCGCGTTATTTTATTCCCCGGCACGGAGGTACGAGTGAATGAACCCGGCGGTCCACTTGGACGGTATCACGAAGCGGTTTCCGGGAGTCGTCGCCAACGACGACGTGGACCTCGTCGTCGAGCAGGGTAACGTTCACGCCCTTCTCGGCGAGAACGGGGCGGGCAAAACGACCTTGATGAACGTGTTGTACGGACTGTACGGGCCGACCGATGGGACCGTCGTCGTCGACGGCACGCCCCGCTCGTTCGACTCGCCGCGCGACGCCATCGACGCCGGCATCGGCATGATCCACCAGCACTTCATGCTGGTCGACCCGATGACCGTGTGGGAGAACGTCGTACTGGGCAACGAGCCACGGACGTGGGGCGGCCTGCGGGTCGACGAGGCCGCCGCCCGCGGGGCGGTCGTCGAACTGAGCGAGCGGTACGGCTTCGACGTCGACCCCGACGCCCGGATCGCGGACGTCTCGGTCGGCGTCCAGCAGCGCGTCGAGATCCTGAAGACGCTGTATCGCGGCGCGGAGGTCCTGATCATGGACGAGCCGACCGCGGTGCTCACGCCCCAGGAGGTCGAGGAGTTGTACGGCGTGTTTGACGAGCTCACCGAGCAGGGGAAGACGATAATCTTCATCTCACACAAGCTCGGCGAAGCGCTGTCGGCGGCGGACGAGATCACGGTCCTGCGCGACGGCCTCAACGTCGGAACCGTCGCGTCGGACGCAGTGACCCGCGAGCAACTCGCGGAGATGATGGTCGGCCGCGAGGTGTTGATCGACCCGGCGACGACCCCCCGGAAGCCGGGCGAACGGGTGCTCGAAGTGACCGATCTGCGGGTCGAGGACGACCGCGGCGTCGAGGCGGTGTCGGGGGTCTCCCTCGAACTCCGTGCCGGCGAGGTGTTCGGGGTCGCGGGCGTCGACGGAAACGGCCAGCTCCAGCTCGCCGAGGCAATCACGGGGATGCGGAACCCGGCCAAGGGAACCGTCAGCTACCGCGGGGATCCGATGGCGGACCGAACCCGACGCGAGCATATAGAGCGGGGGATGGCGTTCATCCCCGAGGACCGACAGGAGCGAGGGCTCGTGATGCCGTACGACCTCACCGGGAACGCGATCCTTGGGAGCCAACACGACCCCGAGTTCGCCCGGAACGGGCGGATCGACTGGGGGGCCGCAAACGACCACGCGGCGTCGATAATCGAGTCGTACGACGTCCGGCCGCCGAACGCGGGGACGACCGCCGAGTCGCTCTCGGGCGGCAACCAACAGAAGTTCATCGTGGGGCGGGAGTTCGAGCGTGATCCCGACCTCGTGGTCGCGACCCACCCGACCCGGGGCGTCGACGTCGGATCGACCGAGTTCATCCACGACCGCCTGCTCGAACTACGGGCCGAGGGGAAAGCCGTGCTGCTCATCTCCTCGAAGCTTGACGAGGTCCAGGGACTCTCCGACCGGCTCGCGGTGATCCACGAGGGGCGATTCACCGGCGTCGTCGACCCCGCGACGGTTACCGAGGAGGAGATCGGACTGTTGATGGCCGGCGAGTCGGTCGACGGTGAGTCCGTGTCGGGGGCGGCCGTCCACGATGCGGTGTCCGGGGCGGGTGACGTCGCGGTCGAGACCGACCTCGATGCCGACGACGACTCCGGGACCGACGATGGCGACCCCCTGACCGACGACGGTGATCCCGTGACTGCCGGTGACGACCGTACCCGGAACGAGGAGGTGGATACGTGAGCCGAAGCGACGGGGGACGGCTGTCGACCGCCGTGCGACGCGTGCTTGCTCCCTTCGTTGACCGAACCGTCGCGGAGCGGGTCCTCATAAGCGTCGCGGCGATCCTGCTCTCGGTCGTCGTCGGCTTCGCCATCATTCTCGTCTCCGGGCGAGTCGCCGAATGCGCTACCGCGGCTTGGACGATGCCGGTCACGGGAATCGGGTTCTGTTACGACCCGATCGAAGTGTACGTCGTCCTGTTCAACGGCGCGCTCGGCTACCCGCTCGCCGTCGGTGATCCGGGACTGGTGAACCCCGAATGGACGCCGTTTAATCTCTCCATGGGGCTGACCCTGTCGGAAACGACGCTCCTGATATTCACCGGGCTCTCGGTCGCGGTCGCGTTCCGTGCTGGGCTGTTCAACATCGGGACGCAGGGGCAGTTGGTGGTCGGCGGGCTGGCGACCGCGCTAACGGTGCTCGCCGCCGCCCCGTTGCTGCCGGCGGGGCCGATCGCGGGCGTGATCCTGATCGTAGCCGGCACCCTCGCCGGTGCGGTCGGCGGCGGGCTCTGGGGCGCGCTCCCGGGCGCGCTGAAGGCGTACGCCGGCGCCAACGTGGTGATCACGACGATAATGCTCAACTTCGTCGCGGCAAACGTCGCGTACGTACTGGTCCTGGAGGTATTCCGCGCCGAGGGGTCGTCGGTGGTCGCGACCGAGTACGTGCCCGACCACGCGCAGTTCGTCCCGTGGCTGTTCCCCGGGTCGAGCGACTTCGCGCTGCTCGCGTTGGCGGTCGGGATCGGGTTCATCCTCGCCTTCTACTACGTCGTCGAGCACACCGCCTTCGGGTACGATCTGCGGACCGGCGGGGTTCAGGCCGCGGCCGCGGAGTACGCGGGCGTGAACGCGAAGGCGACGACCGTTCGGGCGATGACGCTGTCGGGCGCGATCGGCGGCGTCGGCGGCGCCGTGTGGGTGTTGATGTCGGAGGGGCGCTGGGTCGACTCGGTTCCCGGGCTCGGCTTCGACGGGATCACCGTCTCGATCCTCGCCGGGAACAGTCCGCTCGGCGTGTTGCCGGCGGCGTTCCTGTTCGGCCTGTTGAAGGGTGGGGCCCTCGAGATTGGGTTCCGGACGAGCGTCCCGACCGAGCTCGTCGGCGTGTTACGCGGGTTGATCATCCTGTTCGTGGCGATGCCGGAGTTCTTCCGGATGGCCGGCCGGTATGCCGGCCTCGGATCGCGCGGGCCGGGCGGGGGAAATCCGACGGCGAGCGGTGGGTCAGAGGGGGCCGACGGGGACGGCACGGATACTGCGGGCACCACGACCCGTGGGGGTGAGTCGGATGCGTAATCCGCTCGCGGACGTCCCGATCCCCGTGCTCGACGACCTGATCGAGTCCGACCACCTGCGGTCGATCGTCGTCGGGACCGTCGGGACGCTCGGGCTGTTGGCGGTCCTCGGGTCGTCGTTTCCCGACTCGGTCGCCGGCGACATCGCCGGGATCGTCTTCTCGACGAGCACGGCCGCGTCAACCGCACGGCTGGCGGCGCCGATCGTCCTTGCCGGGCTCGGCGGAATCTTCGCGGAGAAGTCCGGCGTCATCAACATCGGGCTGGAGGGACTGCTGATCATCTCGGCGTTCGTGTCCGTGTACGTCGCGTCCGTCGTCGGCATCGGGAACGCCATTCTCGGCGTGCCGGCGATCTGGGTCGGGTTCCTCGCGGGGATCGTCGCCTCGACGGCCCTCGCGGGTGTGTTCGGCGTCGTCTGTATCGAGTTCAAGGCGGACCAGATAATCGCCGGGCTCGCGGTCTGGCTGATCGCGTTGGGGCTGGCGCCGTTCATGTCCACGGTGTTTTACGGCGGCGTCAACACGCCGAATCTGGGCGCGCGCGTTGGATGGCGGTACTTCGCGGTCATGGTCGTGGTCGCAACGATCGTCTCGTGGTGGGCGCTCAACCGCACCGCGTTCGGCAAACACCTCCGGGCGGCCGGCGAGAACCCGCGGGCGCTCGACACGGTCGGGGTCTCGGTCTCGCGGGTGCGCCACACCGGCGTGCTCCTGTCCGGCGTCCTCTCCGGCGTGGGCGGGTCCGCGCTCGCGCTCTCGATCGGGCAGTTCGTCGGGTCCGGCGAAACGATGGTTCAGGGCAAGGGGTTCATCGCCATCGTCGCGTACCTGTTCGGCAACTACAACCCGGTCGGAACGCTCGGCGCCGGGATACTTTTCGCCGGGCTCGACGCGACACAGATCCGGCTCCAGCAACTCGGCTACGCGGTCCCCGACACGCTGGTCCAGACGATCCCGTACGTGGTCGTGATCCTCGTACTCGCGTTGGTGGGTCGGACCCGGCTTCCCGCAGCGGCGGGCGACCACTACGAGACGGAGGAATGAGAACCGACGGTCCGTGGCCGGGGAGTCGGCCCCCGACGACCACGCCCCGAGTCGCTTCCGTCGGCCCGGCTCCGACCGGAACGGGAACAAAGAGTTTTGGGGAGGGGACCTCATCTCATCATAATGAGTACTGATGAGTACGACGTCGTCGTGGCTGGTGCGGGGACCGCCGGCTGTTATGCCGCCGCGACGGTCGCGAACGAGGGACTCGACGTCGTCGTGGTCGAGCGAAAGGATGAGACCGGGGCCGGCCATATCGCCTGCGGCGACGCCCTGAAGGGGGCCGACGAGTTCCCCGGGGCGATCCCGAAGGACCGCCTGGAGCCGGCGTTCACGAACACCGGCGTCGACCACGGCCGGTTCGAGATCCCGAAGGAGGACACCGTCCTCGATATTCCCGTCCCCGGCGAACTCGCCGTCATCAACCGCCGGGAGTATGGCCGACAAGTCATCGGCGGGGCCGTCGACGCCGGGGCGGAGTTCCACTACGAGACGGTGATCAACGACGTGACCCAGGCCGACGACGGCCGCGTGACCGGGCTCAAGGCCGTCCGTCGGGGTGACCCCGTTACCTACGAGGCGGACGTCGTCATCGACGGTGCCGGGGCGCTGTCGCTGCTCCAGGACAAGGCCGACTTTGAGGGGACGACCTTCGACACCAACGTCCGGTACTCGCAGTTCTGTTCGGCGTACCGCGAGATCGTCGAGGTCCCGGAGCCCGTCGAATGGGACGACGCGCTCGTGTTCAAGCCGACCGACCGCGCCGCGGGATACCTCTGGTACTTCCCGCGGACGAGCACGGAGATCAACGCCGGGCTCGGCTTCCAGATGAACGAGGAACCGATGCAACTCGTAGAAGCGCTGAAACGTGACCTGCGGGACCGCCCGGAGTTCGCGGGTGCGGAGGTGCAGGACAAACTGGGTGCCGCCCTCCCGACCCGTCGGCCGTACGACTCCGCGGTGGCGCCGGGGTACATGGCCGTCGGCGACGCGGCGGGACACGTGAATCCGACGACGGGTGGCGGGATCGCGGGCGCCGCGTACGCGGGGGAGTACGCGGGCGAGCAGGCGGTGAAGGCCGTCTCCGACGGCGACGTCAGCGAGGAGAACCTCTGGCGGTACAACACCCGAGTGATGGACCATTTCGGCGGCCGGTACGCCGGCCTCGACGTGTACAACGTCCTTTCGACCGCGGTCGACGTCGACGACCTGATGGGACTGCTCGCATCGCTGCCCGGTGAGAACCTCGCCGAGGCGTTGTACGAGGGCTCCACGTCGATGTCGTTCGGGCTCAAGCTGAAGTGTGCGGTCAAGAGCTTCGGCTACTGGGGAACGATCCGGGACTTCTACCGGACGAAGTCGCTTGCGGACGAACTGCTCGACCACTACGGGTCGTACCCGACGAGCCCCGCGGCGATGGCGAACTGGACGGGCGAGCGGGACGCGATCATGGACCGGATCTATGAGACGACCGGCGCCGACGCCAAGTACTAATCGAGACGAGAGGATTGGCGTCGGAGTCCGGCGATCGAATTCACCGCCGCTGCCGCGTCGGCAGAGCGCTCACCGTGACCGGGCCGTCCGTCGGGGTCATGCGACCGGCCCCTCCGCGATCTCCTCGACGAGATCCCAGCATCGTCTGGCGTCCGCGGTCGGATAGTAGACGGTTCCGTACCGATCCCCGGTTCGCTCGACGACGTCGTGCTCGCGGAGCACGTCGAGGTGATGCCTGACGGTCGTGTAATCCAGATCGAGACGCTCCGCCAGCTGATTCGCGTTCCGCGGACGGTCGTCTATCGCTCGAAGGATCCGGATCCGGTTGGGGCCACCGCGGGTGCCGGTGAGCACGTACCGGAGCAGGACTTCCATACGTGGAACGACGGGCCGCGGACGAGTAAACCTACCGTCAAGTGACACGCTCACCGGCGTTTTTCCGGGAATCGCTCGACGGCTTGAGGCGGGATGTTGGTGGCTCACGGATGAACCGCTCCGAGCATCCGGACGGACCGTTCCGAGCGTCCGGGCGGATCCTCGGACGCCTATGGACGGGCCGCCGCGACCCGTCGGATCGCCCGCGAGAGCACCCCGATTCCGATCCGGACGTCGTCCTCCATGACGTCGAACGTCGCGGTGTGGTGTCCGCCCGGATGGTCCGTCCCGACGCCGACGTAGCAGGCAAGCCCGCCGCGTTCCTGAACGCGCTTCATCAGGAAGGTCGCGTCCTCGGAACCGCCGAGATCGTCGCGCTCGGCTATCGCTGCCACCCCTTCGACGTCGCCGGCGGCGTCCCCGACGAGGTCCGCAAGGGCGGTATCGCTCTCCGCGCTCGGCGCTTCGCCCTTCGTCTCGATGTCGACCGTACAGTCGTACATGTCGGCCGCCGATCGGAGGACCCGATCGGCATGCTCGGCCATGTAGTCGGACAGATCGGTCGTCGTCCCGCGGACCTCGCCTTCGACGTACGACTCGTCCGGGATGATGTTCGTCGCCGTGCCGCCGCCGACGAGGCCGGCGTTCACGCGCGTCGCGCCGTCGCCGTGCCGGGGGATCGCGTAGAGGTTCTGGATCGCCGCCGCCATGGCCTGAACCGTGTTTCGACCCTGCGCGGGGCGAGCGCCGGCGTGGGATGGCTCGCCCTCGAACTCCGCAAGGAAATGGCGGACCGCGAGGAACCCGTCGACCCCACAGATGATCGTCCCGGACGGGTGATCGAGACCGATATGAACCGCGTAAAGGTAGTTGACGTCATCGAGGTGACCGGACTCGGCCATCGGCTTCCCGCCGGCGGTCTGCTCCTCGCCGGGCTGGAAGAACACCTTGAGCGTCCCGGCAAAGTCGGCGTCGAGGACGGCGTCGATGACGCCGAGCCCGATGGTCGCGTGGGCGTCGTGGCCGCAGGCGTGCATGTACCCCTCGTTGCCGGAGCGGAACCCCTCGACGGCCGGCGCATGATCCTCCGCGTCCGATTCGGTTATCGGCAGCGCGTCGATGTCGACGCGGAGCCCGACGACCGGCCCCTCGCCGCGGTCGAGGACCGCCACACAGCCGGTGTATCCGCCGGCGAGGTCGTCGAGGAGTGCCGGGTCCGCCCCGGCGTCTCGGGCCCGAGCGAGCCACTCATCGAGCACGTCGTCGTCCGGCACGTTCCGACGCTCGCCGTCGCCGAGCGCGTCGATCCCGACGTGGACCTCGTCGACGTCGCGGTCGCGGAGGGACTCGACGATCCGGGCGGTCGTGTAGAACTCACACCACGCGGGTTCGGGATGTCGGTGGAGGTCCCGACGAAACTCGCGGTACTCGTTCTCGAGGTGAACGCTCATACCGGCCGATCGACGCCGTTCAATATAAAACATCGAGGGTCGGGCGGTCGCTTCCGCCATGGGTCACAATCCACGTGTTCGGTCGCCGGAGCGTGGGCGTCCAAGTCAGTGGCTGCGGATATCCTTGTCGCCGAAACACCGCCCACACTTCGTCGTCGCTGCCGTCCTCACTGCCACACCGATCGGAACCGGTCGAAGATAATCGGTCGGGGCGGTGTGGGCGACCCCACACATCGTTTCGAGGTCCTATGCGCCCGACCCGCCCTTATGAACCGTGTCGGTCGTCTTGTTTAGTACACCGTCCATGGCTGGATTTAACCGACTCTCATGAGTAAAACATCGGCTTGGTCGACCAAGCCGATCGGAATATTCTCTTCCCACCGCTTCGACGTGCCGACGACCGGTCCTCCGGATTGACTGGCCTTCCGGATCGACCGGCAGTCACTCCCGCCGATGCCCGAGCGGTTTCTTGCGGTCGACCTCGACCTCGACGTGGATCGAATCCGGGAACTCGCGGGCGACGACGTCCCGGGCGACGTCGTCGGAGCCGTGAATCTCCATCGACCGTCGGTACACGGTGTAGTTCCACGCCGGGAACTCGTCGCCGGCACGGAGGGTTCGATACTGCGGGACACGGACGGTTTCCGCGGGCGTGGCGTGGGGGCCCTTACACTCCACGCCCTTGCGTTCGAGGGTCGTTTTGAGGTCTCGGACGGTCTCCGCGAGCACGTCGTGGTCGCCGGAGCTGAGGGAGAGTTTCGTGACGAAAGTCATGGTAAGGGTCGTGTGTGGATGGTTCCGCGAGAGGTGAACTACCCTGACCTACCGCGCTCGGGGCTACTCGCCCCTCGCTTGTTGAGGATGGCGTGAAACCGAAGGTCTCACGGACCATACAAACGGGCGCTTTGCGCCCGTGAGCAGACAGGGTTTCCTGCTTCTGGGTCGGAATTTATACCCGAAGGCACAGGGATTCCAGACTCCACAGGCGACTTCCCTTCACGGGGGGTTCGGAGTGTCCCGCTCCTACCACATGGACACTCAACCACAATCGACAGTG
>JAQCNI010000087.1 GCA_028275105.1 Halorubrum sp.
CCGCGGCGTCGAGGGGGACACGGTGCTGTGGCAGTACGCCGAGCCGCTGGCGAAGGGGCAGGACACCGGCGTCACGAGCGAGGAGAATCACACCGTCGAGGCGGCCGTAGAGATCGAGTCCGTGTTCGAACGGATCCGTACGATCGAACAACAGCTCGGCGCCGCCGGAACCATCGAGATCCAGGTTGTCTCGACGTCGTCCGTCGAGGGGACGCTGGCGGGCCAGCCGGTGAACGAGACCTACGAGAGCACGATGCCGATGACGGTCAACCCACAGACGTTCCGCGTACTGGAGGTGAACACCATTGACGAATCCAGCCAGCGAACGGAGACGGTTGAGCAGCCCGTCGATCCGCGAATCACCGAGGCGGTCGGATCGATACTGCTCGTCCTCCTCGGGGTCGGCGGCGCGGCCGGACTGTTGCTCGCTCAACGGAGCGGGTACGCCACCGTCTCTCCCGAGGAACGTGAGATTCTGGAGATCCGACAGCAGGAACAGGAGTTCTCCGAGTGGATAACCCGCGGCACGTTCCCGTCGGAACGCGACTACGAGGCGACGATCCTCGTCGACGACCTAGAGGGGTTAGTCGACGTCGCGATAGACACCAACAAGCGCGTGATCAAAGACGAGCAGCTCGGGGTGAGCACGGTCCTCGACGGCGACTTCGCGTATCTCTACGTGCGGCCGGACTCCCCGGCGAGCGACTGGCTCGTCAACTACGCCGACATGACCATGGACGAGTTCGACCGGTTCGACGGCTGACGACCCCGAACCCGAAGGGGAGCCACGTCCCCGTCGGACAGAATTCAGGGACGGGTACCTTCTATCGTGCTGTCCTCCGTCTCGACCTCGACTTCGCTGCCGCCGCGAGCGTCGACGGCGAGGTCGCCGCGGATCGCGCTCCCTTCCATCTCAACGCTGACATCGCTGCCGCCGCCCGTGGTGATCTCGGTGTCGTCGCCGATCTCGCTGTCCTCCATCTCGACTTCGACTTCGGCGCCGCCCGGCGTGTCGATCCGGACCGCGCCGTCGATCCCGCTGCCCTCCAGCGAGAGTTCGACCGATCCGCTGCCGCGGATCTCGATCCGAAGGTCGCCGCGGATCCGGCTTCCCGCAAGCCCGATCGAAACCTCTCCCCCGCCGCCGAGCGTGACCGCCGTGTCGCCGTCGACGGTGCTCCCCTCTGCCTCGATTTCGACTTCCCCGCCGCCGCGGAGGCCGACATCGATACAGGGCACCGTCTCCGATTCGAGTTCGACCTCCGGGCCGGTGAGACACGACGCGGCTGCCTCACACGTGACTGAGGTCGACCGGGCCAGTTCCACCGATGCGCCGCTGTCGCTGGTCGCCGCGCGGATCCCGATCTCCACGTCGTCGGTGGTGTCCGACGAACACGATAGCTCCGCGGCAATGTCCGTCGCCTCGCCCGGTCCGAGCGTTCGTTGGGCGATATCGAGGTCGCTCCGACCGATCCCGAGTGACCCGGACGAGCGCACACCGACGCGGTTGAGGACGAGCGTTTCGTCGAACCGGTTCGTGACCGTGAACAGTCGCACCGTCCCGCCCGAGTCGCCAGTGGGATCGGCCGGCTCGATCCCGAGTAGGGCGTTCTCGTCGTCGGCGGTGGCGACGCTGAACTCCCGGTCACCGGCGATCGACGAGAACGCGCCGGTACTCTGGACGCCGGCAGCGCCGCCCGCGCCGATCACCAGCAGGCCGAGGACGGCCCGACGGCTCACGCGGCCGCCATCGTCCCCCCGACTGCGTCGACGTTTTCGTCCCATGATGTTCTCCTCGGTCTTTCGCGTCGGATCGGCCGACGGCACCAGCCACGTGTAGCGGTATCTTTCTCAAGGTCGCCCGGCTGGCCCGTGACCGGTAGGCATCTCTCGGCTGAACGGTCAGTCCCGCGGACGTATAGTATTGCTGTGCCTTCGCGGGCGACGGACGGCGAGGCGGCCTCGGTCTCGGAGCGTTCAGTGCTGCGGCCGTGGAGCGCTCACGGCGGTTCGTCGACATCGCCGAGGCGGTACCGCCGGTTCTGGACGACCTGCGCGACCGACGACACCAGGAACACGGCGAGGATCAGCGCCGCCCAGCCGAGTTCGGGGACCGTCTCCGTCGGGACGAACCCGATCCAGACGCCGCCGAGGACGACGACGGACAGAAGCGAGAGCCCTAGGTAGTAGATCCCCCACGGGATCGAGCCCTCAGGGACAACATCGAGGTAGACGTCGAGCTCGGCGGCCCCGTTGGTGAGTTCGACCTCGTCGCCGTCGAACTCGATCATCCCGGCGTCGGCCAGCCGGTCGAGGTGCGTCTGCTGGAGCGAGGTATACACGCGCTTGCGTTCGGCCGAGGTGAGCTCCGCCACCGACTTGTCCTGCTCGCGGGCGGCCACCCGTTCAGCGAGGTCGGAGAGCGTGAGGGGTTCGTCCGCCTGCTTACAGAAATGGATCACATATCGCCGGCGGTGGTTGCTCAACAGGTCGTACAGTTCGTCCTTCTCGGGCTGCGTGTACTTTTTTTGATCGGTGAGCGACATTATTACGAGTTCAGTGCCGTGACAACTAGGCTGAGTCGTGATCGCCGTCAGCCGGGTGTCGGTCCACGGGCATCATCAGCTCCCCATCGGTTCCCTATCATCATGGACGAAGCCCGTAGTCTGGCTCGTCTCCGGTGGTCACAATCTACGATGCTCTCTCTACTCGTTTCAGGACTTATATATTATTTGGAGATAAATTCGCCGCGAAAATCGATTGAGAGATTCACGGGAACACCGGATCCGGAAGCGACGCTTCAGAACGAGTTAATGCGGGTCAATCGTCCGTGGTGTCCGCAAATAGCCGAACCGTGTCGTCCAGTTCGTCGGGCAGTGAGTTATCTTCGACGGTGCTCTCACGTGTGTCGACGATCGCACCGATATGGACGCTTTCTCCCGGTCCGATCTCCCGCTCTGCCTTTTCCTCGACTTCGTCGTCGTTTCTGCCATCGACGAGCGTGCTACCGTCGAACCCGGTCGTAGTCAGATCAGGGCGAACCTCCTCTCCAAGTGATTTGTCTATGGTACTGGGGAGCGGACTCGCCCAGAGAACGACGGCAGCGCTTTCGTCGTCTGCCACCGCGTATCCCCATCCGCCGGGCGTTTCCGCTTCGGTGTAGTCACCCTCGTCGATCGCGTACTGATCACTGAACCCGACGACAGCGTCTTGCGTGCCGTTGTTCGTCACCGTGAGCAGACGGTCGATCGCCGTGACCGCGTTCTCGTTGACGCCCGCTCCGGGCGCGTCGGTTCCGGTCTCTGTGATGTCGATGACGATTGTGTCACCGGACGCATCTACGTAGTCCGAGTTGGGACTCCCCGGGAACGGTTCGATCCCGAGGAACGCGTCTGCGTCACCGGCGGTCTCGACTGCGACCGACCGTTCGGCCTCAACCGTGTCGAACGCCCCCGTTCCGACGAGCGCACCGCCACCGGCTATCAGTCCGGCCAAGCCGATGACCACGTCCCGACGGTTCATACCCAATGAACGTACCCTAGGCGGTTAGTATTGGGCCGCTTGAAGTCGACCGAGCGTGATCACGAGGGGTTCTCTCCGTAGTGAGAGCCGGGGGAGAAGGCGGCCCGGCCGCTTGACCGGGCGAGACGGTGCCACATTTGAGACTAAGTCGATTCGCTTGGAAGTTCCGTCGGTCGCGTGGAACAGACTCGTCGCGGCGGCCTCGTGGAAAGCGGCTCGCGGCGAGCAGGATAGTACGCGTCGGGTTTGATTAGGGAACTCATAGTACGCGAACTGCGTAGCGTGTCTTTACGCTGTCCTGTCTCGCGCCGTCACTTGCGGAGGTATCGACCCACCCGGCGGACCATCCCCGGCGGCCGCGGGTTCGACAGCTTGGCGGAGCGGGTTAGACGCTCTCCTAGTCAGGTCGTGGTGGTGTGAATCGCTCTGTCAAGTCCGGAGCCTCTCGGCTTCGATCAGGGCGCCTCCCGCGATCCGTGATCTCACGTCGTCGGTCTCGACCGTTACCGCGTCGTGCGCCTTGACGACCGAGCGCCGCGCTCGTCCGGGTCGACCACGTCATCTCCGTACCTCTCGTGCGTCAGGTTCGGGGATCGTGAGCCGTCTGGAGGCGCGCGTTCGTCCGAGCTCCGGAGGCCGAGGTATGCTCCCACACATACTGTCAGAGC
>JAQCNI010000136.1 GCA_028275105.1 Halorubrum sp.
GTTTCGACCTCGATGAAAAGAGGGGCCGCGACAGGTTCGCTTACGTCCGCTTCAGCAAAATCGGCTGGATGAAGATTCGCTATCACCGCCCAATTCCTGACCACGCCACTATCACGGAAGTCACGTTCAAGAAGGAGACAACCGGCGAATGGTTCGTCTCCTTTGGACTGGAAACCGACGATTCAGACTTGCCTGAGAAGTCCGACGTGGACTCATTGGACGCAAGTAACAGTGTTGGGATAGACCTCGGCATCCTCAACTACCTCCACACAAGCGACGGCAAGAGTGTGGATTGGCTCGACCTCGAAGACGAGTACGAACGACTTCGACGCGACCAACGCAAACTCTCACGGAAACAGAAGGGGTCGAACAACTATGAGAAGCAACGAGTCGAAGTTGCCAAACTCAAGCGCCACATTCGTCGGAAGGTGCTGGACTACCAGCACAAAATAACGAGGTGGCTCGTCCGTGAATACGACGCCGTATTCGTGGAAGACTTGGAGGTGAAAGAGATGCTCGAACAGTCGCATAACGCCCGCAACAAGCAGGATGCGGCGTGGCGACAATTCATCACTCTCCTCGAATACAAGGCCGACCTGTACGGCTGTCACGTCAAGCAAGTCAAAGCAAGCGGCACGACGAAAGAGTGTGCGTCGTGTGGTGTGGAGACAGCGAAACCCATCTGGGTCAGGGAACACTCCTGTCCAAGTTGCGGATTCGAGACGGACAGAGATGCGAATGCGGCGATGAACGTTCTCAAGAGAGGCTTTTCTGAATTAGGGCTGGGATGGCCCGAAGATACGCCCGTGGAGACTGTGACCGCTACGGACGCACCTGATTTCCAGCGTGTGTCTGCAAGTCACGTCGTGGAAACGGGAAGCCTCGGGGCTTGACCCCGAGGCGATTCACGCCCGCGCGTCCAGATCTATCGCCTCGGCCAGCAGCGCGTGCGATTCCAGCGCGTCCTCGTGATCCGGCACCGTGTGCTGAATCATCACCTCGTCGACGCCGACGCGGTCGGCGAGCTGTCCGAGGACCCCCGCGATCCGCGCCGGACCTCCGGAGACCGACCGCGGCCACTCGTCGGCGTCGAGCGTGGCGGGCGTCGGCTCCGGGACGCCGCCGAGCTCGTCGATCGCCTCCTCGACCGTCGGCGTCGAGTCGCCGAGCTCGCCGCGTTGCATCCGCCTGTACGTCGCTTCCGCGGGGGCGCGGCGCCGCGCCGCGGCTTCGTCGGTCTCGGCGGCGACCGCGTTGACGGCGATCATCCCGGTAGGTTCGTCGGGACCGCCGGGGAGGACGCCGGGGTCGAACGCCTCGCGGTAGGCCGCGAACGCGCGCTCCGCGAACCCCGGGCGGATGAAGCCGGCGAAGCAGTACCGGAGCCCGAGCGTCCCGGCGATCTCGCCGCTGGCCGGGCTCGACCCGAGCACCCACGGGACCGGCGGGCCGTCACCCGAACGCGGGACGCCGAGATCGGCGTACTCGTGTCCGGCCGGGTAGTCGTCGTAGAGGTGGCTCACGAGCGCGCGGATCCGCTCTTCGTGGTCCTCGTTCGGGTTCTCGACGCGCCGGCTCGTCCCGAGCGCGCGGTCGGCGGCCGGCGGGCCGTTCGCCCGGCCGAACCCGACGTCGACGCGGCCCGGCGCGAGGCCGTCGAGCGTCCCGAACGCCTCGGCGATCTTGAACGGGCTGTAGTGGTTGAGCAGGACGGCGCCGCTGCCGAGCCGGATCGCGTCGGTCGCCGCCGCGACCCGGCCGAGGAGCACCTCGGGGGTCGTCCCGGCGAGGCGGTCGGTCCGGCCGTGGTGTTCGGCGACCCAGAACCGCGAGTAACCGAGTCGCTCCGCCCGCTCGGCGGCCGCGACCGTGTTCGCGAAGGCGTCGGCGGCGGTCCCGCCAGCGGGGACCGGCGAGAGGTCGACGACGGAGAGGTCCATGACGGCGCTCGACGACGACCGGTAGTAAGGGTTGGGCCGGCGGCGAGCTCGCGGGGGTTCGTCGCCGCGGTGAAATCGTAACGGATCGAAAAGCCGCGGCGGATCCGAGCCGATTCGAGAAGTGCGGCCGCTACGGGTTCAGCGCGGAAACGAGAGTAGAGAGAGCCGTCGTCAGTTGTCGCCGGTCTTCGACTGCCACGCGTAGTCGCGGCGCTTCGCGGACTTCCCGAAGCCGCAGGAGGAGCAGCGCTCCTTCTTGACGTGGTAGGACTTCTCGCCGCAGCGGCGGCACTTCACGTGAACCGTCTTGTTCTTCTTTCCCTGAGAGGGCGTTCCGGAGCCGGTCATGCTTTGATGGTGACGACGTTATCGCCGCGTATAATCGTTGTGTCTTCGATCGCGACGGCGAACTCGCCGTCGAGATCGTCGTCGACGCGGCCGCCCACGTCGTCCTCGGGCTCGATGACGACGTTCATGTGCTGGTCGTAGCCGGCCAGCGTCCCGTAGTAGGTCGTCCCGTCTTTCAGGTGTACCGTCACCGGCTCCTCGAGCGACGCTTCGAGCACGTCGAGGGGTCGTCCACTCATTACACGTATCGTCTCCCGTCGCACTATTAAAAACACCGGGACGCGAGGGGGACGAATCGGGCCGAACCCCGTTCTCACGGGGCGAACCGACCGGGGACCGACGTGTTACCGGTCGGCTCGGTCGCGAGCGAACCCCGGTGTTTTTAAGACGGGCACCTGTATCTCGGGACACCACACTCCCGCGGGACACGGTGAGCCGGCGTCGGCTCGGCCGTAGCGGGGCCTCAACGACGCGCGGTCGGACGAAGCGCTGACGGCTCCTTGCGGGGTTTCAGTGATGAGCGCCGGACAGGCGTTCGATATACACAAACCATGGAAATCGAAATTGCGACACTCGGCGGTTACGAAGAGGTCGGTCGACAGATGACGGCGGTCCGCGCGGGCGACGACATCGTCATCTTCGATATGGGCCTGAACCTCAGTAAGGTCCTCATCCACGACAACGTGGAGACCGAGAGCATGCACAGCCTCGACCTGATAGACATGGGCGCGATCCCGGACGACCGGGTCATGAGCGACTTGGAGGGCGACGTTCAGGCGATCGTCCCCACCCACGGACACCTCGACCACATCGCGGCGATTCCGAAACTCGCCCACCGGTACGACGCCCCCGTCGTGGCGGCCCCCTACACGATCGAACTGGTCAAACAGCAGATCGGCGACGAGGGGAAGTTCCAGGTCGACAACGACCTCGTGAAGATGGAGGCCGGCGGCACGATGGCCATCGGCGACTCCGAGCAGGTCGAGATGGAGTTCGTTAACGTCACCCATTCGATCATCGACGCGATCAACCCGGTCCTCCACACGCCGGAGGGAGCGATCGTGTACGGGCTCGACAAGCGGATGGACCACACCCCCGTCATCGGCGACCCGATCGACATGAAGCGGTTCCGCGAGATCGGCCGCGAGGACGAGGGCGTGCTGTGTTACGTCGAGGACTGTACGAACGCGGGCCGCAAGGGCCGGACACCCTCGGAATCGTACGCGAAAAAGCACGTCCACGACACGTTCAAATCGATGGAGGATTACGACGGCGGCATCGTCGCCACGACGTTCTCCTCACACATCGCCCGCGTGAAGTCGCTCGTCGAGTACGCCCGCGAGATCGGCCGCCAGCCGGTGTTACTCGGTCGCTCGATGGAGAAGTACTCCGGGACGGCCGAGCGACTCGACTTCGTCGACTTCCAGGGAGACGTCGGCATGTACGGTCACCGGAAGTCCGTCGACCGCACGTTCAAGCGGATCATGAAGGAGGGCAAGGAGGATTACCTGCCCATCGTGACGGGCCACCAGGGCGAACCGCGCGCGATGTTGACCCGAATGGGTCGCGGCGAGACGCCGTACGAACTGGACGACGGCGACAAGGTCGTCTTCAGCGCCAGCGTCATCCCCGAGCCGACCAACGAGGGGCAGCGGTACCAGTCCGAACAGCTCCTCCGCATGCAGGGGGCCCGCATCTACGACGACATCCACGTCTCCGGCCACCTCCGCGAGGAGGGCCACTACGAGATGCTCGACGCGCTCCAGCCGCAACACGTCATCCCGGGCCACCAGGACCTCAAGGGATTCTCACCGTACGTCGACCTCGCCGCGTCACAGGGGTATCGGGTCGGACGAGACATCCACGTCACGCAGAACGGCAACACGATCCAACTCGTCGAATGACGAGCGAGACCACGGAGGCGCGGGTGCTCGAGGTCATCCGCGAGCGGCGCGAACTGGTCAACGCCGCTATCGACGAGGAGCTCCCGACACAACATCCCGAACGGCTCTACGAGGCGTCGCGATACATCCTCGAGGCCGGCGGGAAGCGTCTTCGACCGACGGTGGCGACGCTGGCGGCCGAGGCGGTCACGGGGGTCGAGCCGATGAGCGCCGACTACCGGGAGTTCGCCGCGGTGAACGGCGACCCGGTGGACATCATGCGCGCCGCCGTCTCGATCGAGGTGATCCAGTCGTTCACCTTGATCCACGACGACATCATGGACGAGGACGACCTGCGGCGCGGGGTGCCGGCCGTCCACGAGCAGTACGACATGTCGACGGCGATCCTCGCCGGCGACACGCTGTACTCGAAGGCGTTCGAGATCCTGACCGAGACCGGCTCGGACCCGGCCGACGGGCTGGAGGCGATGCGCCTGCTTGCGTCCACCTGTACGGAGATCTGTGAGGGTCAGTCACTCGACGTCGCCTTCGAGTCGCGGGACGACATCCTGCCCGACGAGTACCTCGAGATGGTCGAGTTGAAGACTGCGGTGCTGTACGGGGCGGCCGCGGCGATTCCCGCAGTCCTTCTCGGCGCGGACGACGAAGTCGTCGAGGCGCTCTATCAGTACGGGATCGACTCCGGCCGAGCGTTCCAGATACAGGACGACGTGCTCGACTTGACCGTGTCCTCGGACGACCTCGGCAAACAGCGTGGCTCCGACCTCGTGGAGGGGAAAGCGACGCTCATCACGCTCCACGCCAGACAGCAGGGCGTCGACGTCGACGGGCTCGTCGCCGCCGAGACGCCGGCCGCAGTGACCGAGGCCGAGGTTGATGCGGCGGTCGCCGTCTTGGAGGAGGCCGGGTCGATCGCGTACGCCCATGAGACCGCCGAGGACCTCACCGCCCGGTCGAAGGAACACCTCAAAATCCTCCCCGACGGCGACGCCCGAGGACTCCTCGAGGACCTCGCGGACTACCTCATCACGCGCGGGTACTGACCCGGTTGGACGTGGGTCGACGGCCTCGGGATCGACCGCGCCGCGGAACACAAGAGAATTGACCGTCCCCCGGCGATGGAGTGTATGACCGACTACTTCGAGGTCCACGGGCGGGACGGCGCGGCCCGACTCGGGGAGATCCGGCTCGCCCGGCCGGTGACGACCCCGGCGCTCGCGGACCCGTTTCTCGCGGACGCCGGGAGTCTCTGGACGGCGGACCGCGGGGTTCCGGAGGGCGACCCCGACGCGCTCACCGTCCTGCCACACCGGGCGTTCCCGGCCGGCACGCGCGACGAGGTCCGCGAGTCCTTTCGGGTGGCGCACCCCGAGGTCGACGCGCCGACGGCGGCGGTGGTCGACGGCGAAGGGGCACGCGACGTCGGGGCCGACGCTTACGTGCTCTCGGACGCCGCGGGCTTCGTCGGACACGGCGAGGCGTTTCGGGACGCGATCCTCTCGGCGAAAGCGTCGCTGCCGGCCGACACCGCCCTGCTGCTTGGCGGGGTCGCCACCCCGTCGAACGTCGCCACGCTCGCGTACGCGGGAGTCGACCTCGTCGACGGGTCGCTTGCGCGGAGCAAGGGAACACGGGGGAAGTACCTCACCGCCGACGCCGAACACTTCCTCGAGGACCTCGCGGAGCTCCCCTGTGCGTGTCCCGCCTGCGCGACCCCACGCGACGAGTTCAGCCGCGAGGACTGCGTCGCGCACAACGTCAACGCGCTCGCAGCCGAGCTCCGCCGGGTCCGTGAGCGGATCCGATCCGGCCGACTGCGGGACTACTTGGAGGGACAGGCCCGCCACGAGGGCTGGCTCACCGCGACCCTCCGGGAGTTTGACGACCAGTGGCGATACCTCGAGGAGCGGACGCCGGTGCTCCGGAGTGCGGAGATCACCGCGGCGTCGGCGGAGACCCTCGATCGGGTCGAGATTCGGCGGTTCGCCGATCGCGTGACCACCCGGTATCGGAACCGGTTTTCGGACCAACCGCTCGTGGTGGTCCCCTGCTCGGCGACGAAGCCGTACAGCGACTCACAAAGCCATCGCCAGTTCCACGACGCGATCAAGTGGCGCGGCCACACGGTCTCGATGACCTCGCCGATCGGGGTCGTGCCCCAAGAGCTGGAGACGACGTACCCGGCCCAGCATTACGACTCGGTGGTGACCGGCGACTGGAGCGAGGACGAGATCGGCTTCGTCGTCGAGGTGCTCCGGCGGTACCTCGACCGCACCGACTACTCTCGAGTGATCGCACACGTCCCCGAGGACGGCTACCGCGAGATCTGCGCTCGCGTCGAGTCCGACCCCGAGGTCGACGTCCCGTTCGAGTACACCTGCGTCGACCACCCGACGACCGACGCCTCGCTGGGGGAACTGAACGCGGCCCTCGAGGGCGAACCCGCCTACAGCAAGCGCGAACGCGAGCACAACACGGTCCGAGCGGTCGCCGACTACCTCCTCGGCGACAGCGCCGGCGACGCGCTGTTCGAGGGGCTCCACACGACCGGCCGATACCCGAAGCTTCAGGCGTGGACCGCCGGCGGGCCCGACGACGGCGAGCAGTTAGCGACGATGGTCCCCCAGTACGGCACCCTCTCGTTCACCCTCGCGGGCGCCCGTCGGTGGGTGGCGTGCGACGCGCCGACGAAACGTGTCGACATCGACGAATTCGTCCCGCACGGCTCAGTGCTCGCACCGGGCGTCGTCGACGCCGACGAGCGGATCCGCGTCGGCGACGAGGTCGTCATCGAGGGGCCGGTGGCGTTCGCGGTCGGCCGCGCTGAGATGTCCGGCCCCGAGATGGCCGAGTCGACCCGCGGCGTCGCCAGCGCGGTCAGACACGTCACCGAAAAGTAGTCGGGCCGTCCGCCCGTTTTGCGGCGTGATCGCGGCCGTCGTCTGGGTCAATTAACGGCGTCGTCGACGCCGCTCCCGCCGTCCACGTCGCCAGCGCGGTCGGGGCCTTGCGCCGTCGCCTCCGCCGACCCGGACGCACGGAACAACCCGGCGATCGCAACGGCGACGAGGAGGCCGCCCTCGGCCCGGACGGCGGTTCGGAGCCACGCGCGGGACTCCGCGTCCTCGGCGTTCCGGTAGGCAACGCGCGTAAACCCGCGAACGACGATACCCGGAACGAGCGCCTCGATCAGGCCGAGACCCCCGAGCGCGAGGAAGACGTACCTTCGCATGGTCGTCGTTCGATCGGCCTGGATAAAAGCGACGCGGCCGGTTCGGTTCCCGTTGCGGATACTTCACCGTTCGGTAGCGCGGAGGCCCCTTCCTCAACGAGCGGAGCGAGTAGGGAGGGGAGGAAGCGCGTTCGACACTGTTTTGGCCATTGAGGACGTATGTTGTGACACTCCACGGGGGGCAGAACGGACCCGGTGGAGGGGCCGCTGTAGACCGGCCCCGAACTCGGGGACGAGGATACGTCCCTACACGGCAAACGTATCCGTTCGAGTCCACCGGGAATTAAACTCAAGTGTATCGGCTTTCGGACTTTGACCACCACGGGACGGAACACCG
>JAQCNI010000142.1 GCA_028275105.1 Halorubrum sp.
GAAGCCCTCTACGGGGTACGAGTAACGGCTTCGTGGCAAAGCCACTGGCTGACTGTCCAGCAAACCTTAGACTCCCAATCTTTAGGATTGACCTGCTCGGCCAACACCGGGTGGGAGGCCCGCGCCTTTAGCCGCGGGAGGATGTCACAATAACGGCGCACTAATGAAGCGTATGGCGCCGGAAATAGACCTGTCGCAAGCCACTCATCCCTCAGTAGTCGCGATGCGGTGGCTCGTGCTGGCGACAGCGTACTTCACTCTCATCTTGTTCCTCATCGGCGTGTTTGATCTACTACTCGGGTTGTGGGACCTCGTCGCAAGCGGGAATTTCACTAACCCGCTTGCCGTAGTGGAGCTTTTAGATACCGTGCTTTTGTTGCTGATTCTTGTCGAGGTTCACCGGACGCTGATAGCGTACGCTCGTGACGAACCGGTCGTACGAATCGTGATCGGTGCCGCAATCATCGCGGTCGCCCGTGAGATAATCAGCTTCCGAATCGGAGAGTTTGCGACGAGTACTGATGCACTCACCGCTGCTAGCGGATTCGGCATTCTGCTCATCGGACTCGGAGTCGCATACTCCGTCGTCCGGTACACCGAACCCGGAGACTCAAGGGACGGGTAGTGAGAGAAACGTCGGGTGAACGCTGTCAACCCGCGCGGACGCCGTCGCACCCGTCACGGTATCAGGGCGTCAATCCGCTTGCTCGTTACCGGTTGAGCGTGACGGTGAAGACGCATCCTTCGGGATCGTTGTCCTCGAGGGCGACCGCACCATCGTACATCCGTACAAGCGTGTCAACGAGATAGAGCCCGATTCCGGCCCCGGAACTTTCCAGCCCCATCTCCCCGCGACCGAAGATTTCGTCCTTGTAGCTGTCGGGAATGCCCGGCCCGTTGTCGGCGATTCGCACCGCAACCGTCTCGTCGCTCTCCTCGACAGTGATGGTTATCTCCGGCTCGGACTTACTATTATATGACACGGCGTTGTTCAAGAGGTTCCGAAACACGGAGGACAACAGCTCCGTCGCGGTCACGTGGAGCGAGCCGTCGAGATCGCCGGTGACCGTTATCGTCGCGTCCTCGTAGGCCGACCGCGCTTTGTCGATTTCGTTCGTGAGGACGCTGTTCAGGTCGACCGAATGGAGCTTCGGATCGCCGCCGTCCCCGAGCACGTCGAGGAAATCGCCGACGGTTTCGGTGATGCTAGTAATGTGTTCGCCGGCGCTCAACATGCGGTCGAGATGCCTTTTCCCCTCGGAGTCGACGTGATCTTCGAGCGATTCGCCCCACCCCATGATCACGCCGACGTCGTTCCGAATGTCGTGTCGAACGACCTGCGTCAGCAACGCCAGTTCGGCGTTCCGCTGGAGGAGCTGCTGTTGTTGTCGTTCGCGTCGGATCGCATATTGGACCGTCTGTTGGAGCAGCCGTGGTGTGATGTCGTCCTTGACGAGGTAGTCCTGGGCGCCGTATTCGACCGCGTCGTTCCCGACGCGCTCGTCGTCGAGCCCGGTTAGAACGACGACCGGTGCCGTGTCCGCCGCCCCGAGCATCCCGTCGAGCGTTTCAACGCCGCTGCCGTCCGGTAAGCCGAGATCGAGGAGAACGATATCGATCGCGTCGCCGATCGCGTCACGGGCGGCTTCGAGCCGCTCCACGTGGGTGATTTCCGGGGTCGGAGAGTCGGCGTCTCCCCACGTGATTTCGGAGATATACTCCGTGATCAGGCGAGCATCCGCCGGGTTATCCTCGACGAGGAGGATCTGCGTGGGTTCTACGTTAGTCATGGATTGCTGAACGGTCGGTCGATGCGACCCAGAGTTCGACGGTGGCGGTGATCATCTCGATGTAGTCGTCGGGATCGGCCGGCTTCGTGACGTACGCGTTCGCCGAGAGGTCGTAGGCGCGGTTGACGTCGTCACGGCTTTCGGAACTGGAGACGACCACCACGGGCACGTCCGGAAAGACGGTCTCGTTTCGGATCGCCGCCAGCACGTCGAATCCCGACCGCCCCGGAATATTCAGATCTAACAATAGTAAATTCGGGTGGTGGCGCGGGGTTTCCGCGTCGATGGCGGTGAGCCGTTCGATTGCCTGCCGCCCACTGTTGATGACCCGCAGGTCGAGTTCGACCTCACTGGCGTCGACGCCCTCTTCGACCAGCCGAACGTCCGCGGGATTGTCCTCGACGGCGACTACCCGCGGGAACGAGGTGTCACCGATGGGCTCACTCATCAGTCGCATCCGCTTTCGGAAGGGTGATACTAAACGTCGTTCCCTCGCCCGGCGCCGAGTCGACGGCGATGTCGCCGCCGTGACGCTCGGCGATCTTTCGGCAGATCGAGAGGCCGATGCCGGTTCCGGCGTACTCCCCACGCGTGTGGAGTCGTTGGAACACGTCGAATATTTCGTCGATTCGGTCCGGTTCCATTCCGATTCCGTCGTCGGTCACCTCGAAGACGATCGACCCGTCGCGGTGATGAACGGAGATGTCGATCTCCGGATCCCCAGTGTTGTACTTGATGCCGTTCTCGATGTGATTCTGGAACAACTGCGCGAGTTGGGCTTGGTCGCCGACGACCGTGGCATCCGTCGCCGGCGTCGACACGGTTGCGTTGGTCTCCGTGATCTTGACGTTGAGGCCGGCGATGACCCGGTCGAAGAGCTTCGAGACGTCCACCGGCTCGAAGGACGCTCCACGGGTGCCAACCCGGGAGTACGCGAGCAGCGCCTGTATCATCTCCCGCATTCGGTCGGCCCCGTCGACTGCGAACTCGATGAACTCGACGGCGTCGTCGTCGAGCTCCTCGCCGCACCGTCGTTCCAACAGCGTGAGATAGCTCGAGATCGTTCTGAGTGGCTCCTGTAGGTCGTGGGAGGCCGCGTACGCGAACCGTTCGAGCTCCTCGTTGGACTGCTTGAGCTCCGCCTGTGTCTCGCGCAACACCCCTTCCCGCTTCGCACGGACGAGGGCCGCTTCGACGGTCGACGACAGCACCTCGAGGAGCGTGAGATCCGTCTCCGAGAAGGCTCGCTGCTCGACCGAGCCGACCAACATGACCCCATGGTCACCCAACGGGACGATTACCTCCGACCCGAGGAACGTGTCCTCGTTATGCAGCCCGTCGACGCCGCGCAGGTCGTCGTACACCTGCATTTCGCGAGTCGTGAACGCGTCCCACGCGAGCGCCTGCCCGCTCTCGAAGACCGGCTGATCGGTCATGTACTCGCCCGCCGCTTGAGTCATACACTCCGGAACGAGCGCGTCGCGTCGTTCGTCGTACCACCAGACGCCGGCGATCGGCATGTTCAGAATCGATTTGGCGCTCTCGACCGTGACGGCCGCGACCTCCGATCTGGACGGAACGCTCATGAGCCGTTGGGCCGTCTCGTTGAGGTCGTGGAGCTTCGACTCGAAGGACGCCGTGGTGAGTTCGTCGCTGATCCACTGGACGAGCAGCTCCACGAACGCGCGCTCCGTGTCATCGAACTCGTGGTCGCGGCAGTCGTCGGCGGCGAAACAGAGCGTGCCGTACGTCTCGCCCTCGACGGTGACGGTCGCACCAATGTAACAGGCCAGGTCGTACCGCTCATACGCCGAATCACCCTTCCATCCTTCGGCGACCGCGTTCTGAACGGTGAGCGGCTCCGCCCGTTGGATGGTTTTCCGACAGTACGTTTCCGAGTTGGGAGCGGACGCGCCCGTCTGTAGTTCGGGGTGGTCGCCGACGGCTCGTACGGTGTGTTGTGTACTGCCCTCGATCCGATTCAAAAAGCCGTACGGGAGACCGAGTCGTTCGGCCCCGAGTTCCAGCAGTGCCGTGAGTTTTGCCTCGAAGTCGCGGTCGGTATCGGATGCAATGTCGGTGAGTTCCCGGAGCGAGCGTTCGCTCTCCTGGAGCGAGGTTTCGAGGTGCTTCTGCTCGGTGATGTCCTGTAAGACGCCGATGACCCCGATCACGTCTCCGTCGTCATCGACTTGGGGGTCACCGATCGTCCTGACCCAGCGAACGCGGTCGGCGGCGGTGATGATACGCAACTCGAGGTCGTACGGCTCGCCGTCGCCGGTCAGTCGCTCGAGGGCGTCGACGATCGCCGGTCTATCGTCGGGATGGTAGAAACCGAGCGCGTCGTCGAGGCTCACCGTCTCGCCGACGGGGAGATCGTGGATACGGTAGACCTCGTCGGTCCACCGGAGCTCGTCCGTCTCCAGGTTGCCCTCCCAGCCGCCCATGGCGGCGGTCTCTTGGGCCCGTTCGATGAACTCCCGGTTCCGCCTGAGCTCCCGTTCACGTTGTTTGCGTTCGGTAATGTCGCGGGAGATCGCGATGTACCGGTCGGTCCCGTCGACGGTTGTTCTGTTCACCCAGACCTCGACGGGGAACGTCTCGCCGTTCGCTCGACGGTGCTCTCCTTCGGTCTTCAGGACCTCGCATTCGGGCATCTCGCTCCACACCGATTCGAGCTCGTCGCGTTCGAGCCCGACCTCGAAGTCGGCGACGTTCATCGACCCGAGATCCTCACGTTCGTATCCGAGCGCCGCAAGTTGCGTATCGTTTGCGTCGAGGACCGACCCCTCGGCGTCGTGGACGATGATGCCGTCCGGCGAGTTGTCGAACAGCGCACGGAGCCACGACTGCTGGCTGTGGAGCCGGCGTTCGCGCTCCTTCCGGTCGGTGACGTCCCGAAAACACGCGGTCACCCCGTCGTCCGCGGGATGGATGCGGACCGCGAACCGGCGTTCGAGCCCCTCGTCGTAGCTCTCGAACCGAGCCGGCGTCTGCGTCGACACCGCCTCACGAAGCCGTTTGCCGACGACCGTCTCGTCGATCCGTGGCATCACGTCCCGAATGTCGTTTCCGAGGAGGTCGTCCGGATCGTAACCCAGCATCGCCGCCGCTCGGTCGTTGACGAAAGTGAACCGCCACGCCTCGTCGAGCGCGTACACCGCCTCTTCGACCCGGGCCAAGGCCCGCGCCGGCGAACGGTCGTCCACCCAATGGGCATCCGTCTCGATGCTCATCGCGTGTTCGCCACCGGGGCCCGTTCGAACCGCTCGATGTCGGCCGCTTCGATGTCCTCGCTCGTCGGTTCAAGCTCCGCAAGCCGTGATCGGAGCTTCCGATACTCCTCGTTGGACTCGAGGCTCTCGGCAGTGTACTCGACTTGGAGGAGCGCGAGCCGAGACTGTAATGCCACGTACTCCTGGAGCTGTGCGTCGTGCTCCCGGCGCTCGAACAGCTCCGCGACGACCGACCGAAGCGTCTCCTTTCCCGTGGGCTTCACGAGGTACTCGTCGACCGCCAGATCGAGGAGGTCAAGATCGATATCCTCCGACGTCACCATGACGACGCGAACGTCGTACCGCTGTGACCGAATCCACTCCAAAACCTCGTCGCCCGAGAGGCCGGGCATCCGTCTATCGAGAACGACGACCCCGACGTCGGTATCGAGCTTCCGAAGCGTCTCCTCACCGTCACGGGCCGTCCGGACGGTGTACTCGTCCTCGAGCCATGCCGTGTGCATCGTGCCCACGCGAGGGTTGTCATCGGCGATCAAGACGACCCGTTCGGTCGCCGGCTCCGTGAGATGGGTTTCGCCCCAGTCGGCGAGCGAGTCGATGACTGAATCCAGCTCTCGGCCCCGCTCCGTCAGCGTGTAGTTGACCCGAAGCGGGCTCTGGCTGACTTCCCGGCGCTCGATGACTTCGTACTCTTGGAGTTCCGCCAGCGCGTCCGTCAGCACTTTTGCCGAGACCCCGTCCAGTTGACGCTCGATGTCGCTGAATCCCCGTCCGTCGGTGCCGGACAGACAGCGTACGATTGCCGGGTGCCACTTCTTCGACAACAGCGAGACGCTATCGAGCAGATGACCGGGGAGAATCGGATCGTCGGGAGAATTAGACATACTTATGCTACTATCGGTCGGCAAATAAGCACTTCGCCGGGTACCGTGCCCAGTCGGCCCAGAACTGCCCGATCCGGTCGAGTAGGTTGGCGTACCCCTCGGTCGTTTCCGGGACCCTGACGCGTGCGTTCGCGGCGTGTCCATGCGCCCGCTTCCCGTTCGCCCCCGCAACGCCGCCCTCACCGGCGTCGAGTACGACGACCGGCACCGATCCGGGGCGCGGACTGGACTTGATCGCGTGAAGGACGGTGGGGCCATCGGGCGAGCGAAAGCCGAACTTCATGAGGACGAGATCCGGCATCGTGTCGTCCGCGGGTGACATGCTGGCGGCAGTGAGCCGCCTGATGGCCTCCCGGCCGTCGCCGGCAATCTCCACGTCAACCGAGTGCGACCGAAGGGCATCCGTCTCCCGGAGATCAACCGACGGCGTCCCCGCAAACAACACGGAAATCGGTTCCCGGCTCCGATCCGGTGGCAAAGCCGGGATCATCAGTCACCCGCGGTCCGACGGCGATATCGTCCGATGTACATCAGTAATGAACGAAGCGTGAGCATGATATAAATACTGATGCTAACCGTCGGAGTAGTGGGGGAGTTACGTGTGACATCCTCCCGCGGCTAAAGGCGCGGGCCTCCCACCCGGTGTTGGCCGAGCAGGTCAATCCTAAAGATTGGGAGTCTAAGGTTTGCTGGACAGTCAGCCAGTGGCTTTGCCACGAAGCCGTTACTCGTACCCCGTAGAGGGCT
>JAQCNI010000149.1 GCA_028275105.1 Halorubrum sp.
GACACTACGCATACCGAAACAGCAGATCGACGAGGTCGAACGGATGGTGGAAACGGGCGAGTTCCCGAACCGGAGCGAGGCGATCCGGTCGGCCGTCCGCGACATGTTGAACGAACAGGACGGCGAGCGCGAGGAGCGCGGCCGCAACCACAACTGGGCCAAGGTGTAGACCGATGCAGGACATCGTTCAGGACGCCTTGGAGAACGCGGAACGGGAGAAACGTGACATGGACGCCAGTCTGGACGACGACGAGTTCGGGGACCCCCGGATCGTCATCGTCGGGGCCGGCGGAGCCGGCAACAACACCGTCAACCGCCTGTACAACATCGGCGTCAACGGCGCAGAGACCGTCGCGGTCAACACGGACAAACAGCACCTCAAGATGGTCGAAGCCGACACGAAGATCCTCGTGGGCAAGTCGCTCACGCAGGGGCTCGGCGCCGGCGGCGACCCCAATATGGGTGAGCGCGCGACGGAGATGGCCCAGGGGACCATAAAGGAGGTCCTTGGCGACGCCGACCTCGTCTTCGTCACCGCGGGCATGGGCGGCGGGACCGGTACCGGCGCGGCCCCGGTCATCTCGAAGATCGCCAAGGAGCAGGGAGCGATCGTCGTCGGCATGGTCTCGACGCCGTTCAACGTCGAGCGCGCCCGCACGGTGAAAGCCGAGGAGGGGCTCGAAACCCTCCGCAACGAGGCCGACTCGATCATCGTCCTCGACAACAACCGGCTGCTGGATTACGTCCCCAACCTCCCGATCGGGAAGGCGTTCTCCGTGATGGACCAGATCATCGCGGAGACGGTCAAGGGGATCTCCGAGACGATCACTCAGCCGAGCCTCATCAACCTCGACTACGCCGACATGTCCACGATCATGGACCAGGGCGGCGTCGCGGTAATGCTCGTCGGCGAGACCCAGGACAAGAACAAGACCCAGGAGGTGGTCAACGACGCGATGAACCATCCCCTCCTCGACGTCGACTACCGCGGCGCGAGCGGCGGGCTCGTTCACATCACCGGCGGGCCCGACCTCACGCTCAAGGAGGCCGAGGGGATCGCGAACAACATCACCGAACGCCTCGAGGCGAGCGCGAACGTCATCTGGGGCGCACGCATCCAGGAGGAGTACAAGGGGAAGGTCCGCGTCATGGCGATCATGACCGGCGTTCAGAGCGCACAGGTGCTCGGCCCGTCGACCCAGAAACAGGCCGACCGGTCACGCGCCAGCATCGACGGCGAGGACCTCGGCGACTCCCGATCGCGTGCGGCCGAGACGAACGCCGGCGTCGAGGGAACCGGCGGCGCCGACCGCGCCGCGTGGGAGTCGGACGGCGGCTCCGCGCCCGTCGAGCAGAACAACGGTCTCGACGTCATCCGGTAGTCCGGCGTGTAGACCACCGGACCGCGCGGACGAACACTCGATAATCTTTTGAACGCGTCCTACTCCCGAGCGGCCACGCTATCGCGGGGGGGTGACCGAACGACGGTTTCAATTCCGTTCTCCCTCGAAATCCGTTTCCGGCGGGCTTGCCGGTCCCTCGCTGAATTCTTCGGCGTACCGCTCGCGGAACGCCTCGTATGCGGCCTCCTCAACGTCGACACAGATATATCGCGCGTCGTCGCCGAACACGCGCCGGGCGGCGATCGCGGCCGGAGCGGTACCCGCACACGGCACGAGTATCAACTCCCCATCGTCGACGAGGCCATCGATCCAGGCCTCGTACGGACCGATCGGCTTTGCCCGACCGCCGCGTCCGTACGTCCGCTCGGGCCACGTTGCGACTTGCCGTGCGGAGATATCGGTGTGGCGCTCGGTGGGCCCGTCGTGGGTGAACACCACGGTATAGCCGCCGGTCGTGAGGTGCTCTCCGTGCGTCCCGCGGTCCGGCCGCCCGTCCTCGGTCAGGTAGGTGACCCCACCCAGCTTTTCGAACCCGCCGCCGTCGGGCGTCGCCGGGGTGTCGCCCCACCGCGTTCGGAGATACTCGACGATCCGTGGGGCGAGCCAATCGTCGGCGTCCGCCACCAGCCACCCACCGTCGACGAGCGCCGCCCGACAGGCGTCGATGAGCTCGACCGTGGTGAGGGTGTCGTCGACGTCGTCGCCGTCAGCGACGTGCCCCTCATCGAACGGGTGGAGGTCGTACGCGAGCCCGGACTGTTGAACCCGGCCCGGCCGTGCCCACGCGTCGTCGAGGAAGACGGCCGCCGCTTCCCCGTGGTACTCGGCGAGGACGTCCATCGCGTCGCCCACGACGTACCACTCGCCGTCATCGATCTTGTACGGTGTCGCGTCGTCGGGAAGTCGCATCAAACACCACCAGTTGGACCGTCGATCGAATCAATCTTCGTGTCTCACCGCGCGTCATTCGTCGGCGCCCCTCGATACCGCCAGCCAATCCCACATGAAGTGCCCCAACACGGGTACCGACACGACCCACACAACCGTCCTCGAAAGCTCGGGACCGGGAACGGGGAGCAACGCGAGGAAGGTGGTCGACATGATCACGGCCCCGGTCACGCGGCGAAACTGGCTCGGCTCGAGGTCGGCTACCGGGAGTCCGCGGCGTCGGCGGCCGTATATCGCGATGACGAAGGCGTATCGTGCGAACCCGACCGCGAGGAAGACGACCGGAGCGGATCCGGAGATGACGACCGTCACCGCCCCGACGGCGACGAGGAGCGTATCGACCTCGGTATCGAGAATTCCGCCGAGTTCGGAAACACAGCCCGTCCGGCGGGCGATCGCGCCATCGACCGCGTCGAGGAGGGCCGCAACCGCGAACAGCCCCCCCGGTGCCCACGCGGCTGCTCCCCCCGGCGGATCGGCGAGCATGAACCCGGCAAACCCGACCGTCACCCCACCACGGATGATCGTCACCCACGTCGCGGCGGTGATCGGCTGTGGTCCGTCGGTAGCCCGCGCCCGGCGCAGCGATCGCCGGACGATCCCCATCGCGATAAAAAGGGTAACTGCGACGCCGGCGACGAACGCCCCGGTCGGCTGCCCGTCCCACGCCACACCGAGCACGACGAGCACGAACGCGGCGATGGCGGCGGTCCCGCCGACGACACGCGAGAACTGACTGCGGCCGACGGTACCGAGCAGTGACCGGGACGCATCGGTCATGGCTCCGTCGTCCCTCCGCCGGTTCGTGCTTCACGCGTCACGCGCCGGTGATCGGCAGTCACTACCATCGCGCCGAGCCGTTTCGCAAGCGCTGGCCGGACGCGGACTCGCCGAACGGCTCGTGGGCCTCGATTCCGATCGGCCGGCCTCCGGCCGCGGCGTTCCATCGTCGCCACACCCCGTGGGCGGACCCACCGGCCGATGCGGTCAGCAATGCGCCCCCGTCGATAACGTTGGCCGTGCTGACGGCAGCGATTCCTGGTTGCCCGTTCGGCCGGTGAGATCGGGGTGGCTGCCCGAAAGTACGCGGGATTTCGAGGCCACCGGCGAGTCGGCGTTGGAGGATGACAAGCGCGGCTCCGATCCCAGCGTGGCACTCGGCAGCCATCCCGGCGACACGGCGCCTGAACCGGCTCGAAACGGTGATCGCGAACATGAACGACAGTATTCCGGATACATGTATTATTGGAGCCTCGATCTGCCGAAGCAAAGTCAGTTCTTTCGCTCGGATGTTCACCGCGTCGTTCATTGTCCGTTCAAACGGCCCCACCGGGATAATTGTTTAATCGAATGCCCCGGGGCGCTCGGTCGGCTGCGGCGTAACATCGGCGGGACGGCGGACCGAGACGGAACACCCCGCCTCACGCCGCCTCGATGGCGTCGAGCAGCCGGCATTTCCGACAGATCTCTCGACTCGTCTTCGACCCGCAGCGCGCACACTCCGAGAGTTCGGGCCGCTCCCCGTCACCGTTCGGCCGGTAGCGCTCGGCGGCCAGCGCGGACAGCTCCTCGTAGCCCGCCATGATCGAGTGGCGCGTGCCGGGGTGGTTCTCCTCGAGGTCGTGTAACAGCGATCGGATCTCGCCGCGAAACGCCTCGTCGGCGTGGGGACACTCCGCCATGTGGACCGGCAGGTCCCGCACGTGACAGTACAGGGCGATCTCCTTTTCGGGGACGTCCCGAAGCGGCTTCGCTCGAGGGACGAACTCGTCGGTGGCCCCGCGCTCGTCGAACGGGCCGAGCGACGCGTCGAAGTGTTTTGCGACCTCTCGGACGTCGCCCTCGAGGATCTTCATCAGGGCGGTCTGTGCCTCGTCGTCGAGGTTGTGGCCGGTGAGCAGCTTGTCGGCGTCGAACTCGGCGGCGTACCGCTCCAAGGCGTCCCGGCGGAACACGCCGCAGTACGCACACGGGGCCATCTCCTCGGGGTCCGACTCGACGACGTCGTCCATGCGGACGCCGAACTCCTCGTCGTAGGCGACGACCTCGTGACGGATCGACCGGTCGGTGGCCAGCTCGACGCAAGCGTCGAGGCTCTCGTCGCGGTATCCCTCGATCCCCTCGTGGACGGTGAGTGTGAGCATCTCGACGCGGGGGTCCCGCCCCAAGATGTCATCGAGGACGTGGGTCAGGACCACGCTGTCCTTCCCGCCCGAGAGCCCGATCACCCATCGGTCGGGGTCGTCGGGCGTCGCGTCCGGGTCGAGTAGCCCGTCCTCGCGGATCCGACGCTTCACGCGCCGCTCGACCGACTGACAGAGGTGCTCGCCACAGAGGTGGCCCCCCGAGTAGGCGGCGTGGTGGATCGCGTCGGCCCCGCACTTGTCACACTCCATCGGTGCCGGGTTGCGCACCCGCGGGGATACGGGTTTCGGGCCGCGAGCGACGACGGCGCTCGAGTCTCGGATCCGATCAGGCGGTCGCGCCCGCGACGAGGCTCTCCCGGACGGTTTCGAGGAACCGGTCCGGGTGTTCGACGTGGGGCAGCAGCTTCGCACGGTCAAACACCACGAGCCGTGCGCCGGCGGCGTCGGCGAGCTCTCGCCCGTCCGAAAGCGGGCTCACCTCGGCCTCCCGCCCCCAGACGATCGTCGGCGGAACGTCGCGGTCGGCGAGCGCGGCCGCGAGGTCGACCTCGCTATTGAGGTAGCCGGAGACGAACGACGCCGGCGCAAACCGCGCGTTCTCGACGTGGGTCGTGCGCCACTCGTAGTCGACCCACTCCTCGTCCGGGTTCTCCGGATCGTAGTAGCCGTGGTCCGCGTTGAAGTACCGGATCGACGGTTTCGACGCGATCAGGTCGAACAGCGCGGTCCCGACGAGCGGGGCGCGGAGCAGTTCACGGAGCCAGGGCTTCGGCGGGGCGGGCCCCGCGACCGCCGTCGGACAGACGGCGACGAACCCGCTCACCGGCGCGTCGGCCCCGACGGTGTAGGCGGCCGACAGCGACGAGGCGACCACGGCCGGCTCGTCGAACGTCGTGAGGAAGTCGTGGACGAAGTCCTCGTACAGCGCGGCGGAGTAGCGGATCGGCGGCCGGTCCGAGCGGCCGTACCCCGGGAGGTCGGGCGCGATCACGTGGTAGTCGGCGGTCAGGTCGGCGAACACCTCGCGCCATTCGCCGGAGGACCCGGCCGCGTTGATCCCGTGAAGCATCACGAGGTCCGGGTCCTCGGGGTCGCCGCCCTCGGTGTACACGACGTCCATCCCGCGCCAGCGGAACGTCCCCGTGGCACCGGCGAGCGGCGACTCGAGTTCGCCCTCGTATCGGAGCCCGGTGGTCATCGCTGCGAGCCCCCCGACGCCGAGGAGAGCCGTCCCGGCGAGATTCCTGAGTTTCATGGAAAACTGTTGGGTCGCGGGCGACTTATGTCCCGCGGGTGGCAACGCGTCGTCGCCGTCGGCCGTCACCGTCGCCGTCGGCCGTCACCGTCGCCGTCGGCCGTCACCGTCCGTCGGAGGCTCCCCTCCGTCGTCGACGTCGATATCATCCCCGACGGCATCGATACACGCCGCGATCGGCTCGACGAGTTCGGCGGCGACGCCGTACGGATCCGCTTCGCGTCGCCGGACCCGGTCAGCGAGCGACTCGATTCCGCCCCGACGCTCGATCGCCTCGTCGGCGAGCGTCCCGACGTCCGACCGCACCAGCGTCCGGATCTCCTCGGCGAACCGTCGCCGACGAATCCGATCCAGATCCCCGGAATCGCGGAGATACGTCGCGTGCGCGTCGAACACTTCGATCAGCTCCCCGATCCCCTCGCCGGTCTTCGCGGCGGTCCCGACCACGTCCGGCGTCCAGTTGACGTCGTCGTCGTCCGCGCCGTCCGCATCGCCCGCCCGCCCATCGTCTCTCTCGTCATCGCTCGACGTGTCGGCCGGGTCGTCGTCGCGCACCCCGTGGCCGCCGTGGCCACCGTGGCCGCCGTGGTGGCCGGTGTCGAGTCCCCGCGCCGGCCCCTCGCGCCTGTGGACCATCTCCTCCACCTCCGCCAGCGTCCGCTCGGCGCCGTCCCTGTCCGTCTTGTTGACGACGAACACGTCGCCGATCTCCATGATCCCCGCCTTCAGAGTTTGGACGTCGTCGCCGGATCCCGGCTGGACGAGGACGGCGACCGTGTCGGCCGTACGCACGATGTCGACCTCGTTCTGTCCCGCGCCGACCGTCTCGATCATCACCGTGTCCTTGCCGAACGCGTCGAGCGCCCGCACCGCATCCGCGGTCGCCATCGAGAGTCCGCCGAGCTGGCCGCGGGCACTCATCGACCGGAAGAACACGTCCATATCGCCGACGTTCGAGGCCATCCGGATCCGGTCGCCCAGCACCGCGCCCCCGGTGTACGGCGAGGCCGGATCGACGGCGATCACGCCGACCGTGTCGCCGCGTTCGCGGTAGGCGGCCGCCAACTCGTCGACGAGCGTGGACTTCCCCGCGCCCGGTGCGCCCGTCACCCCGATCACCTCCGCGGAGCCGGTGTAGTCGTGGAGCGCGGCGACGATCCCGCGATAGCCCGGCGATCGGTCCTCGATCCGGGTGATGATGCGCGCGAGCGCACGGTGGTCCCCCGCGAGCAGTTCCGCGAGCAGTTCCTCGTCGCGGTCGTTGAGGCCGTGCTCGTCGAGATCGCGGCCGTCGGGGCCCCCGTCGGTTTCGTTTCGGTCAGCTCCGCCGGTTCCGTTTCCCGCCATCTACGCACGCTTCGGGGCGTTCTCTCGGACGAACGCCACCGTCTCCGCCATCGGCGTTCCGGGGCCGAACACTTCCGCGACGCCGAGTTCCTTGAGGGCCGTCTCGTCGTCGTCGGGGACGATCCCGCCGACGATCACGAGGGTGTCCTCGAACGCGCCGTACTCCTTGAGCCCCTCGATCACCTTCGGCACGAGGGTGTTGTGGGCTCCCGAGAGGATCGAGATCCCGAGGACGTCGACGTCCTCCTGGACCGCCGCCTGGACGATCTCCTCGGGTGCGCGGTGGAGCCCGGAGTAGACGACCTCGAAGCCGGCATCGCGGAACGCGCGCGCGATCACGTGCGCCCCCCGATCGTGGCCGTCGAGCCCGACCTTCGCGACCAGACAGCGGATGGTCCGTTCCGCCGGTTCGACGCTCATGGCCGGACATGGATCGCGTGACCGTTTGATTCTACCGGCGGGGCGTCGGACGCGCCGGCGCCGTGACCGACCCCGTCACCCCCGGCGAGCAGCCCCAAACGACGCGGATAAACCGTCAGCCGGTCTATCGGATCGAAATGAGCGGGAAAGACGAGTACTACAATCGTGCGAAACAGCAGGGGTACCGCAGCCGGTCGGCGTACAAACTGAAGCAGATCGACGACGATGCCGACCTCCTTTCGCGGGGGGACACGGTCGTCGACCTCGGCGCCGCCCCCGGCGGCTGGCTCCAGGTTGCTGCCGAAGCGGTCGGCGAGACCGGGACCGTCGTCGGCGTCGACCTCCAGCGAATCGACGAGTTCGATGACGGCGAATCCGCCGCCGTCGACGTGGAGACGATCCGCGGCGACATGACCGAGGAGCGGACCCGACATCGCCTCCGCGAGGCGGTCGGCGAGCGCGGGGCCGACGTCGTCCTCTCGGACATGGCCCCGAACATGACCGGCGAGTACTCGCTGGACCACGCCCGGTCGGTCCACCTCGCTCGACGGGCGTTCGCGGTCGCCGAGGAGCTGCTCGCGCCCGGCGGCGACTTCGTCGTGAAGGTGTTCCAGGGCGAGGACCTCGACGCCCTCCGCGACGACGTCGAGACCGAGTTCGAGTACCTCAAAACGACCTCGCCGCCGGCCTCGCGGGACAGCTCCTCGGAGGTGTACCTCGTCGCGAAGGGCCGCCACACCGCGACCGTCGACGTCGGTGAGCGAGTCGAGGTGACGGTCGAGCAACGCGGCGACGAGGGCGACGGGATCGCGTACGTCGACGGCTACACCCTGTTCGTCTCCGGCGCGGACCCCGGGGAAACCGTCGCGGTCGTCGTCAAGGACGTCAAGCCGCGATTCGGCTTCGCGGAACGGGTCGACGAGCCGGAGTCCGACGGGGGCGAAGCCGACGACGTCGGTGGCGGGGACGGCGACGTCGACGCCGACGGAACCGGTTCCGCGCGCTGACCGCCCGACCGCGACGAATACTCCCTCGTGGGCGAGACGGGGGAAACATGGACTCGCCGACGCCGACTTCCTCCGAACCCGCCGACGCCGACTTCCTCGGAAATCGCGGCCGGGATCGGGGTGATCGCCGATGAGCCGTGACGGCGTGTTCGGATCGCTTTCGCTCGTCGGCGTGATCAGCCTCTGTTGTCTCGGCTTCGGCGGGGTGGCTGGCGCGGCGACGCTCTCGGGCGGCGGTGCGTCGGCGACCGTCCTGACGACCGGCGCGAGCGGCGCCCGCGGCGCGCTCGTCTCCAGGGCGGTGACGTTCGCGACCGTGTTCGTGATCGGACTCGTCGCCAAACGGCGGCCGTCGACGGGCGGCGTGGGGGAGAGTGACGCTGATGACGCGGCCGCCGACGATCACGGTCCGAAGTAACGTCCCGCCCCAGTCACGCGACCCCGAGCCCGCCGAGCACCAACCGAACGCCGATCACCGACAACAGCCCAAGCACGAGCGTTCGACGGAGACGCTCGCTCAGCCGTGGGCGAAGCCGGGTCCCGACGGCGACGCCGACGGCGGCCGGGACCATCGCGGCGAGCGAGAGGGCGCCGACCGTCGGGTCCGAGTAGAGACCGAGTGCGCCGGCGACGCCGACCCGTACCGCGTTGACGCCGAGGAACACGAGCGCGACGACGCCGACGAACAGCCCGTGTGATAGGTCGAACCGTCGGACGTACGCGACGAGTTGGATCCCGACGTTGGTCGCGCCGAACAGGACGCCCGAGGCGAGGCCGACCACGGTCATCGCCGCGCGCCCCTCGGCCACGGACGGGTCGATCGCGGCCGTAACGTCGGGGAGCGGGACGACCCGCTGGCGGCTCGCGACGAACCCGAGGGTAATGAGTCCGAGCCCGAGTCGGACCGGCCCCTCGGGGAGTCGATCGAGCAGCGTCATCCCGACGACGGTTCCCGCGACGGTCGCCGCGAGCAGCGGCGCAAACTGGCGACCGCACGACCGAAGGTCATCCGTCGAGAGGTCGCGGGTCAACGAGACGTTCACCGCGAGGATCGGGAGGAGCATGAACACGACCGCGGTCGACGGCTCGACCGCCGTCGCCAGCGCCATCGTGCCGACGACGGCGAAGCCGAACCCCGCGATCCCGTTGATCGCGCCGGCAACGACGACGAGGGCGGCGACGGCGAGCAGGAACGACGGCGTAAGCGCGAGCGACACGATCGATCGACCGCGTCGCGGGTGTTAAATCCGCTCATCGTGCGGCTGCGGTACACGACCGATCCGGTCGAGCGAAACGGCGATCACGATCCGGCCGTCGGACTGCCGGACTTGCCGCCATCGCCACCCTCGGCGAGGCCAGCGGACTCATCGCGATCCGCGTCCGCAGGCGAGTCGTCGTGGAACGTGGCCCCCTCGAGCCGGACTCGAGCGTCGCGGATGCGGTACTTCATCCCCTCGGCGTACGTTCCGTCGGGGACGACGCTCCAGCCCTCGATCCGGGCGAGTCCGCGGACGTTCGGGAGCGACATGCCCGCGTCGGCGCTGGGTTCCGCGCTCTCGTACTCAAAGAGCAGGTCGCCGCACTCCCCGGCGTCGTAGTGGCCGTCGTCCGTCACGGCGAAGCCGTCATCGTGGAGCGTGAACGTCACCGTCGTCGCCCCGTTGTACGCGGCGAATCGGAGTATGTACTTGATCAGCTGTTTGAATCGGGTCGGAGCCGCCAGCACCGTACCGTCCCCCTCGACGACGACGGTCGGTGCGTCCGACGCTGCCTCGACTGCGCCGCCGATCGCCGACTCGAAGTCGAGGTCCGTCGGGTCGCCCGCCTCACGGGTGTGCCGGACCAGCGTGTGGAGGTCCTCGACGACCTGTTCGATCCGATCAAGCCGGTCGCGGGCGACGCCGGCGGAGTCACGCGCCTCGGATGCGACGTCGTCGTCCAACTCCCCGGTCGCGACGTCGAGATACCCCTGCGCGATCGTCACCGAGTTCCGGAGTTCGTGGGCGATCGCGCCCGCCATGTCGTTGAGTTGGCGCTCGTGTCGTTTGATCCGCTCCCGTTGTTCCTCGAGGACGGTGACGTCCTGAATGAGCAGCGAGTGCCCGAACGTCCGGTCACCGACACGTAGCGCCTCGCTGCTGACGACACACTTCCGGTCGCCGCCCTCGACGGTGTCGGCCTCGATGAGGGCCGGCCGTCCCTCCCGATACTCGGCCGCGGCCGTTCCGGAGACGTCCTCCATCCGGATCGGTTCGTCCCCGTCGCCGCCGATCGCGGCGAACATCTCCGCCGCCCGCTCGTTGTGCTCGCGGACGATACCGTTCTCGTCAAGAACGATGATCCCGCCGGCGGTGCGGTCGATCATCGACCGCCGCGTCGCCCGCTCCTCACGGAGGAGGGTGTCCTCGGCGGCGTACGCCGCGCCGACCGCGAAGACGGCGACGCCGACCGGTTCGTAGCTGAACGGGGGTGCGAGATCGGGGAACAGCAGCGCCCCGAGGTTCGGGACGATGGTCAGACCCGTGACCGCGAACAGCGCGAGAAGCGTCCGGGGTGTGCGTTCCGACTCCCGATAGAGCCGGTACAGGAGGACGAAGCCGACCCCGGTCAGGGCGTATGCCAGTGCGAACGACAGCCAGTAGAACGGCGCCTGCTCGACGACGAGCATCCGGACCGGCTCGGTTTGGAGTTCGGCCGAAAAGTGCCACCCGTGGATCGGGTTCGTCAGTTTGACCGAGATGACGGCGAGATACGTGCCGACCGCGAGCCGGCGGTACAGGGGTCGATGGTGGTAGTCGTGGCCGGTGTACGCCGAACAGAAGTACAGCCACGGGCCGACGCTCGCCAAGCCGACGAGGAGCGACAGCGTGTATATGACGATGGCGACCGTCTCGTCGGTCGCGAGCAACACGCCCACCTGGAGCGCTGCCCACGCGCCGGCGATAACGAGCAGCCATCGTAACCCGCGCCGTGACCCCGGGTTCCGGAGGTCCACGCCGTCGGACGCGACGAGAAAGCAGGCCGTGGCGGACGCGGCGAACAGCGTCACGAGTGGCCACGAAACCGCCATAGTACACAATATACCAGTCCATAGATACTTAAACCCACGTCGGTCAGGTCGACGAAATTACAGATCCGCCGCTGGCTTGGCGTCGGTTCGGCACCCGTCCGTTTTCCCCTCGGGATCGGTCCTCTTCGCTCCGCTCACTCCCCCGCGGACCGCCGCCACTCCCGGACGGTGAATCCGTCGTACTCGGTCTCGGCGACCGGATCCCAGTCGGCCTCGTCCCACTCGGGATATCGGACGTCCCCTTCGTAGCGCCCCTCGATGCGACTAAGCGCCATCCGGTTGACGTGGGGCTGGAACAGGTCGTAGATCGTCCCGCCGCCCAGGACGTAGACGACGCCGTCCGGGGCGAGGTCGCGGGCTCGTTCGATCGCCGCCTCGACGCCGTCGGCGATGACCGCGGTCGGTTCGTCGACGGCGTCGAGGCTCCGACTCACGACGATCCGTCGGCTGCCGGGGAGATTTGCCCGCATCGACTCGAAGGTGCGACGCCCGAGTATCACCGGGGATCCGGCGACGCGGTCGCGGTACTGCTCGACGTCCTTCGGGAGGTCCGGCCACGGCACCCCGCCGTCGTTCCCGATCACGCCGTTCTCGGCCACGCCGGCGACGCTGACGAGTTCCATACTTACGGTCGGTCTTGGCGGTACAAAAGCGGCCCGTCGGGACGGTGGCCGTGGGCAGACGGCGGTCGGGAGCGGGCGGCGGACCGGGCCGACGGCGGACCGGGCCGACGGCGGGCGGCTACTCCGCGAGGCCCAGCAGGTCGAACGGGTACCCGTTGTCGTTGTCGTCGGCGTGCTCGAAGACGACGCGGGCGGCGGCGACGTCCTGGATCGCGAGGCCGGTCGAGTCGAAGACGCTGACGCCGGTGATGCCGTCATCGCCGTCGCCACCGTCGCCGCCGTCGCCGCGATCCCCGTCGGGTCCGACTCCGGACCGACCCGCCCGGGTCCCGATGACGATCTCGCCGATCTCGCCGTCGATGTCGTCGTCGGTGAGGGTCCCGGCGGCGTACGGCACGTTGATCTCGCCGGAGTGGGTGCACTGCTCGTGGTCGTCGATGACGATCGTGGCGTCGCGAAGCAGGTCGTCGGCGAGTTCGTGTTTCCCCGCGGCGTCCGCGCCCATCGCGTTGACGTGGGTGTGCTCGCCGACGTCGTCGGGGCCGACGATCGGCTCCTCGACCGGGGTCACCGTTGACAGCACGTCGCAGTGGCCCGCCTCGGCGACGCTCCCGCCGCGTACGTCGAACCGGTCCTCGAACGTCGCGACGAACTCGGCCACGCGCTCGTCGTCGACGTCGCTCACAACGACCTCCTCGACGTCGCGAACCGCGGCGATCCCTTCCAGTTGCGTGTACGACTGGACGCCAGCGCCGACGATCCCCAGCGAACTCGCGTCCGGGACCGCGAGGTGATCGGTGGCGACGGCCGCGGCCGCGCCGGTCCGTTTCATCGTGAGCTCGGTCCCGTTCATGATCGCCAGCGGGAACGCGGTCTCGGGGTCGGAGTATATCATCGTCCCCATCACCGTCGGGAGGTCGTGGTCGGTTGGGTTGTCCGTGTGGACGTTCACCCACTTGATCCCGGCGGCATCCCAGTCGCCCGGCCCCAGCGATGACGCCGGATCCCGTTCGCCCGCGGCGTCGACCCCGCGGACGTTCAGATACGCGGGCATCGACCGGAAGTCGCCGTTGTACTCCGGGAGGTCGATGTACGACTTCGCCGGCATCCGGGCGTCCCCGCGCTCGTAGGCGGCGAACGCCCCCTCGACCGCGTCGATCACGCGGTCCATCCGCGCGTTCTCGTCGACGGCGTCGCCGTTGAGAAGGAGCGTCTCCATGCCGCGACGTTCGCCAGTCGGGTACTTATCGTTGCTGAACCGTTCCTTGCTGACGACCCGTTCGCGAGACGTGTCGGCGACGCCGCTCCCCGAGCGCGTTTCAGTCAAAAACGGTCGTCGACGATGCGTGACGGTCTCCGGGACTGTTTCCGGGGCGAGCGTTACATCGCGCCGCCCATGCCACCCATGCCGCCCATGCCGCCGCCGGGCGCACCGCCATCGTCGTCGCTGGAGGTCGACAGGTCGCCGGCGGAGATGATGTCGTCGATCTTCAGGACGAGGTTCGCGGCCTCGGCGGCGGACGCGATCGCCTGTTCTTTCGCGTGGGCGGTCTCGACGACGCCCGCCTCAAAGCTGTCCTCGACCGTGCCGGTGTACACGTCGAGCCCGGCGTTGGTCCCCTCCGACTCGTGGGCCCCCCGGAGGTCGACGAGTAGGTCGATGGAGTCCAGCCCGGCGTTCTCGGCAAGCACGCGCGGGATCAGTTCGAGGGCATCCGCGAACGCCTCGACCGCGAGCTGCTCGCGGCCCGAGACGGAGTCCGCGTAGTCGCGGAGTCGACGGGCGATTTCGACCTCAATGGCCCCGCCGCCGGGCAGGATCCGGCCGTCGGAGACGGTCGTCGCGACGACGTCGATCGCGTCGTTGATTCCACGCTCGAGCTCGTCGACGACGTGCTCCGTCGTGCCGTACAACAGGAGCGTCGCGCCGTGGGCGTCCTCGCCCTCGACGTAGAACAGCTCGTCCTCGGTGTCGTGCCGGACCGTTCCGGGGGCGACGTGGTCGCTCGACACCGAATCGATGTCGGTGACCGTCGTCGCGTTGAGGACGTTCTTGAGGAACTCGATGTCGGACTTCTTCGTGCGGCGGACCGCGAGGATCCCCTCCTTCGCGAGGTAGTGCTGGGCGAGGTCATCGATCCCCTTCTGGCAGAAGACGACGTTCGCGCCGCTCTCGATGATTCCGTCGACCTTCTCGCGAAGCTGCTCCTCCTCTTGGTCGAGGAACTGCTGGAGCTGGTCGGGCGACTCGACGTTGACGGCGGTGTCGACGTCGGCCTCCTCGACCTCGATCGGGTCGTTCACGAGGAGGATCTCCGCGTCATCGAATCCGGTCGGCATGTCCTTGTGGACCGGGATCTTGTCGACGACCGCACCCGAGAGTAGGTCCGACTGGCCGGCCGAGCGGCCGGTCCGGGTCTCGATCTTCAGGTTCGCCAGGTCGACGACGTGCGAGCCGTCGTTGGCCGCCACGGTGACGCCCTGGATCGCGCGGATGACGAGGTCCGCGAGGACTTCCTTTTCGAGCTCCGCGCCCTTCCCCGTCATCGACGTCTCGGCGACGCTCTTGAGCGTCTCCGTGTCGTCGGCGTCGACGCCGGTCGCAAGCTCGTCGACTTGATCGCGGGCGTGCTCGCTCGCGAGTTTGAATCCCTTGATCACCGCGGTGGGATGGATGTCCTGCTCGAGGAGGTCCTCGGCGTTCTTCAGCAGTTCACCCGCGATGGCAACCGCGCTCGTGGTTCCGTCGCCGGCCTCGTCCTCCTGTGTTTCGGCGACCTCGACGATCATCTCTGCCGTCGGGTTGTCGATGTCCATCTCCTGAAGGATGGTGACGCCATCGTTCGTGATGGTGACGTCGCCCATCGAGTCGACGAGCATCTTGTCCATCCCTTTCGGCCCGAGCGTCGAGCGTACCGCCTCGGCGACGCCACGCGCCGCGGAGATGTTGTACTCTTGGGCGTCCTTGTCCTTGACGCGCTGGGCGTCGTCGCCCATGATGATCATCGGCTGACCCTGCTGCATTCGCTGGCTCATACAGCGTTTGATTGATTGTGATTCTATATAAAGCTTTCGTCAGGCGGCCGCGGATGGCATGGCGACCCAATCCGGTTGGATGTGTGAAAACCACCCGAACTACGCCGGACGTTCCGTGATTCGTGCGGAAAGTTAGCACACGTCTTCGCTCCTCGGCTCACGTCGATCGGACGGGATTTATATATCATTCTTGTCGGAGAGACGATCCCTGCCACGCCGGTTTCCGGATCATCAAACGCGGGGGCCGGTCGGGTACGGGCTGGAGACGATCACGCACTGAGCAAAAGCGGTCGCAAACGGGCCGGAATGACGGGCCCCCGCGGTTCGTCCGTCAGTCGTGGAGCTTGGCGGGTTCCGTGAGGAACTCCCCGTCCACCTCGTCGACGGATGGCTTCGGCGGTTCGTCGGCGGCCTCGAGCTCCCGTCGGGTGAGGTGGCTCTCGAGCTGCCGGCGCTTGCCCCTCTTTTTCCGTTCGCGGCCTAATTTCGTGTCTGGCATCCGTACCCATGTTAACGACACACATACATATGAACTTTGCGTAGCCTTTCGACGCATCGACATGATCGCGCTCGTTCACGGGTGAATACAGGGAAAAGCGCCAGGAGAGGGATTTGAACCACGGTCGCTTTGCTCGTTACACTCGCTCCGCTCCCTGATTCAAATCCCTTTTCGCCGTTCCGTTGTCACGGATCTCACTCGTCGCTTCGCTCTTCGGTCGTCATCGTGACGGCGGAAAAGCGCCAGGAGAGGGATTTGAACCCCCGATCCCGGATGGGAACACGCTTTCCAGGCGTGCGCCTTACCACTCGGCCATCCTGGCCCGATCAGGACTACTCCGCTGGGACTGTTAAGTCCTTCTCTTCGGCCGGTCCGGCCCGATCCGGTGCGTCGCTCCGGCGGCGGCGACCGCGACTCCCGCGGCGAGACCGAACAGCCACGGGTACGCGAACGGGAGCGTCCCCCCGGTCAGCAGATACCCTTGCGCGAGGACGAGGAACGCGAACCCGCCGACGAGCCCCCACAGCGACGCCGAGAGCAGCCGTTCGCGTCGCGTCCGCGAGGATCGTGGTGGAGGCGAGCCGGCCGTGGCATCGTCACCGCCGCCACCATCGCCGCCGCCCATCCTACTCGACGCTCGCGACGGCCTCGATCTCGATTCCGATCCCGTTCGGCAACGCCCCGGCTCCGACGGCCGACCGTGCCGGCGGTGATCCGTCGAAGTAGTCGGCGTACGCCTCGTTCATCGCGTCGAAATCGTCGATGTCGGCGAGAAACACGGTGGTCTTGAGCACGTCGTCCGGCCCCGCCCCGGCCGCCTCCAGCACCGCGAGCAGGTTGTCGAGCGCCCGCTCAGTCTGCTCGTCGATCGGCGCGTCCGCGAGGAGATCGCCGTCCGGAGTCAACGGGATCTGTCCGGCGGTGAACACGAGGTCGCCGTTCGTCTTCGCTTGGCTGTACGCCCCGACCGCCGCCGGTGCCGCGTCCGTGTGGATCGTGTCCGTCATGCGTCGCCTCGTTTCGGCGCCCGCCTCTAAATGTGTCCGGTCCGCTCGTCGCCGTCGTATCCGAGGTAGAACGTCACGTCGCCCGTCCGTACGTCGCCCGCCGGGAGGTCGTTCCGCTTCCGGAGCGTCTCGACGTACGCGATGTCGCCCCCATGGTCCCCGTTATCCGCATCGACCCGACGAATACCTTCCTCGGAGGCGGTCGGTGGAGTCGTCGGTCGGTGGGGCCGTCGGTCGGCGAGTCCGTCGATCACGGAACGATTTACCCACGGTCGAGGTACTCCTGTTGGACCGCGATGATGTCGCTCGAGTCCGCGCAGTCGGCGTACCGTCGTAGGGGTTCCGCGTTGAGTTCGAGGAACGTTTCTCCCCACGTGAACTTCGCCATGACCCGTTCCGCGTGGTCGGGTTCGCCGAGGATCGAGAGCGCGGCCGCGAACGCCTCGACGGTCGTGAGCCGCATCGGCCGGCCGAAGTTCACCGGGTTGGCGGCGACGAGGTAGGGGAGTGCGCGGTGGTCGCCGGCCAGCGAGAACCGCTTCTCGCCCGCGGACTCCCACGAGCAGTCGAGCGCGACGAGAGCGCCGTCGCGGGCGTCGGCGGCGTCGGCCGACGAGAGCGCGCGCTCGGCATGGGGGTTGAGGACGATGCCGTAGGGGGTGGTGCGGTCGGACCGGTGGAGTTCGGCGAGGTCGAACCGCGCGAGTTTCCGGGCCGTACACTTGTCGGGGTCGTCGTCGCCCTCATACCTGACGTGGAGGTCCACGGGGAGAGTTCGGCGGAACCGGTTAAAAGGTGTGTGAAGCCGGGGCCGTCGGATCCGGTGGGGATCGTTCGATCACTTCGCTCGCAATCGAGGTGCTCGTTTCACTCGCACCTCGCGCCGCTCGCGACTCCCTCGCGCTCGGTTCGCGTGCGCCGTCGCGCCCGCTCACCGGAGCGCGCCATCGCGGATGGATCCGGGAGCCGCCGTCACTCCTCGTTCTTCCTTCGCCGGTACCGTCAAACCGGCCCGGTACCGGCGGGGTTTTTGCTCGTCGCGGCCGAATGTATCGTATGGAGGTGTTCGCGGTTCCGGACCTCCCCGAGATCCGGGAGGGGGACGACCTCGCGGCGCTGATCGACGAGCGCGTCGACCTCCGCGAGGACGACGTCGTCTGCGTCGCCAGCACGGTCGTCTCGAAGGCCGAGGGGCGGGCATTCGACCTCGACGCGTTCCCGCCCGGACCGCGAGCGACCGAAATCGCCGACCGGCTCTCGGCGATCGCCGGCGAGGAGAGGGACCCCCGGTTCGCCCAGGCGGTCCTCGAGGAGTCGACGGAGCTGCTGATGGAGGCGCCGTTCCTCCTGACCGCAACCCGCTTCGGCCACGTCGGCGTTAACGCGGGGATCGACCGGTCAAACGTTCCCGGAAGCGACGTCCTGTTGCTCCCGGAACGCCCGGCCGAGAGCGCCGAACGGCTCCGCGAGGGGGTCGCGGCCGACCGCGTCGTCGTCACCGACACCTGCGGTCGCCCGTTCCGGCACGGCCAGCGGGGCGTCGCGATCGGCCACGCGGGGCTCCCGGCCGCCCGTGACTGGCGCGGCGAGACGGACCGTGACGGCCGCGAGATGGGCGTCACGGTCCAGAACGTGATCGACGAACTCGCCGCCGCCGCCAACCTCGTCGCCGGCGAGGGCGACGGCGGGACCCCGGCGGTCGTCGTCCGCGACTGGCCGTTCGGCGACCACGAGGGATCCCAGGCCCACTTCCGTGACGTCGAGGGCGACTTCGTCCGGCAGGCGATCCGGGAGTGGCAGTACGAGGGGTAAACTCCGGGGGCGGCCGCGACCTTACCCCCGGCCCCGTCCCGAGTCGCCGCCCCCCGACCCGACTCACAGACGTTCAAACCCATCCCACATCACGATGCTCGGAATCGAACTCACCCCCGAACACGAGTTGTCCCGCCTCATCGACCTCGGCGTCCGCGCGGAGGCCGCCGGCTACGACGCCGTCTACTCGTCGTGTCACTACAACAACCGCGATCCGTGGGCGTTCCTCTCGCGACTCGCGGCCGCGACGGACTCGGTCCGGGTCGGCCCCGGCGTCGCCAATCCGTACGAGACCCATCCCGTCACGCTCGCCTCGAAGGTTGCTACCCTCGACGAGGCCTCCGGCGGCCGTGCGATGTTCGGGCTCGGCCCCGGCGACCCCTCGACGCTCCGAAACCTCGGGCTGGCGGACGACCGCGGGCTCCGGTCCGTGCTTGAGGCGTTCAAGACGGCCGAGCGGCTCTGGGCCGGCGAGCGCGTCGACCACGACGGCACCTTCGCGGCCGACGACGCCGGGCTCAACTACGAGCCGCCACAGGGGGCCGACATTCCGGTCCACGTCGGCGGCGAGGGCCCCCACATGTGCCGGATGGCCGCGAAGCACGCCGACGGCCTGCTGTACAACGGATCACATCCCGCGGACCTCGCGTGGGCCCGCGATCAGGTCGACGATGGGCTCTCCGAACGCCCCGAAGAACGAGGCGAATTCGACCTGCTGGCGTACGCCGCGGTCAGCGTCGCCGAGGACGGGGCGGCCGCCCGCGAGGCGGCCCGACCGCCGGTGGCGTTCATCGCCGCCGGCGCGCCCCCGCCGGTCCTGAATCGACACGGGATCGATCCGGATGCGGCCGAGGCCATCGGGGAAGACGTCTCCGCGGGCGAATTCTCCGCGGCCTTTGAACGTGTGACGCCCGGGATGATCGACGCCTTCTGTATGGCCGGGACCCCGGAGACGGTCCGCGAGCGCGCCGTCGCCGTCGCCGAGCACGCCGACGGGTTGGTGGTCGGGTCGCCGCTCGGTCCGGACCTGGAGGTCGGCGTCGACCTCGCGGCCGACGCCGTCGACGGGCTGTTCTGATCCGTTCCGTGGCCCGTTCCGATCCGTCGGCGACAGCTCACTTGCTCCGTCGGCGACCGCTCACTCGCTGCGTCCCCGACCGCCAAGCGAGGGAAGTTTGACGCCGAACTCGTTCAACAGCGCCCCGACGGCGGCGTAGCCGAGGATGGAGACGGCGCTGACGACGAGGAGCTGGCCGACCACGACGAGGATCGCGCTCAACGGGTCGCCGACCCCGAGGATCAGATCGTTCACGAAGACGTCGAGGAACCGTCCGATGTCCCCGACAAGCCGCACGACGAAGCCGAGAATCGCGAGCATGCCCCGAAGTTGAACGGGGGGCCACTTGGGTGTTGTAGTTCGTGCCGCCCGGATCCACACCCGTCGTCGTATCGAGCCTCGGCGGTCCATCCTGCCTTCGATCCCTCGCGTATCGCTCCCGCGACGGTTTCCGAACCGAACGCCTTACACCCGGCCGACCCTGATCGATTTGGTATGAATACGGCGCTGTGGATCCTGTCGGGGGTCCTCGCGTACACGGCCGTCGTGATGTGGCTCGACGACCGCGGGATCCTCCCCGACGCCGTGCGCGTCTCCGGTCCCCTCACCACGTTCCATACCCGTCGCGGGCGGGCACTCCTCGACCGGCTGGCGAAGCCGAAGCGCGCCTGGCGGGTGGTCGCAAATCTCGGGCTCGGCGGCGCGCTGGTGGCGATGGTCGGCTCGTTCGTCCTCATCATCTCCTCGGGAATCTCGGCGCTTTCGACGACCCAGCCGTCCGCGGTCCAGGAACCACAGAACTTTCTCATCATCCCCGGCGTCAACGAGTTCCTTCCCCTCTCGGTCGCCGGCGAGATCGTGGCCGGCCTCGCCATCGCGATGGTGGTCCACGAGGGCGCTCACGGCCTGCTGTGCCGCGTCGAGGGGATCGACATCGAGTCGATGGGGCTCGTCTTTCTCACGGTGGCGCCCGTCGGCGCGTTCGTCGAACCCGACGATGAGGCGACTCGGGTGGTCTCACGCGGCGCCCGCGCCCGGATGTTCGCCGCCGGCGTCACCGCGAACGTCCTGCTCACCGTCGTCGTGTTCGCGCTCCTGTTCGGCCCGGTCGTCGGCGCGATCTCCGTCGCGCCCGGCTATGCCGTCGGCGAGGTCGCGCCCGGGTCGCCCGCTGCCGACGTCGACATCGCGGGCGGCGACCGGGTGATCGAGGTTGCGGGCGAGCCCGTCGACACGACGGCCGAGTTCGAGGCCGCGATCGCCGACGCCGACGCGGACGTCTCTCTCCTCGTCGACGACGGGGAGACCGAACGGACGGTCGAGGTCGCCCGCGAGCTCCAGGTGATCGGCTCGGCGGGTAGCAACCCGCTCGACGTCACGGTTGCCGACGAACCGGCGACGATCGCCTCGGTGAACGGCGAGTCGGTGCGGACCGAGCGGGAGTTCTTCGCGGCGGTCGGGGCCGCCGAGCGCGCGACGGTGGCGACCGGGTCGGGAACCGAGTCCGAGGTCCCGATCGGGGCGTACGCCGTCGGCGTTCAGGAGGATGGGCCGATCGCCGACGCGGGCGCGGCCGTCGGCGACCCGCTCACGATCGTCGAGATCGGCGGCGAGCGGATCCACGACGACGCGGCGCTGGCCGGGACGCTCCGGGAGCGCGAACCCGGCACGACGGTCGAGGTGGTCGCGTACACCACGGCCGGCGAACGCGTCCCTTACGACGTCGAACTTGCGCCCCACCCGAACCGCGAGGGCGGGTTCATCGGCGTCACCGTCTTCCCCGGAACGAGCGGGCTCGCGACCGACGACGTCGGCGTCTCCGAGTACCCGGCGGGCGCGTACCTCGAGCTGCTCGGCGGCGACGGCGGCGACGGCGCAGTTGACGGGGTCGCGCTCGGCGGAATCGCCGACTCCGCGCTCGGGCTCGTGTTCGTCACGCTGATCCTCCCGCTCGGCAGCCTGTTCGGGCTCCCGTTCAACTTCGCGGGATTCACCGGGTCAGTCACCAACTTCTACGCCGTCAACGGCGGGCTCGCGGCCCTCGATGGCGGCGTGTTCCTGTTGGCCAATCTGCTGTTCTGGACCGGCTGGATCAACATCCAGCTTGCGCTGTTCAACTGCCTGCCGGCGTTCCCGCTCGACGGCGGGCGGATCCTCCGGATGGTCGCCGAAGCGGCAGTGAGCCGGGTGCCGGTGCCCGACCGCCACGCGGCCGTCCGGACGATCACCGTCTCGTCCGGTCTGGTCATGCTGTTCGGGCTGATCGCGATGGTGTTCGGCAACCGGATCGCCTCGCTCCTTGGCCTCGGCTGACCGATCCCCGAGCATCGCTCCCGTTCGCCACCTCGGATCGGCGTGACCGCCGCCGCAGTAGAAAACGGTTTCTCCGCGCGGGGAAACGGGGATATATGAGCCACTCGCGCACCGTCGAAATCGAGGGTCACATTATCGACAGCGGGACGATGCAGCGATGTTGGGGAGCAGTGATGGATCTGGACGGCTCCTTCGACGTCGAGCAGTTCGACGTGGGGTCCAACGAGGAGGCGGAGTCGTACTGCCGGATGACCGTCTCCGCCGCCGACGAGGGGACGTTGCGGGCAATCCTCCACGAACTCCACCAGAACGGCGCGGTGCTGGAGGACCCCTCCGACGTGGAGCTCGTCGCCGCCCCGGATGACAAGGTCGTCCCGCCGGACTTCTACTCGACGACGAACCACCCGACGGAAGTGCTGTACGACGGGGAGTGGATCGAGGTCGAGCGGATCGAGATGGACTGCGCGCTCGTCGTCGACCCCGAGGGGGGCCCGGACGGCGGACCGCGGGCGTACACGACGGTGCTCGACGCGATCGAGGAGGGCGACCTCGTCGCGACGGACGAGTCCGGGATCCGGGTGAACCCGCCGGAACGCCCCCGGAGCGGTGGCGGCGCGTTCGGGTTCATGCAGGGCGGCATCTCCTCGGAGCGCCCCTCGGAGTCGACGATCCGGGAGGTCGCGGCCGAGCTCCGCGAGGTGACGGAGTCGGGCGGGAACGTGATGGTCGTCGCCGGACCCGCGGTTATCCACTCCGGCGCGGGCGGGGCGCTCGCCGAACTCGTCTCGGCGGGGTACGTCGACGCGCTGTCGGCGGGTAACGGCTTCGCGACCCATGACATCGAACGGTCACTGTACGGTACCTCGCTCGGGATGAACGTCGAAACGCTCGAACACCCGCGGAAGGGCCACAAACACCATATCTGGACCATCTCGGAGGTGATCCGCGCCGGCGGGATCGAGGAGGCGGTCGAGCAGGGGCTCGTCACCGAGGGCGTCATGTACCAGTGCGTCGAAAACGACGTGGCGACGGTGCTCGCGGGCTCGATCCGCGATGACGGCCCCCTCCCCGACACGATCACCGACGCGGTCGAGGCACAGGACGCGATCCGCGAGCAGGCCCACGAGGCCGACATCGTGCTCATGCTCGCGACCATGCTCCACTCCGTCGCCGTCGGGAACTGTCTCCCCTCGACGACGAAGACCGTCTGTGTCGACATCAACCCCGCCACGGTGACCCAGCTGCTCGACCGTGGCTCCGCGCAGGCGGTCGGGATGGTCACCGACATCGGGACGTTCGTCCCGACGCTCGCCGAGTTCGTCCTCGACGGGGGCGACGACGAGCCGGTCCCCGAGGTCGACGGGACGGCCGAATGAGCGCCACCCTCCGACCGTATGACCCCGAGGCCGATGCCGAGGGGTTGTACGACTGTAAGACGGCCTTCGAGCGCGGGCTCGGCGCGAACACGGGCGGCGACGACAAGGTGGCCGCCTACGAGGGGAAACTCACGAAGGGGTACCGGGAGTCGTGGCTCGCGTGGGTCGACCGCTGTACGGCCGATGACGAGCGCTGTGTAACCGTCGCCGTCGACGAGGGGAGGGGCACCGCGGACGCCGAGCACGGGGATGACGCCGCAGACGGCGGAAAACTCGTTGGCTACGTCTTCTGTCTGCCCGAACGGCTGGCGTTCGTCTGGGATGCGGCGGTGATCAACGAGCTGTACGTCGTGCCCGACCGGCGCGGGTCGAGCGTCGCCGACGACCTCATGGCTGCCGCGCTCGACCTCGCGGCCGACCAGACGCTCCCGCTTGACCGGATCGTGCTTGATGTCGACCCCGAGAACGAACGCGCCCGAGCGTTCTACGACCGCCACGGGTTCGACGACTGGGGGGAGATGATCTCCCGGCCGGTCGAACTGGACCGAGCACGGCGGTAGTCGGGGACCCGGCGTTCCGTCGCGTCGGGGATCCGGCGTTTCGTCGTATCGGGCCCCCGACCGGAACCCCACCGAGCGAGAATGACGGACGGGAGTTATGTGTGAGGCTGTGCCCTATCCAACCATGCGAAACCTCGTTGCCACGGATGGGTCCACGCTCGGGGACGAAGCCGTTCTGTACGCCGCGCGACACACCGCGGCGTTCGACGGAACGCTCGTGATCGTCCACGTGTTGACGCCGGACTCGGAACTCATCGACGGTACCATCGTTCTCCCCGGCGAGGAGGCAGCCGTCGAGGAGGGCGAACGGATCCTCGAAGGCGCGCGATCGGTCGTCGACGGGATCGCCGGGGGCGACGGTGGCGGGGGCGACGGTGGCGGGGGCGACGGTGGCGGGGGCGACGGTGGCGGGGGCGACGGTGGCGTCGACGTCGAGACACAGTTGCTCACGGGCCGGCCGGCTGACGCGATCACGGAGTTCGCGACGGAGATCGACGCCGACGCGATCTACGTCGGCCACCGCGGGCTCTCCGAGGAGCGCGAGCAGGTCGTTGGCAGCGTCGCGAAAAGCGTCGTCGACAAGGCGACGGTCCCGGTGACGGTGATCCGGTAGGCCGACCCCCTCCCCCTCCCCGCGTTGGACGCGCGCCCCCGTTCCGAGCGACAGCCTTTAGCGTGTGAGCGATAATGTACAGTATGAACAAGAACGTCGGATCAGCGGACAAGCGTCTCAGGATCGTCGCCGGCGCGGTGGCGGGAACGGTGTCCCTCGCGACCCTCGCGGGGTTCGCGTCGCTCCCCGGCATCGTTGCGCTCGTGCTCGGGGTCGTCGCCATCGCCGCGCTTGGAACCGCCGTGACCGGGATCTGTGGGCTGTACTCGCTGCTCGGCGTCGACACCTGTTCCGCCCGTTCGGGCGGCTCACGCTAGCCGACCGTTCGGTACGGGCGATCCTCGGATCGGGGACTCGGTCAGTCCTCGACGAACCGATCACGATCGGCGAGCGCATGCTCCGAACCGTATCGCTCGACGAGCGGCTCGAAGGCGCTCCCCAGTGCGCGCATACACCCCGACGTCGACGCGTACCCGAGTTCCTCGGCGACCCGGTCCCACGACCGTCCTTGAAGCACCTTCCGGACGAGTAGCCGCGCCTCGTGCGCGTCGAGGCCCGCTCCATTGCCCTCGGTTCCGTCGCTCCCCTCGGTGCGTTTGTCCCCGATCAGCGCCGCCAGCGCGAGGTCGCGGAACGCGCCGGGGGCGAAGTCGTACATCCCCGGTCCGAACGACGCCCCGACGACGACCCGCCACTCCGCCGTCGTGAGGTCGACCGTGGCCGACGCGGGACAGGCGGCGAGGGCGCCGCGGACCACGTCCGCGTCGACGTCCCGGTGTGCGTCCGAGAGGGCGTCGCGCTCCCGGTCCCGGAACGCCGCCGCGTGTCGACCGAGAAGGGCTCGGCCGGCGTCGTCCGCGGGTCGGAGCATGACCGCGGAGTGCTCGCCCGAGGCGTCGTTGCGCGTCGTGGAGAGGTGGGCCGTCCGGTAGCCCGCCCGCCGCCAGAATCGGAGGAGCCGCGGCGTCGCGCCGAACCCGACCGAGAAGTAGCCGACCCCGCCAGCGAACTCGTCGTGGATCCGGTCGAGCAGACGCGACCCGAGACCCCGCCCGCGGAGCGCGTGATGGGTCGCGATCCGGATGGTCCGGAGTCCTCGCGGCTCGGCCGCGCCCTCGTCGCGGAGCTGGCTCGTGAGCAGGTCCGGCACCATGTTCCCGCGGACGCGCTCGCCCTCGTACATCGCCGCCCGCATGTCCCGGTCGAGTCCACCCTCGCGGGCGAGCAGGGCGACGGCGACGACCCGGCCGCCGGTGACGAGCGCGCGGGCGACGAGGTTCGGCGCGTCGAGCAGCCGCGCGAGGTCGTTCGGCTCGGTGCGGTAGTGGGCGGCGACGAGCAGGCCGAACGACTCCCGGAGCAGGGTCCCGTCCGCGAGCAGGTCGTCCGGCTCGAGCGCGCGATATCGAACGTCGTCGACGGTCGTCCCCGTGACCGCACCCTCGACGGCCGGACGCGCGTCGAGCAGTAGTGAGCGTGCTGCCCATGACTCGACCGGATCGTCGCGGGCGTATCGGATCGGCTCGTCGAGTCGCACGTCCCGAACCGAAAAGCTGCTTTCGTCGAGTCGGTCGCGGAAGCGCACGGCGAAGCCGCGGCCGGCCCCCTCATAGCCGTGAACCGTCGTCGGGAAGGCGACCGCTGGCGCGTCGAGGAAGCGTTCGAGTAGCCGTACCGGGAGCGCCGCCGCCTCGTCGACGATCACGGCGTCCGGGTCCGCCGGGAGACCCGCCGCGGTCGCCGGCGGAGCGAACCTGACTCGTCCGTCACCCGTCGGCTCAAGGAGTCGCGGGTCGTCGCCCTCGGCTTCGAGGCCCCCCTCTCGATCGAGGAGTTCCTCGGCCCGCGCGAACACCTCGGCCGCGTTCCGGAGCGCGGGCGCGGAAACGAGCACGTCGCGTCCGGCGAGCGCGAGCGCGCCCGCGGCGAGTCCGGCGGCGCTCGACTTTCCCCGGCCGCGGTCGGCCTCGACGACGACCGCCGAGCCCGGGGTCGCGAGGGATTCGAGCGCCCCGACCGCGCGCGACTGGTCGGCGGTGAGACACGCGTCGTACGCCGCCTCGGGGAACGTCGCGTTCGGCGGACGGGTCGGCGGCGTGCGCCCCGTCCGTTCCGGCGGGTCGGTGAGGCCGTCGCGCTCGACCGTGGGTTCCGTCCCTTCGTCCCCCAGCGAGACGACCGCGACCCCCGGATGCGTCCGGATCGTTTCCACGAGTCGACCACGGAACCGGCCGGTCACGTCCGCGGTCGTGAACGGCGGGACCGCGAGCGACTCGTCGAACCCGTCGCGGACGTCGGGCCAGTCGACCAGGGCGGGCGTGAGGAGGACGAGTAGCCCGCCGCCGTCGACCGCGCCGACCGTCCGACCGAGCGCGTTCGGGACGAACTGCCCATGACAGTCGAGGACGACGACCTCACGGGTGCGGCCGAGTAGCTCGTCGGTCCCGCGCGGGGCGACGCGCTCGAACCGGAACCCCTCGCGCGTGGAGACGGCCGAGACGTCGCCGTCGTCGACGCCGGCGGCCGCGATCGCGTCGTGGGCGGCGTCGACCCCGCGGTCGCGGTCGCCCGCGAGAACGAGGACGCGGCGCTCGTTCGCGCGCTCGGCCTCCCGTTTCAGCTCGATCGTCAGGTCCGCGATCATCGACCGCCCTTGCCGGGGACGGGGGATGTGTTTTGCCTTCGGCGCCTCGGTTCGTCCGCACGTCCGGACCGGTCGGGTCCTTCGGCCCGCCCGGATCGGACCGACCGGATCCTCCACGACCTGCCGGTTTCACGAGGCGGGACGCTTACGATGCCGGAGACCGTTCGCTCCGGCATGACCACGGTCACGCTCATCGGCTCGCGGCTCGCGGACACGGGTCGCGAGTTCGTCTATCAGGGTGAATCGCCCGACTGCGAGGGGTGTCCCTACCGGAGCCAGTGTCTCAACCTCTCGGTCGGGACGCGATACCGGATCACCGACGTCCGGGAGAACGCCCGGACGCTCGACTGTGCCGTCCACGACACCGGGGTTCGCGCGGTCGAGGTCGAACCCGCGCCGGTCCCGGCGAACGTGCCGTCGAAGGGCGCGTATGCCGGGAGCATGACGTCGCTTGCGGGCCCGTGTCCCCACACCGAGTGTCCGAGCCACGAGTACTGTGTCCCCGACGGGGCCGATTTCGACGGGGAGCGACGGATCGAGCGCGTGCTCGGCGACCCCCCACACGACTACTGTGCGCTCGACCGGGACCTGACGCTCGTCGAATTCAAAGCCGAAGAGGAGTGACCGACGGACCGTCGTGACGGAACTGATCCGGACCTACAGGCCGGCGACGGCGTCGAGCGTGATCCGGATCGCACGTTCGACGTTGTTCTTCGCCTTCTCGGGGAGTTCGTCGTCGGAGTCGGCCCCCTTCTGGGTGCCGGCGACGAGGTTGCCGTCGACGGTACAGATTGCGCCGGCCCGCAGTCCCTTCCGGCGGGCCAGCGAGAACACGGTCGCGGCCTCCATCTCTATCGCCAGCAGATTCGCGTCGTTCCACTCCTTGACGTATGCGTCGCTCTCGTTGTAGAAGGCATCGTCGGAGACGATGGGGCCGACGTGGACGTCCTCGTCGTTCGCCTCCGCGCCGTCGACCAGCGCGGAAAGCACCCCGTAGTCGGGCACCGCCGGGTACACCCCAGCCTCGTAACGCTTGCTCGTCCCCTCCTCCTTGGCGGCACCCGTCGCGACCACCATGTCGCCGACCTCCATGTCGGCTTGGAGCGCCCCGCAGGTGCCACACCGCACGAACGTGTCGACGCCCACCCGGGCGAGTTCCTCGACGGCGATCGCCGCCGAGGGACAGCCGATCCCGGTCGAGCAGACCGTGAGGTCGGTGCCCTCGTAGCTCGCGTTGACCACCCTGTATTCCCGGTTCTCGGCGACGAGTTCGGCGTCGTCGCACATCCCGGCGATGCGGTCGACGCGCCCGGGGTCGCCCGGGATCACCGCGATGTCGTGGACGTCGCCCGACTCGACCAGCAGATGCGGCTGTTTCGCCATGTGCGGGGGCAGACGCCGCGCGCGCAAAAACCGCCCGGTGCCGGAGGGCGGGTTCGTGGCGGGATCGGCCGACGGTCCGAGATTTGCTATAGCGATATGGAGTGTACGGTCGGTCGATACCGACCCATGGAAGCCGATCAACTCTCGCTCGGCATCGGCCTCGTTAGTACTGGTCATCGTATTTCTGCTTGGACTCTGTGTTCTCTTTCTCGCAGAGATAACCAACGCTACAAGTGGGTATGATACAACGATCGGCTTCTTCGGCCAACTACCAGTACGCGCGAATCCTTGAATAGTTGTATATGTAACCGTCCGGAATATTGATCATCTGGTCTGAAGATACGTATCCAGCTCTTGCCGTACCTTATCGACGGTCGCGTCAGTCGCTTCTGCGGGTTGCTTCGTGATCATCTAATCCTTGAGCGTGAGGACCGACCACGGAGACACGTAGGACGTTCGGGGAAGCTGCCCCCGTTCGAGCCTGTTGGCGGTGAGTTCAACGGCTTCAGTTCGAGCTGTCGTCGTGATCACTGCCGCAACGTACTCTTGGCCGTGGAAAGGGACGTGATCGTTCGAGAGGATCAGGTACGGGCGCTTTGGGTTGTTTCCAAACGGGTCGTCCGCGATGATGATAGCGCCTTGCGAAAACACCATTCGCTACGTCTCCTCGTCGCTCAGGTCGGGCAACTCCTCAGCCCACCCGCTATTCTGAGCGTACCAATCATCACTGTATGAGGAAGCTACCGTCTCGACCCCGAGGAAGGCAGCCGTCGCTGCTGCGATCCGGTCGTCTTTCGCGGCTGCCCAATACGGTTCCTTGTGGCGAACGAGGCCCGCAGCTTCGAGCCGGTTCATTGTCGGTCCAACACTCCCACGCGGGACCCCTGTTTCCTCTGCCAATTCCGCTGGTGTGTATCCCACGGCCGGTGTTGTCAACAGGAACTCCAACAATCGCCTCGCGTTGGTCCCCTCTGATAGGTCAACGCGTGGGTTTCCGGGTTCGTGTGCTTCGAAATCAACGGGCATATACGAGGATTGTACGTCAATTGTATTAGATGTTGAGATGAGATCGGCTCTGATGGAATCCTCTTCTTCAGAGACATTATCGGCTGAAACAGCCGGTCGATGAGAGCTGCTAGTAGGACGGGTGTTTAGATAAAGATCGGGGTGAGTAGAATGGGATCGTTGCTGGCGCGGTGAACACGATCAAAGCCCCAGCCACGAGGGCTCACGGCTAATCGCCGTTCGCCAGTCGAGGGCTCCCTACGGTCGCCCTCGCACGACTCGCGCGGCTCGTTGCGCTCCTCGCTCAGTCGCTACCACTCCGTCGCTGCGGTGCTTACGTCGCCGGGCTTCGCCCTCGTGGCTGCCCGTTTGAGTCCCACCCGTCAAGCACCGCAACCGCACCTTACGCCTCCCCAGCCTCGCCGCTCGCTGCTCGCGGTTTCACCGCTCGCGATCGAGGTGCTCGTTTCACTCGCACCTCGCACCGCTCGCGGCGTCCCTCGCGCTCGGGTTCCCGGGCCGGTGGCCCGCTCACCGGAGCGCGCCACCGCACACCGGATCGCCCGTTAATCCCACTGTACTGAGCGATTCCCGTGTGGGTGTGGGAGTTCTTGTATGGTACCCTCTCGACGGTGGAATCACGTCGATGACGGAAACGGCACGCGTCGGTCACGGGAGTTTATACACGCGCTAATCGGACGGTCGGTATGGTCGACGAGGCGGACGACGGGACCGCGGGATTTCTGGTATCGCTCGTCACCGTCGTGGTGGCGTTCGTCGTGATCACGCTCGTGTCGGTGCCGCTGTTCGGCGGAAACTGGACGATCGCGGTCCTACTCGGCGGGTTCGGCGCGGTCGTCGCCGCGGTCTCGGCGCGCGTGGCCGGCGAGTAGCGGCCGTCGGGCCCGGCGAGTAGGCGGTCCTCGTGAGCAGTTATCGAGACCGAGACTCGGCCGCGTGTGTTTTAACCGTTCGTCCCGGACGTTCGGCGATGGACTTCAGACACGACCGTCGTGGCCAGTCGGTCGTGGTCGGCACGGTGATCCTGTTCGGCTTCCTGATACTCGCGATGGCGGCGTATCAGGCGCAGTTCGTCCCGGCCGAGAACGACGAGGTCGAGTTCGAACACAGTCAACAGGTGGAGGGGGAGTTCCTCGACTTGCGGAACGCGATACTCAGGGCCGGGTCGACGGGCGCCGCCCAGTCACAGAGCGTTCAACTCGGCGTACGATACCCGCAGCGGACCCTCTTCTTGAATCCGCCACCGGCGACGGGGACCCTCGAAACGACCGGGGCAGATCCCGTGGAAGTGAACGGCACGATCGCGTCGGGGGCCCACGAGAACGTCGACGCGTTCTGGGCCACGAACCCCCAGTTCAACACGACGTCGCTCCGGTACACGCCGAGCTACAACGAGTACGACGGCGGTCCCCGGCTGCTGTACGAACACTCCGTGGTGGCCGCGGAGTTCGACGACGCCCTCCTTCTTCGGTCCGACCAGACGGTCGTCCGCGACGACCGGATCGCGGTGACGACCCTGCGCGGGGCGGTTTCGGAGAACGGCGTGGAGGCGCAAAGCGTCGACCCGGAGACGATCACACGACGGCGGGGTACGGTCCCGATCACGGGATCCGGCGGCGACCCGGTCGAGATCGTTCTCCCGACCGCCGCCGGCAACACCACCGCGCTCCGGGACCGGTGGCAGGCGGAGCTCCCCGGCGCGACCGTCACCGAGGACGGCGACGCGATCCGGATCGCGCTCGACGGCACCGAGACGTACCGGCTCGGGCTCTCGGCGGTCGCGGTCGACGGCGGCGGCACGACGGACCCGGCGTACGTCGTGCCGGTCGGCGGGGAGAACGCCGTCGTCGGCGACAGCATCGGCGTGGAGGTCCGGGACAAGTACAACAACCCGGTCGCGGACGCCCAGGTCTCGATCGACGGCACGACCCATCGGACCGGCAGCGACGGCCGGGTGTCCACCGAGGCCGGCGCCGCGGGGACGATCGACGCGACGATCAACGGCGGCGGCGAGTCCTACGAGTTGGTCACGTTCGACGTCTCGGCGGCCGGCGGCGGTGGCGGCGCGAACCGGACGTTCCGCGTCGACTGGCAGGACGCCGATCCCAAACAACTCACCGAGGGAACGGACGACACGCTGACCGTCGAGGTCACGGACCGCGACACCTCGGAACCGATTAACGACGCGAGCATCGACTACTCGTTCTCGGCGGCCGGGAACTCCATGCGGTCGATAGATATCCCGCTCGCCACAGGGAACCACGACGGGACGGCGACGATCGACCTCAGTTCGAATGACGCGCAGGCCGGCGACGAGTTCGACGTCTACGCGGCCGCCGGCGACGACGTTGACGTGATCCGGGTCGAGATCACCGCTACGCCTACGATGGCGAGCGACGCCGAGATCACTGGTAGCCAAGCCGGCGCCGGAGGCGGAAGCGAGGTCGAATTTGACGTCAGCAACAACGGGAATAATCCAGTCGAGATCAGGGCTATTTCTCTTGATTCAACTGACTCGTCCGCAACCGTCGTCTCGCGTTCGGGGAACCCTGAGCTGGAATTCGATGGCGCTGGATCGTTAGATCAAAACATACAGATCTCCGGAACGGAGTTCGCTCTGGATACCAATGAATCGATTTCGGCTGGGGCGACCTCCACTGGAACGCTCGACCGCTTCAGGGACGGCGGCGGTAGTCAGATTGACATGAGCGGCCAACAAGTGACGCTTACACTCTACTTTACTGACGGAAGCGAGCGGACGTACACGCTGAGCATCCCGAATTAGCGCGTCTGCTTTTCTACCCGATCGATACTCATACATCTGATTCGTCGCCGGATTCCACGATCGACGTACCGCCTTATCGACAGGCCCATATGCGCACTCGGCGAACACGCGGCCATGACCGCAGTCGGGATCGACGCCATCGAGATCCGATCCGGCAAGCTCAAACTCGACTTACCCGGCACGTTCGCCCCGCAGAAGGGCGACGACCCGGAGAAGTACACGAAGGGACTCGGCCTCACCAACTCCTCGTTCCCGGACGTGTATGAGGACATCGTCACCATGGGCGCGAACGCGGCCAAGCGCCTCATGGACCGCAAGGGGCTCACCCCCGACGACGTCGGACGGATCGACGTCGCCACCGAGTCGGCGTTCGACCACTCGAAGCCCGTTTCGACGTACATCGCCGGCTGTCTCGAGGGGGTGTACGACGACGACTTCACCCACGCCAACAAGGGCGAGCGCAAGTTCGCCTGCGTCGCCGGCACGCAGGCGGTCGACGACGCGTACAACTGGATCCGCGCGGGCCGAAACCGGGGGCGATCGGCGCTCGTGATCGCGACCGACACCGCGTTGTACGCCCGCGGCGACCCCGGCGAGGCGACCCAGGGTGCGGGCGCGGTGGCAATGTTGATCGACGCCGACCCGGATCTCGTGGAACTGTCCATACATCAGGGGTACGGCTCGAAGGACGAGACCGACTTCCTGAAGCCGAACCAGCAGTTCCCGAGCGTCGACGGCAAACGCTCGATGCAGGTGTACCTCTCCCGGATGCGCGAGGCCCTGGAGGACTACGAGTCGGTCTCCGGGAAGATCTACCTCGACGACTTCGCGTACGCGCCGTTCCACACGCCGTTCCCGGGAATGGTCCGCAAGGCGGCCCTGCTTGCGTACCGCCACGTGATCCGCGACACGACCCACGAGGACGAGTTGGCCGGCGAGATCGGCCGTCAACCGCGCGAGGACGAGTACGCCGACCGCGAGGCCTACGAGGAGGCGATCCGGGGATACATGGACGAGCTAAAGACGACCGACCAGTACCGGACGTGGTACGACGACGCCGTCGAGCCGACGCTGGGGCTCGCCCGCGAGGTCGGCAACTGGTACACCGGGTCGGTCCACATCGCCCGCGTGAGCGCCCTGCGGAACGCGCTCGAACGGGACCGCGAGTTCGTCGGCGACACGCTGCTCGTGGCCTCGTACGGCTCCGGCGCACAGGCCGAGATTCACGCCGAGACGGTCCGGGAGGGCTGGCGCGAGGAGATCGGAGCGCTCGACGTCGACGAGCAGCTCGCCGCCCGATACGACCTCTCGTGGGACGAGTACGAGGACGTCCACGACGTCCACGAGTACGACAAGGACCTCGACCGCGAGGTCGAGGCGTTCACCCCGCCCGACTCGGAGTTCGTGTTCACCGGCTGGGGGCGGATGAACGAGCGGCAGTACGAGTACGTGGAGTGAGATCGACCGCGGCCGTGCGTCGCTTGGCCAATCTCCCGGCCGAACCGCACCCACCCGGTCGCGAATCTGCCCGGCAGTCGCGTCCCGGTCAGCCGGCCGCATCCGCCGTGTTACCCCATAAAACCGGCTCACACGCCGTCTCCCAAATACGATGGGTTTAACCGACGTCCGGCTGAACTCTTCGTCAATGGTAACTATCTATGACGTGCCTGCGGACGCCCTCATCGAGGCGGTCGCGACACGGCTCGAGGACCGGATCGACGAGCCCGACTGGGTGGCGTTCACGAAGAGCGGATCGGGCAAGGAGCTCCCGCCCGAACAGGACGACTTCTGGTACGTACGCTCCGCGAGCCTGCTTCGGAAGGTCGCACAGAACGAGCCGATCGGTATCGAGCGGCTCGCCACCGAGTACGGATCGAAGAAGCGCGGCTCCAACCGGTACAGCGTCCGCCCCGGCGAACACGCCGCCGGCTCCCGGAACCTGATCCGCACGTCGCTTCAGGCGCTCGAGGAGACGGGGCTCGTCATGACGGCCGCCGGCGAGGGCCGCCGCGTTTCCGACGAGGGCGAGGCGTTCCTTTCGGAGGTCGCGACCGAGGTCCTCGACGATCTCGACCGACCGGAACTGGAACGGTACGCGTAACGCTCGGTTGAAATCATTATCGAGTGCCGCTTTCGACCTCGGATACCGTTCGTACATACGTGCCAATCACCAGTTCGTACGGGGGCCGACGGGCCGTAACTGAGGGAGCCGGCGATACTACTAAACAAGCTCACCACCAAGATAGTGGTATACCAAACTCGTACACACATCGTTCTGACCAGCTCACGTTGATCCCGTTTCCTACTCCTGGTCAGTTGTGCTCAATGGAACCTACATAATCAATGGGACGAAAACGTAAGCGGGACACATCACGAGGGAAATCGGGAGGGATAGTCAGTCGCCGGACTGTCATTGGTATCCTTGCCGTTGGAGGGATCGGTGCCGTAGGGCTTCAAGGAACCGGTGCGTTCGATGCGATCAATTCCCAGCGGGAATTTGGTGTGAGTACTGCTAATGATGAAAATGCACTATTGGGTGTAACCTCCGAGGGAGTTAGCGGATTTGATCTGGATACCGTTACGCTGCTACAACTCACCAACCAGCTCGGTGAACCGTTAGATTCCATTTCGGCTCAAATCGTTAGTTCATCCACGCTGGTGGATAGCATTGACGCGCCGGAAGCGCTCGACGTTAGTGAAACTGGCGAGGTACAAGCGACGTTAACGTGCGAAAACAGTGGAACGGTCGACGTGAAAATAACCGCATCGAGCAGAAACGAAGAAATCGAACTCATTCAGCCGGTTGATGTAGAATGTAAAACATTACCCGTCTGCGCAGCAAGGGAATTGCCCTCCGGAGGCACTATCAATTCCATTCCAAAAGGAAAGAATAAGCAGACGGATTCCAGCGTCGTCATCGACAAATCGGGCCAGATTAAGGAGACAATTAGCGGGGTATCGATCGGAGGTGCCGCGGAGTTCCGTACGGGGAGCCAAGTAACGCTCACTTTTGACGGGAACACGACGATAGACGAATATGTGAAAGTCGACGCTCCGAGCCAGATTGACTTCGCTTTGAGAGGGAACGCGGTCATCAAAAATGGTGTGAAGATACTCTCCGAATCGCAGCTTGACTTCGAAATCGAGAATTTCATCAACAACGGGGTTTGTATCGACAAGGCCGGCGAAGTCAAATTTTCAGCACGGGACGCTACTGTGGATGGTGAGGTTTCGATGTCGTCAACGGATCAAATAAAAATCAATGAGCTCGTACGATCCACGGTTGGCCCACTAACGATTGATGCTTCAGGCCAAGCGGAACTCGTTAAGATACTTGATTCGACGGTCGGCCCGATCGATATGACCGCTTCAGGACAGGTGAAGTTCCCGAAATTGGAACACTCCACCGTCGGTCCGATCAGCATTGATGCTTCCGGGCAAATCGATATCATCGGTGGAGCCGGATCCGTCATTGATGGAGAAATTGACATCCCGGACGCCGGTGGGCAAGTAGCAATTACGCTAAAAGATGGGAGTCAAGTAAGGGGTGGAATCAGCATAACTAATGAAAGCCAAATAAAACTGGATCTTTCCGGCGGTTCTACCGTGGGTTCCGCCGTAGATATTGATACTGACAGTCAGGTCAAAACTATCATCGATGGGTCAACTCTCAAAGGCGATCTCGAAATTGACACCGTGAGTCAGGTGAAGATTGCCATGACTGACGGAGAAATTCAAGGAAATGTCACTGTTACTTCAGACAGTCAAGTAAATGTTACATTGGCAGGCGATTCGACCATTACTGGTGACCTTACGATTGATACGCCTTCCGGGGTAACCGTTACGGGCTGCTCCGGCGTTGAGGGTGCCGTCACGCCTACAACTGCCTGCGATTGATCGGATATCCCAGTTGGGAGGCGCTACGACGATGGTTGTTCTACAGGCTGTGCAGGGCGAGTGCCTCGGGGCTTGACCCCGAGGGTGAAGCCCGTCGCGCTATTTCATAATATTTATTATTACAGCCAGCCATGTTTTGATAACGACAAGAAATCAACCCTCAAAGTATGGAGTTGAAGACCTCAATTCCTTTGCTGGTCGTTTGACAGTTTGGAAACGTGGCCCCTCTCAAAACCCGCTACGGCGGTGCGACAGGGGTTTCAACGGGCGGAGTGGAGCCGTCGACTCCCACGGACACACGGTGTGTTCGGGTGTTAATTCCAGCCAACCCCATTCGGGGGGAGGTCGGGAGGAATTAAATTCGCATGCGGGCGCGGTGCCGACCCAAAACGGTGAAGCCTCGGGGCTTGTCCCCGAGGTACTTCACTAGCGCTGCTTGAATTCACCGCGAGAGAGCGTTTCTTATGACCAACTGTCATTCACACTAGTCCCGATTAGGCTCCCTGTGAGGGATCCTGCCCCGTCGTAAACCGCATAGTGCGATATCAAACGATGGAAATGGGGGGTTGATGGATACCTCCGCCCTCCGGCGTCGCCGTCGGTATCGGGGTCGGCGGCGGCAGTCGGCGAACGCTTTATCAGAAAGGGTTCGATACTGAACCCATGGTTCGACGCACCGAACGACGAGCGGACGGGACCGTTCGCTCCCGGATCGTGGACGAGTACGGACGGCGCTCCGTTCATGACCGATGCGTTTGCGACCGGGAGATCGGGGTATGACGGCGGCGTGGGATCCCCTCGACTCCCCGTCCCTCCTCCTCGTCGGGACGGCCGGGTGGATCGACCGGATCCACGACGCCCTCGACGGGCGGATGGACGCGTCGATACGGACGGTCGGGACCGTCGCCGACGCCCTCGCGACCGTTCGTGATCGACCGATCGACGGCCTGATCACCGAACGGATGCTTCCGGACGGGACGGGGATCGAACTCTGTCGAGGGATCCGGGCGGACGGCGCAACATTGCCGGTGATCCTCGGCGCGACCGACGGCGACGAACGGGCCGACGACGAGCGCGGCCGACGAGGCGTTCGCCGACCGGGGCGTTCCCGTCGTTCCGGATATCCTCGCGAACGCCGGCGGCGTCACCGTCTCATACTTCGAGTGGCTTCAGGACATCAACCGACGGTCGTGGTCGCTCGAACGGGTCCAAGACGAACTGGAAACCGAGATGTTGGCCGCTTGGAACGACGTCCGACGGGAACACGAGGCTCGCGACGTCACGTGGCGGGACGCCGCGTATATCGTCGCGCTGTCGCGGATCGCGGACGCACACGAGGCACGCGGTCTCTGGCCGTAGCGGGCGACGGGGCGATCCGCGTCCTTCCCTCATCCGGTGTTTTTCATCCCGGCCGCGATCCCGTTGACGGTGAGCCGGAGCGTCCGCTCCTCCGCCTCGGTCCGGTCGGTTCGTCCGAGCAGGTCCGCCTGAAGGAGGTTGAGCGGGTCGACGTACGGGTTCCGGCGGTCGAGGCTCTCGGCGAGCCAGTCGCGCCGGATGAGCTCGTCGCGATCGCTGATCGCGAGGACGAGGTCGCGCGTGCGTTCGTACTCCCCAACGAGCCGCGGGAAAAAGCGTTCGCGGAGCTCGTCGTCGGCGAGGGCGGCGTACTCGGCCGCAATCTCCGGGTCGGTCCTGGCGAGCGCGAGCGCCGCGTTGTCGAGGGTCGTCCGGAAGAACGGCCACTCCTCGTACATCTCACGGAGCGTGTCGAGCCCCGCCTCCTTGCCGACCGCGTCGAGGTACGCGTCCATCCCGGTCCCCAGCGAGTACCATCCCGGGAGGATGAGCCGGGTCTGCGTCCACGAGAACACCCACGGGATCGCCCGGAGGTCCTCGACGGTTCGGTCCCCACTCCGGGAGGCCGGCCGGGAGCCGAGGTTGAGATTCTCGACGACGGATATCGGCGTCGCCTGCCCGAAGTACTGGACGAACCCCTCGGTCTCCAGTAACCCCCGATAGGCGTCCCGGGCGGCCGGGGTCATGGTCGTCATCGCGTCGACCCACGCGTCGGGGACGCGTTCGGTCGGTTCCTCGTTGGCCCGCTTGCGCGCGCGAACCTGCGCGTCGAGCATCTGTTCGAGTTCGCGCCCGGCGATCCGGCGGTCGGCGTACTTTTCGGCTATCGCCTCGCCCTGTTCCGTGAACTTCACTTGGCCGGTGACGGTCTCGTTCGGGAGCGCGAGCAACGCCTCGTTCATCGGGCCGCCGCCCCGCGAGATGGAGCCGCCGCGGCCGTGGAACAGCCGGAGGGTGACGTCCTCCTCGCGGCAGTGCCGGGCGATCCGGCGCTGGTTCTCGTACAGGTCCCAGTTGGCCGCGAGGAACCCGTTCTCCTTGTTCGAGTCGGAGTAGCCCAACAACACCTCCTGGACGTCCCCACGGACCGAGAGGGCGGTCGCGTACGCCTCGTTGTCGAACAGCGTGCCGAGGATCCGCTCGGCCCCGTTGAGCGCGGACTCGGTCTCCAACAGGGGGACGACGTCGACTCCGCAGTGGTCCGGGAGCGAGACGACGTCGACTTGATCGGCGAGGAATAACACCTCGAGGACGTGGCTCGGCTCCTCGGTCATCGAGATACAGTAGGTGTCTATCGCCTGTGCGCCGTACTCCGCCTGCCAGTCGGCGAACGCCCGGAACCGGCGGATGACGCGCGTCGCCGTCTCCGAGACGTCGCCCGGGTCCTCAACGTCGAGGACCGGCGTGTCCTGGAGGATGGCTTCGGTGAGGAACGCGACGCGTTCGTCCTCGTCCATCCCGCGGTAGTCGACCCCCTCGACCCCGACCGCCTCGGCGACGGCCTCGGTGTGGTTCTCGCGGTGGTCCCGGAGGTCGAGCGCCGCCAGCGCGAAGCCGAACGTGTCCACCTGCCGGCGGAGCGGTTCGACGGACGAGTCGCGGACGGCGCCCTGCCCGTCCGCCGACAGCGACGCGGCGATGACGTCGAGGTCCTCGAGGAACGCGCCCGCGTCGGGATAGCCGCCGGGGCGAACGTCGTCGACCCGGTCGAGTCGCTCGCGCATCAGCCGAAGCTTCTGTCTGTACGGCTCGTCGGGGTATCGCTCCCGCGTCTCGTCGACCATCGTCGGGAATCGTTCCGCGTCGGCCGCGAGCGACTCCCCGAGCGCGTCGCCGACGGCGTACCGCTCTCCGTCCTGACTCAATACGGCGGAGAGCCGCTTACACTCCTCGCGGTACTTCCCGAGCACGACCGAGCGCTGTCTCTCGAGCGTGTCGTCGGTGACCGCCGGGGTAACGAACGGGTTGCCGTCGCGGTCGGACCCGGCCCACGACCGGAACTCGAACAGCTTCGGGCAGTCGACGCCGTCGTACTCGCTCGTAATCGTCTCCTCGAACTCCTCGTATGCGTCCCCAACGACGTCGAACAGGGTGTTCTCGAGATACCAGCCGACGTTCCGCGCCTCGTCTTCCGGCTCCGGCCGACGCTGACGGACCTGACGGGTCCCCCAGAGGCTCGTCACCTCCGCGGTGACGTCGCGCCAGACCGCGCTCCGCTCGCGCTCGGTAAGGCGGCGTTCGTCCAGCTCCTCGAGGTGGGTTGCGATCGACCGTAGCTTCGCCTTGACCGTCGACCGCCGGGCCTCCGTCGGGTGGGCGGTGAACGTCGGCTCGATGAGCACGTCGTCGAGGAGCTCGGCGACCTCGTCCGCCTCGACGCCCGCCTCGGCGAACTCTGCGATCGTCGCGTCGAAGGAGTCGGCCAGCGTCCCCTCGGCGTCCGCGCTCCGGATCGCCCTGACGCGTTCGCGCTCCTCCGCGAGGTTGATCAGCTCGAAGTACGTCGTGAACGCCCGGGCGACGATCCCCTCGCGGGTTTCCGAGAGCTCGTCGAACGACTCGTGGAGCGGATCACGGCTCTCCCCGTCGCCGCGGCGGTACGCTATCGCCGCGTTGCGGAGCCGCTCGACCGTTTCGTACGCTTCCGTCGACGTCTGCGCGGCGAGGACGTCGCCGTGCAGCGCCCCGAGCTCTCGGACGTCCGTCCGCACGGCACGATTGTGTACGTCCATATCGCGCACACTTCGTCCGGTTCCGGTTAAAACCGCCGCCTCGACGAAGGTTTGCCTCGGAACCGAGTGAACTTCGTGTCCCCCCGGGGAGGGCGTGTCGGCGGGTTCGTCACCCTTTTTACCGGGCCGTTCCGAGAATTTCGACATGAGCAAGTCCGACAAGTACCCGTCCGAGTCCGGTCGTCGACGCTTCGTCAAGGGCGTCGTCGGAGGGGCGACGCTCGCAGGGGTCGGCGCGATGGGGTCCGCAACGGTGAATACCCTGACGACGGCGGGCGGCGTCGGCGGGGGGTCAACCGTGGCCATGACGATCGCTAAAGCCGGCGGTCCGGCGCCGCGCGGCCTCCCGCAGATCCCGGTCCGCGTGACCGACGACGGGTTCATCGAGGGGGTCTGGCCCGATGTCACCACCGTCGAGCAGGAAGGCCAGGAAGTCGAGGTCGCTCAACAGGACCTCGGTGGTCGCCTGTACTCCGGCGAGTGGTTCCAGTACTGTGGGGTGGAGTCCCAGGAGAACGTCCAGCCGAACTTCGAGTCGGATAACCTGTTCCGGGCCGTCGACGGGCCGCCGTACGACTGGCAGTCCGAGACGTACGAGGGGGGTGACCGCATCCACGTCGACGACTTCGACGACTACGACTCGTGGGGGAACGGCATCGGCAACGACGGCGTCGGCAAGCCCGCCCTGGTGCGATGGCGCTCGGAGGAGGCCGGCACCGACCTGAACGCGCTCGTCATCCGCTCCGAGCGGATCGAGGCGGCCGCGGAGGAGGACGACTGGGTCGACGCCTCAACCGACCAAGGGTTCATGGCGTACCTCAACGTCTGTACGCACTTCTGTTGTATCCCCGGGTACAAGGAGCTCGAGGAATCCTCGCGATACGACGCCGCCGACGGGAGCTACTGCGTCTGTCACCAGTCGGTGTACGATCCGTTCACCCTCGAGGAGGCGCTGTTCATCGCCCGCCCTCGTCCCGACTGACCGGCCGGTTCGATCCGCATCTCCCCCGATCGCTCGAGCCTCGGCTGGCCCGGGTTCGACCCGCCGGAGCCGGTGCTCGTCGAGTGCGCGATCCCTCGGAACGCCGTATTTTTCCCTCGTTCGGCCGAATCACACCCATGAGCGACGACCGCGATCACGACGACGGTACCGGTCCGGACGACGACTCCGCCGCTGACGACACGTTCGCGACCGAGGTCCAGCAGGCACGCGAACTCCTCAACGACGACGGAATAGCGGCGCTCCACGTCGGTGTCGTCCGCGACGGCGAGATCGATACGACGTTCGCCCAGCGTGCCACGGACGACCCCGAGGACGAGGGCCTGCGCGCGCTTGCGTTGCTCGCCGCCCACCTCCGGCTCGTCGCCAACGAGGCCGGCGTCGAGGCGTCGACCGTCGCCGGCGACGCCGCGACCCTCGCCGGGCAGGTCGAGCGGATCCCTGCCAGCACGGCAGATCTCCCGGATGAGTAGGACCGACGACCCGTCCCGGCCGGCCCAAACTCGGAGCGGCGGGCCAGCGGTCTTCCCGACCGGGATTCCCGGCTCCGATCGAGGTCGTGTTGAACCCCGTCCCCGTCGAAGGCGTCCACGAGGTCCCGCCGAACGACGGCGTTCGCAACGGCTCTTACTCGCTTACGCGCGCTCCGCGGGGGTCGACTCTCCGTCCGCTTACCCCCCGTCGCCGTCAGCGTCGTCACGGATCCGGTAGAGCTGGTGTGTCACGCCGGCGAGAGCGACGAACAGCACGGCGAGATTGAACGCGGCGAGCGCGATCGGGTGGTAGGCGGGGTCGAGCCACGTTCTGATGGCCCTGCCGGTCTGACTATAGAAGCTCCAGCCCGCGATCAACGCGAGCAGGACCAGCGCGGCAAGCCCGACGCGATCGATCAGCCCGCGGAGGTCGCCGGAGGAGAGCCGGGCGAACCGCGGGCCGTCACCGTCGCCCGTCCGGGCGTCGGCTCCGGCCGGCTCGGTGTTCGTGGCGGCCGCTTCGGTGTTCGCGGGTTCGGTGCCTCCGTCGCTGACCGCCGACGGATCGGCCGTCGGCTCGGATCGAGTGTCGGTCATGGTGGGGGTGTTTCGGGGATCGGTCGATCGTCCGTGGTCGGTCGGTCGGTTGCGCTCCGTCGAGGGATCGAGATCGGTCGGGGACTCGTCGTCGGGTCCACCGTCGTCCGGTCCGCCGTCGGTCCGCTCGGCCGTCATCGTTGCCTCCGCGCCAGCAGCACGGCGCCAAGGATTGCGATCGTCGCGACGATGACGCCGAAGCCGGGCGTCTCGTCGTCGCTTCCGGCCCCGTCGCGCTCGCCTCGCGACGCGTCGCCCTCGTCCATGCCCTCCTCGGCGGCGTCGTTGCCGGCGAAGTCCTCGACCTCAAAGGCGACGTCCTGGACCGTCTGATTTGCGTCGATCGTCTCCTGCGGGTCGAGGTTGGCGACGCCCTGCGTCTCGTCGATCAGGACGTCGTCGTCGAACAGGGCGGCGTCGACGTAGTAGTTGTAGCCGGCGGGGACCTCGAGGGTCGTGGTGACCGTGTCGGTGCGACCCGGTCGAACAGAGCCGACCGTCTCGGACGCCCGGTCGGCGACCACGTTCGACTCCGCCTGTCGAAGCAGGACCCTGAGGTCGAGGTCGTCGGAGGCCTCGTCGCCGCGGTTCGTCACGGCGATCGATACCGACAGCGTGGTCGTCTCCTCGGTCGTCTCGGCGACGGAGACGGCGACGGTCGGCCAGACGTTGCCGTCGGCGAACCCGACGGCGGCGTCCGCGTACGACGGGGTGAGCGCCGAGACGCCGGCGACCCGCGTGGTGCGTTCGGACCGGCGCTGCCCGTCGACGTACACGACGGTTTCGAGCCGGTACCCGCCGGCGCGTTCCACGTCGAGGCTGCCGTTCACCGTGCGCTCGCCGTCGCGCTCGACGTCGCCGACGTCGACGACGGTCTCGTCGACGAGCAGTCCCGACTCCGCGCCGATCGCGCGGTGCCTGACGGTGACGTTCTCGACGGTCGACCCACGGTGGGTGAGGTCGACGATGAGGTCGAGGGTCGCGGTTTCACCCCTGACCTCGCCGGGGGCGACGACCACGTCCGTGACGCCGATCTCGCCCGGTCGATCGGGGGTGGACTGCGGGTCGTCGAGGGCGTCCGGGGCGGCGACGACCCCGACGGCGCCCGCGATCAGGATCGCGGCGGCGACCGCGAGGAGGGTAGTTCGCGTATCCACGCCCGGCGGTTCCGACGGCCGTGGTAAGTATTTTGTCTGATCGGTTCGCCATCGGGTCCCCCGATTCCCGCCGCCGACCGGATCACAACACCCGATACCGCCCGCGCGATTCCGACACCGCCCCCCGTCGAACGAGTTTCGACAGGAGATCCCGGGCGTCGTCGGCCGGAACGCCGCGGTCGCTCGCGTACGCGACGATCGCCGCCTCGGTGGACTCGTCCGCATGGCGGACCGCGTCACGCACGATCGCGTCCCGGGAGCGGGACGACCCCTCTCCACCCTCCGCGCGTTCGCCCGCCTCCGACACCGCGTCGGCGTCGATTCCCGCCGCCTCGAGGTACTCGCGGTCGTCGATCCCGGCGTCCTCGACCGCCCGTTCGAGCTCCGCGACGTGGTCCACCTCGGCGAACGCCTCGTCCTCCCCGCGTTTCTCCGCGAGTAACGCGGCACGGGCCTCGCGGGCCGCGGCCCGGTCCGCCGACTCGAAGAGGTGCTTGAGCTTCTCCGTCCGGTGAGTTCGTTCACACCGAGGACACCGGGCCGTGTCGCTCGTCCGTGGATCACTGAGGAGCCAGAGGGCCCCGCACTCGCTACAGCCGACGACCGCGTACATGGCCGGCAGTTCGGCCGGATCGGGTTTGAACCCTCGGCTCCGCCGCGGCGATGAGCGTAGCGGGTCGTCGACCGCCCGTCAGGCTCCCTTCCCGCCGGCGTCGGATCCGCCCTCGTCGTCGGACCCGCCGTCGGGGCCGGATCCGTCGTCCGCATCGGGGCCGAACCCGTCCTCGTCCGGCAGGGAGATCAGGTTCTCCCGGCCGAGACGCAACTTCTCGACGCGCCCCTCGTCGGCCATCGCGGAGAGCAGTTGTGAGACCTTTGCGTCCGACCACCCCGTCTCGTCGACGATATCGGCCTGTCGCATCCGACCGCCGTTGCGTTCGAGCAGGCGCTCGACGCGCTCCTCGTCCGAGAGCAGCGAGAGGTCCTCCGCCGTCGACTCCCCGTCGGACCCGACGGCTCCCCCCGCGGTTCCGGTCCCGTTGGGCTCCGTCCCGTCGACCCCGTCGGCTCCCTCGACCGCCGCCGCCCCGTCACTCGGTCCGGATCCGGCGTCGGTCGAGGATGCCACGGTCCCCGTTTCCCCGTCGTCCGGGTCGCGACGGCGGTACCCGACGAGTCCCAGGGAGATGAGCAGCGCCGCAACGACGATCGACCCGGCGAGCAGGGACCACGGAACGTCCCCGCCGGTCGCCGTGGGGGAGTACACGACCGTCACCCGTTCGTCGCCCTCGAACACCCGGGGCCCTTCGACCACCACGGCGTTCTCCCGGAGCGGCACCGTCGCTCCCGGCGTCCCCGAGACGGTGTATCCCTCCGGCGTCGCCACCTCGATGGTCTGATCCGGCTCGAGCGATCGGAGCCACGTCCCGCCGTCCGGGGTCGTGAGCGCATCACCCAACACGAGGTCCTCGCCGTCCTCGACGAGGAATGCGGTCCAGACGAACGTCAGCCGGAGTTCGCCGACGGCGACGACCTCGCTTCCGCCCTCGACGTCCGCCGCCTCGGGGTCGTCGATAACGACCGACTCGCGGTCCACGTCAACGATCTCCATCTGCCGGTCGACGGTCCGGCTCGCCTCGGCGGCGAACCTCTCGAACAACGTCGGGCCGGGGCCGACTTCACCGTCGACGAACCGATCTCCGACGGTTTCGAACGCGTCGATCCGGTCGGCATCCGTGAACTCGTACCTGACGACGACCGCCCATCGGGCGTCGCGGTCCGGCTCGAGATCGATCCGGATCCGTGTCTCGGTCGCGGGATCGACACCCGCTTCGACCTGTGCTGCTCGACCGTTCCGACCGGCGATCCCGTCCACGCCTTCGATGACACCGTCGTCGCTCTCGATGAGCCCGTTCCCGGTGGCATCGATGGGCGCGTTCGCGTGTGGGACCGACTCCGGCTCGAATGACCGGACTGCGGGGTCCTCACCGCCGGCGGCGACGCCGGTCGCGGCCACGAGTGCGACCACGAGGAGGGCGACGAGGAGACCGCGAGTCGCGGGGATCCGCATATGATCCGGCGCACTCGCCCCCGGGGCAAAACGCTTTTCATAGCCGGGTTCGTCGACCGAACGCCTCGGTGCCTCGTGGGGATGGTTTTTATTCATCGGCGTCGAAACGCTTGACGATGAGAGCCCTCCCCGTTCCCGTTGTCGTTCTCCTCGTCGCCGCCCTCCTCCTCGTTGCCCCCGTCGCCGGCGTGTTCTCTCCGGCCGATGCGATGGACCGGACCGACGCGATGGACGCGACCGATACGGCCGACGATCTCACGCACGTCGGGTCGGCGGACGGCACGGGCCTCGTCAACTCCATGGATGGCTCCGGAGGGGCGGGAGCCATCGACGGGCCCGCCGGTCCGGCATCGGTTCACGGGACGAACCTCACGCTACGGGTGTTGTCGCTCCGCGCGGCCACAGTTTCCCGGATCGGGAGCTACGACCGCGACGCGAACCTCGGGACGGCACTCGGGGTCGCGACGGCCGACGCCGACGCGACCCTCCGGACGGAGACGACGGTACGGCGGGTCGAGAGCGCCGGGACGAGCGCGGAGCGCGAGCGCCGGATCCTCGCCGCGATCGACCGAGTCGAACGGGGCGAGGCCGCGCTCGACGAGCAACAGACGGCCGCGATCCGCGAACACGCCGCCGGCGACCGCTCCGACCGCGAACTGCTCGACGAACTGGTTCGCGTCGCCGCCGTCGCCGGGGCGTACGACCGTCGACTCGACCGCCTCGACGACCTCGCCGCCGACACCGACGGGTTCAGTGCCCCGAATCGGGTCGACGAGCTTCGGCTCCGGCTCCAGGTGTACGAGGGGCCCGTCCGCGACCGGGCGCTCGAAACGGTGCGGGGCGACACGGCAAGCGCCGAGATTCACGTCGAGTCGAGCCGCAACGCGGTCGTCCTCGCGACGATCGACGGCGACGAGTACGTCCGCGAGTCGCTCCGCCGTGACCACTGGAACCGGGACGGGGACGCGATCGGCAGCCAGACGGCGATCGACGTCGCCGTCGCGAGCTATCCGGAGACGACCGCGCTCCGCCAGCCGGACGCGTTCGGCGCCGGGGCGATCCAGCGAATCACCGTCCCGCACGAGTACGGCACCCTTCGGTCGTTCGTCAGCGGCGGGACGGCGCAAGTGTTCGTCGAACACCAGCGGATCAACCTCGATACCTTCCCCGATCACGAGCTCGTCTCGACCACCAGTGACGGGTTCGACATCACGGTCAACCGCAGCTATCCCGGCGCCCCGGTGACGGTGACGGTCCGCGACGAGTCGAGCGACGACCCCGTTCCGGGCGTAACGGTGACGAAGAGCGTCGGCGGCGGCGACAGCGAGGCGATCGGCACCACCGACGGAAACGGCACCGTTCGAACCCTCTCGCCGGCGAAGACGTACCGGATCACCGTCGTCGACGAGCCGCGCGCCGCCTTCGTCGACGAGATCCGACCGATGGCGACGCCGCGGCTCGCGGACGACGATGAGTCCTGATCGCCGGCCGGCGAATTGACGCCTCGGCGACGAGAGCCCCGAACGCTTTTGCCGGCGTGCGGCGTCGCTCGGGTATGAGCGATTGGGATCTCGACCTGCGTGACGCCGAGGAACAAATGGACGAGGCGTTCGCCGCCGAGGGCGACGTCGTCCTCGGCGTTCTCGACGGAACGACCGAGCCGGCGGCGTGGATCCGAAGCGTCGACTACGGTAACACGCTCATGTTGTCGATCGAGGGCGATCTCAACGAGCTTGCCGCGGGGTTCGCTCGCGAGGTGAAGGACATGGGCGGGGAACTGATGCATTTCCGTGGGTTCCTCGTCATCACGCCGCCGGGCCGGAGCATCGACACGGAACGATTGAAGGATTGACGTCTGGCGGGACCGACCGACGCCGGCACCTCGAGACGCGCGATCGAGCGCGACCGTCGCTACGTCCCGTTCGCAAGCCGGTCGAGGGTTTCGCGCGCGTTCTCGACGGCTGCCGGCTTGTTCGCGGGGTACGCCTCGACCTTCGCCCGGAGCGTGATCCCCGTGCCGAGTCGGACCTCGCCGCGGAACGCCGCCTGCTTGTCGAGCCGCATGAACAGCGCGCAGTTGTCGTCGACACGCTCGTCGAGCTCGTCGAGCACCCGGTCAAGCTCGTCGAGCGCCGACAGCCGGTCGAGGACGTGACGCATTCCGTCGGCGGTCTCGATCCGGGCGGAGGAGACGACGATCCGGTCTCCGTGGTGGCCGGTGTTCTCGATGCGGTCAATCTCGGCGTCCTCGGGGAGGAACGAGCGGAGCGCGGCCTCGACGCGCTTCCGGTCCTCCGTCGCGTACGAGAACGTCCGGAGGTCGACGTAGTGGAACGGGACTTCGGACATTACGGGTAGGGGGGTGGGGGAATTGAAAGGGGACGGCGGGTCGCGCGTTACTCCTCGCTCTCGACGGCTTCGAGCGCGTCCTCGGGGACGCCGGTCTCCTGTCCGTCCTCGAAGCTCACTGTGTACGTCGCATCGCCGAACATCGTCTCCATCACTTGGGTGATCCGTCCCGACTCGCCGTCGTACTCGCTGTGTTTGTCGTGGAGGACCGCCTCGTCTTCCTTCTCGAAGCTCATGCCCACGAGTTCCGCCGGGACGGTTAAAAGCACGCGGATCCACCCCGACTTTCTCCATGATGGCGGCCGGCGACCCACACGGTCGCTCCGACACTACATCGCCAGCAGAACGACGGCGAGCGTGACGGCGAGGACGACGCCGACGGCGACGAAGACGAGCGCGCTGTCAACCGCGAACGCGACCGCGAGCCCGAGCCCCACCGCGAGGAACACGCCGATGAGCGCGGGGGTCCCGCCGCGCTGGATGGCTCGATCGAGCGCGTTCAGAACCTGCTGGGAGCGCGGCGGCGGCGGGGTACGTTCCGGCGGCTTCGAGAGGCGTTCGTCGACGACGACTTCGTCGGGCCCCGTCTCCATCGGCGGGTCGACCTGTACCTCGACGTACTGCGTGTTGGAGCCGTAGCCGGTCACGACCTTGAGCTTCCCGCGTACCGGCTTCTCGACGGCGGCCGTCGAGACGTGGATCCGCTTGGTGCCCTCCGCCTCGACGTAGTGGTTTACCGCGCCGATCGAGACGGCGCGGTCGAGGTCGTCGTCGGGCCGGAGATGGACGTGAGTCGCGCGGTCCTGATTCGCGAGCTCGATCGAGAACGGCGTGGTCGTCGTGAACCGGTCGGGTACCCCGATCGAGTGAACCCCGTCCCCGTTCAGTTCGACGGCGAGAGTCGGCACGGGTGGTATCACACGCCGGGGTCAAAAAAAGATTCAGTTGTTTTGGGGTGTCGATGCGAACACATTACGGGACCCGCCACGTACCCGAACGGTACGAACATGTACGACGATATCCTCCTCCCGTTCGACGGCAGCGACGGTGCCGTGGCGGTGTGCCGCCACGCCGGCGGAGTAGCACGGCGTCTGGACGCGACCGTCCACGTCCTGTTCGTCGCCGACACCACCCGTGACAGCCTCACCGTGATCGAGGGCCAGCCCGTCGACGTCCTCGTCCGTGAGGGAGAACACGTCGTCGCGGACGCGGGAACAGCGCTCGCGGAACTCGGCGTGGACTACGATGCGGAGGTCGTCCAGGGAAACCCCGCACCGACCATCGTGGAGTACGCCGAGCACGACGGCCACGACCTGATCGTGATGCCGACGCACGGCCGGGAGGGCATCTCTCGGTACCTCCTCGGGAGTGTGTCCGAGAAGGTCGTCCGTCTCTCGTCGGCGCCGGTGCTCACGGCCCGGATGCGGCCGGACGAACGGCTGACGTTCCCGTACGAGGACGTTCTCGTCCCGACGGACGGGAGCGCCGGCGCGACCCGTGCGGTCCGACACGGGCTCTCGCTGGCCGCGTCCCTCGACGCGACGGTTCACGCGCTGTCCGTCGTCCAGGACGCTCCGCCCCTCCCGACCGAGTCGGCGGTCGACGCCGGCGACGACACCGACCGCGCCGCGACCGCCGCGCTCGACGACGTGGCGTCGACCGCCACGGAGTACGGGGTGACGGACGTCGAACGGCACGTCGAACGCGGGGACCCCGCCGCCGGGATCCTCGACTACGTCGATGCGAACGACGTTGACGCCGTCGTGATGGGTACGACCGGTCGCCGGGGGACCGAGCGAGTACTGCTCGGGAGCGTCGCCGAAAAGACGGTTCGGTCCGCACCGGTGCCGGTCGTCACCGTCGCGAACCCGCAATAGCGCGGTCGAGACGGCCCCTCGCCGATCGCGACGCCGATCCGGCCGACCCGATCGGCCTCAGGTCCGCTTCAAGCCGCCGCCTCCTCCTCGCGCATGTCCGGCGGGAGGAGGTTCGGTATCCCGTCCTCGATCGGGTACGCCTCGCCGCACTCGGTACAGGTGAGCGTCCCCTCGAGTATCTCCCCGTCATCCCGCTCGTCGACGTCAAGCTCGAGGTCGTGTTTGTCGAGCGGACAGCAGACCACGTCCATCAGGGACTCCTTCATGCGCGGTGGTTGGCGTGGATCGCTCAAAAGGCTGCGGGTTGTGATCGGTTCGGTCGTTCCGGGATCGTCGGCTCCGGGTCGGCCGAGTCCGACCGGTCTCATCGTGATTACTGCGAATAGTTTCATCGGCGGTGTCGAAAGACGCCGGTCAAGCGGCTCTCATTACCGACACGGATCGTCGCGGCGGGAAAGACTCGCAGTAATCACTATCAGGCCGCGGTCACGGCGTCACGGAGCGCGGTCGTCCGGTCCGTGATCGACGACGCGGCGGTTTCGAGTGCGTTGAGCGGGTCTCCGGACACGGATTTCACCGTCAGGACGGGTTCGGTCTGGCCCCCGGACTGTTCCGGGTTCATGTCGTAGGTCGCGGCCGCGACGTCGTCGGTCTCCAGCAGCGCGCCCTTCAGCACGTTCATGAACGTGTGGTCCTCGCCGGCGATCTCGATGCGGAGTTCCGTGTCGGTTTTTTCGATGACCCGCAGTTCCATGCCCGGATTTCGCCCGAACGGCGTTTCAAGGTTTCGTCTCCCGGATCTCGATGCTCATATCGTGGCATCCGCGACCTCGGTTCGTCGTGTCGGCAGCGGCTGATCCCCCGGAACGCGTTGACCCTTCGGGGCCGCTCCCGTCCGGGACCGTTCCCCCCCGACCCCCGGTCGAGCCGACGGGCTTTTTCATCTCCCCCCGCCTCGGTCCGGGTATGACCGAGTTGGATATCGACCTCGTCCTCGTGCCCGTCGACGGCAGCGAGGCGTCCCACGAGGCCGTCGACTACGCGATCGCCGTCGCGGGCGAGTACGACGCGAGCGTCCACGCCCTGTACGTCCTCGCCGAGGACGTCGTGCGGGCGCTGGAGACCGGCGCGGTGGACGAAGCGGACGTCGCCGACGACACGGGGTCGTTCACCGCATCCGTCGCGGAGCGCTCCGAGGCGGCCGACGTCCCCTACAGCAACTCGATGGCCTACGGCTTCTCCACGAAAGTGAAAACGATCCACCCCGGGAGCGTCGTGCTCGACACCGCCGAGGAGCTCGAGGCCGACTTCGTCGTCGTCCCGCGGGAGCCGCTGACCGACGACGGGGCGCAAGTGCTCGAGAAGGCGGCCGAGTACGTCCTCCTGTACGCGAACCAGCCCGTCCTCTCGGTGTGAGTTTCCGAATGTCGGCGTCCCGACCTCCGCGATACGAGATCCAATGATCCTCGGAAGTCTCCCGTTCGTTCCACGCGGGACGACGCTTCCACCCCTTCCGTACCTCCTCGTCGTCCTCCTCGCGGCCATCGGGGTCGCGGTCGCGATCCGCCGTCGCCGCCCGGCCATCGCCGGCTCCCACGTGCTCGGGATCGTCCCGTGGATCGCGCTCGGAGCGACGCTTCACGTCCTCTACGTCCTCGGCGCGCTCCCGGGCCCGTTGGCTCCGTTCGGCGGGTCCCCGACGGTGTACGTGGCGGTGGCGACGCTCGCCGGTGCGGTCTGGGTCGGAGCGGACGCGGCTGCGTCCGGCGTCGGGACGGATGGTTCCGTTCCGGGCGTCCCGGCCGCCCTCGCAGCCGTTGGGACGGTTCTCCTCGTTCCCGCCGTCGCCGTCGCCCTCGTCGCTGGCGGCCTCTCGGGTCCGGGGGCACGCTGGTCGGCCGTCGCGGTCGTCCTCGGGGTTCCGCTCGCGGCCGCCGTCTGGGCCGGCTTGACCCGGGTCAGCCCGGGAACGACGGTCACTGGTGGTGTCGGCGCACTCGTCGTCCTCGGCCACACGCTCGACGGGGTCTCGACGGCGGTGGGCGTCGCCCGGCTCGGGTTCGGCGAGCGAAGCCCGCTGTCGCGGATCCTGCTCGAACTCGGGTGGCTCCCGTCCGTTCCGGTCCTCGGCGAGGGCTGGCTCTTTCTCCTCGTGAAGCTCGTCGTCGCGTGCGTCGTCGTCCACCTCTTCGCCCCGTACGTCCGCGACGTGCCGAGCGAGGGACTGCCGTTCCTGGGGTTCGTCGCTGCCGTCGGGCTCGGTCCCGCGCTCCACAACCTGCTTCTGTTCACGATAACGGCGTGATCGTCGGCTCGAAATCGGGTCGCTCCGCCGGCAACGCGGGTACGGCGACGCCGACGCGGCTACCGGCGACGCCGACGTGGATCGGACGGTATCGGCGCGAACGATGAGGCGGGGAGAACGAGACCGGCTTCGAGACTCGGTTCCGTCCGCGTTCAGTCCTCTTCGACCACTTCGGGGTCCTCGATCGCCGATTGGAGCGAGTCGAGGCCGTTGACCCATTCCGAGACGAGCCCGTACTCGAGGTCCTCCACGAGCCCGATTTCGAGCCGGTCCCCGTCGATGACGCGCGTCCCGGCTTGGACGACGTAGCCGAGCGCGGCGTCGAGGTCATCCTCGGCCTCCGCGTCGGCGGCCGCGCGGACGAACTCGTCGATGTCGCCCTCGACGGCCCCGCCAACGAGGAACTCCTCGGCGGCGTAGAACACGGGGACGAGCGACGTCTGGACGCCGTCGATCAGCATGGTCTTGTCCTCGTCGTCGAACGGGACGTCGGCGAGGACGATATCTCGGACGTTCCGGACCTCCTCGACCGCCCGCTCGTCGTCGACACGCGCCTCCTCGAACGCGGCGAGCACCTTCGCGATCGCGATCGCGGCGTCGTCCTGGAGGTTCAACAGGAGGCGCGCGGAATCCTCGTTTTCGGGATCGAGCTCCTCCTCGGCGACCCGATCCAGCCAGTTGTCCCACCGATCCTCGGTGTAGAAGGCCTCGACGGACTCATCCTCGGTCATGTCATGTACCACTCCCGGACTACTCAAAGGCTTTTCCTATCGCCGTCCCCGGGAGACGGCGTCACGGGCGGCCGAAGTGCGGTATTCGCCGCGGGTCGGTTCGGCGTGTCGACGGACGGCGTCGTCGACACGCCCCGACGGTCACCGACACGCACCCCCCCGACGCTAAACCCCCTCAGTCGTTCAGCGTCGCCTCCGTGTCGATCCCGTACACGGCGGCGGGTGTCTCGACGTGTGCCCGCCGCACGGCGTCGTGGTGTCCCTCCTCGAGCAGCCAGCGGACCCGCCGGGAGACGGTTTTCGGACCGAGCACCGCCCCGGGTCGATCGGGGTCGTCGACAAAATCGGTCTCCATCAGGAACGGCTCGCCCGACTCGGCCGCGCGTTCGAGCCGGTCGCGGTCGCTCATCACGCTCGGGATCGGCCCCGCGAGCCGGCCGGCCGCGTAGTGTTTTACCACACGGCCGCGGTCGAGGCCGACGGCTTCGGCGGCTTCCGCGAGGTCCGTCAGGTCCTCGCTCGCCTCGGTGTGGAGCTGGACCGCACAGCCGACCGCCGCCGCGCGCTCGAATGCGTGGCGGATCACGGCGTTCGACGCATCCCACACGGCGTCGCTCACGTCGTAGTGCGGGCGGCCGGACTTCAGCGCCAGCGCCCGCCCCTCGGCGACGTACTCGGCGGCGACGTCGATGCCGCCACACATCAGTTCGCGGGCGTCAGCCGGGTCGAACCCGCGGTCGTCGACCAGCCGACTGATGAGACCGGGGTGAACGCCGAGCACCGGCCACGCCCGTCCCGGGAGGGCGTCGGTCGCGTCGGTGACGACGTCGACCGTTTCCTCGAACCCCCTCCGGAAGTCGGCCTGCGCCTCGACGTCGACGCCGAGAAGCCACGAGGGCTTGTTCACCACGAGAAGGTGGGTCCCGCCGACGCGGGCGAACTCCTCGACCGCCTCGATCCCCCGCCCGTGACGCGGGTCGAGGTGGAGGTGATCGTCGAGTACCGGCGTGTCGAGGTCGTCGCTCATACCCCGGATCGGGGGCCCGGATCGGATAGGCGTTCCGTGCCGGGACGGGCCATCGAACTGGCCCCGCCGCCGCCGCGGCGTTCGCCGTCGGCTCCCGTCTCAAGTGCGGTCGTCGTTCGTGTCGCTTGCGCTCGTCCCGTCGCGGCCCAGCGGGCGATGCGGAGCGCTTCGTTCCCCCGGGCACCGCTACTCCGCGGGGGATCGGGGGCCGTCGTCGGACCGCCGCGCCTCGATCGCCCGTCGGGTCGCCTCGTCGACCTCGACGAGGTGACACAGGGGGTTCCCGGGATACACCACCGGGTTCTCGAGGACGCCGATCAACAGCCCGGTAAACGGGGGGGTCACCCCGACCGGCTCCCGTTTGAACGGATCGGTGATCGTCGCGATGCGGTCGCCCTCGTGGACCAGTGACCCGCTCTCGTAGTGCGTGTCGACGATCCCGCCCGCGTCGGCGCGGAGCCACGTCTTCTCGGCGGCGCCCGACACGACCGTCCGCCAGCCGGGCCACCGGACGGCTTCGGTCTCGAGCAGCCCGTACTCCGCGAACACCGAGCGGACCCCGCCGAGCGCGTCGTCGATGAGGCCCCGCTGGAACCGATGCGCCTCACCCATCTCGACGGTGATCGTGGGTATCCCGTCGGTGGTCGCCTCCCCGCGGAGGGTTCCGCCCGGGCCGTCGCTGTCGATGACGACGCTCGCCCCGAACGACATCGCGAGGCGGTGGACGCCCTCGTCCGTCATGTCCCCGCGGACGTGGAGCATGTTCGTTCGGCCCCGGGTCGACGTGTGGAAGTCGACCCCCAAGTCACACGGCTCGACGAAGTTCGAATAGATCCGATGCGCCATCCGCTTCGAGCTCGTCGACCCGGGCTTACCGGGGAACGAGCGGTTCAGGTCGCGGTCGTACACCGGGAGGTATCGCTGTTGGGCGAGGAACCCGGGAACGTTGAGCACGGGGAGACAGACGAGGGTCCCCGCAAGGTCCGTCAGGTCCCACTCGTGGGCGACCTCGCGGACGACCTCAACGCCGTTGAGTTCGTCGCCGTGTGAGGCCGCCGAGAGGAAGACGGTCGGGCCGTCGCGCTCGCCGTTGACGATCGTCACGGGGATCCGAACCGGGTCGCCGAGGTACGTCTCGCTGATGCCGTAGCGGATGTTTTGTGTTTCGCCCGGCGAAACCGACCCGCCGTCGTACGTGAACGCCCGGTCGTCGGTCATACCTCACGCGAACGGTGGCGGGTGTTTATACGTGACGCCCCATCCCGATACGTGACGGCTAACGCGATCCGAACGCGGCGAACCGGTCGTTCGGATCCGTCGATCCGCTTGGATTCGCTCCACCCGCTCGGATCCGTTCGAATCGGGTGACCTTTTGCCGCGGCCGCCGTGGATCGGATCATGCCCGAGGACCCGGTTCGCGTGGGTGTGTTGTCGCTACACAACAGCAAGGAAACGAAGGCGATCTGTAACGCGATCGAGAGCCTCGGGCACGAGCCGGTGTGGCTCCGGGAGGAGAACACGGCCATCGTCGTCGAGGACGGCGTCGTCGAGGTCGAACCCGCCGTCGACGTGATCGCCAACCGACTCCTCCTCTCGAACACGGAACAGCCGGCCGAACTACTCGGCCTGGCGACGACGTTCGAGCGGATCCGCCCGATGTTGAACGAGCCGAACGCCGTGCTCGCGTCGATCCACAAGTTCGCCACTGCGGCCACCCTCGCCGACTGGAACATTCGTGTCCCGGACGCGCTGTTGGCCCTCTCGAACGACCGCCTCAACGAGGATCGCGAGCGGTTCGGCGACGTCGGCGTGTACAAGACCGCCATCGGCACGCACGGCGGCGGGACGTGGAAAGTTGACCTCACCGAACGGGTGAATCCCAAAGTCGGGAATCGGCAGGCGTTCCTCCAGCGGCTCATCGACCGCGACGACGAGGCACATCGCGACCTCCGGGTGTACGTCGTCGACGACGGGATCGTCGGCTCGATGTACCGCTACGCGCCCGAGGGGGACTGGCGGACCAACGTCGCGCTCGGCGGGGCGGTCGAGGACGCGACCGACGACATGCCGGACGAGGCTGCCGAAACGGCCCTCTACGCGGCCGACGTGATGGGGCTCGACTACGCCGGCGTCGACCTCGTCGAGGGGTACGACGGCTGGTACGTGCTTGAGGTGAACCCGACGGCCGGGTTCAAAGGACTGTTCGAAGCCACGGGAACGAGCCCCGCGCCGTACATCGCGAAGTTGGCGATCGAGACGGTCGGCGGCGCGATCGACGACGCCGACGTCCGGCGGCTGGCGACGACGCTCGACGACTCCCGCCCCTCATGTGCCCCCCAACCGAAACGCCAGCCAGACGAACAGCCCGTGATCGGCTACATCGAGGAGGTGGTCGTCACCGGGACGTCCGGATCCACACAGACGTTCGCGAAGTCAGACACCGGCGCGACCCGGACGAGCATCGACACCTCGCTTGCCGCGGAGATCGGAGCCGGCCCGATAAAGAGCATGACGCGGGTCAAGTCCGGCAGCAGTAAGAGCGGTAAGGCCCGTCCGGTCGTCGACCTCGTGGTCGGCGTCGGCGGCAACCAACACACCGTCACCGCGAGCGTCGAGGACCGCGGGCACATGGAGTACCCGCTCCTCCTCGGCCGCGACATCCTCGAGAGCTACCGGGTCGACGTCCGCCGGCGTGCCGACGCGGACCGGGCCGAACGCGCCGAGGACGGGGCGGTCCTCGAGGAGTAGCGCGCGTTCGAGGGCCGGTCGTCAGGACTCGTACTCCGCCCAAACGTACCGCGTCCCGTAGCTCCGATACGGCCGCCACGACTCGGCGATATCGCGCATCTCCGTCCGGCGCAACTCCTTGCCGTCGTTGTACAGGTTCTCGATCCCCTTGCGCACGGCGAGGTCGCCGAGCGGGAGGACGTCCTCGCGCCCGAGCGCGGCGATCAGGTACATCCGGGCGGTCCACTCGCCGACCCCGTATATCTCCGTCAGCTCCGAGACGACCTCCCCGTCGGGGCGTCCGGAGAACCCCTCGTGGGTGAGGTTGCGGTCGCGAAACGCCTCCGCGATCGCCCGCAAATACTCGGTCTTCGTCCGGCTGACGCCGACGGCTCGGAGCGCCTCCGGGTCGGCTTCGATCACGCGCTCGGGCGTGACCTCCCCGTCGAGGACGTCGAAAGCCCGCTCGCGGATCGCCGTCGCCGACGCGGTCGAGAGCTGCTGGTTCAGCACCGACACGCAGAGCCGACGAAACTCGTCGTCGACCGGCTCGACCGGTAGCCGCCCGTGGCGGCCGAGCAGCCGGGCCATCGTCGGGTCCGCCCGAAGCGTGGAGACGACGTCTTCGTCCATCGATCTTCCGTCGGTTCCGGACGAATATGGGGGTTTCGGGGGCCGGGGTTCGGCGGTCCCGGTTCCCCGGTCCGTCGAGGGAAACGTTGAACCGCGCCGCTTGCGACCGCCCGGGTATGCGACTCGAAGACGTCGAACGCCTCGCGGTGCTCGGGGCCGGGACCATGGGCCACGGCATCGCCGCAGTGGCCGCCCTCGCCGGCTACGACGTGACGATGCGGGACGTCGAGACCGAACTCGTCCGGGACGGCTACGACCGGATCGAGCGGTCGCTCGACTCGCTCGTTGACTCCGGACGGATCGACGAGGGGGACGCGGCCGCAGCCTTGGACCGCGTCGAACCGCTCGTCGACGTGGCCGCCGCCGTCGACGACGCCGACGTCGTCGTCGAGGCCGTCCCGGAGCGAATGGCGGTCAAGACTGACGTGTACGGGGACCTCGAACGGCTCGCCCCCGACCGGGCCGTGTTCGTGACGAACACCTCCAGCCTCCCGATCACCGACCTCGCGGCGGCCTCGGACCGGCCGGAGCGGTTCTGTGGGATGCACTTCTCCAACCCGCCGGTCCGGATGGACCTCGTCGAGGTCGTCCCCGGGGATCACACCGACGGGGACACCGCCGAGCTGATCGAGGGGCTCGCCGAGTCGATGGGGAAGACGCCGGTCCGCGTCCGCAACGACAGCCCCGGGTTCGTCGTCAATCGGATCCTCCTCCCGCTGATGAACGAGGCGGCGTGGATCGTCGAATCCGGCGAGGCGACCGTCGCGACCGTCGACTCGACGGCGACCGACGGGATCGGGCTCCCCATGGGCCCGTTCGAGCTCGCCGACCACGTCGGTATCGACGTCGGGCATCACGTCCTCGAGTTCCTGGCCGACGAGTTGAGTGCGGCGTATCGCCCCTGCCCGCTGCTCGGGCGGAAGGTCGAGCGGGACGAACTCGGGAAAAAAACCGGCGAGGGGTTCTACGAGTACGGGGACGGCGGGACGGGGGCGGCGGCCGCGGATGGTCGGGTCGACGAGGACGTTCAACGCCGTCTCCTCGCGGTCATGGCCAACGAGGTCGCCGCGCTGATCGGGGCCGACGTCGCCGACCGCGAAACGATCGACCGGGCGGTCGTGCTCGGCGCGGGGTTCCCGGACGGGCCGGCGACGCTCGCCGCCGACGCCGGCTTGGACCTCCTCCGTGACACGCTGGACAGCCTCGCGGCCACGACCGGCGCGGAACGATACCGGGCGCGGGCCGAACTCCGGGCGGCGGCCGCGGCCGGCGGGTTCGACGCGCACGGTGACGGCGGCGAGGACGGCACCGAGAGCACCGGCGGAAAGAACGACGACCCCGACTACGACACGCTCGACGTCGACGTCCGCGACGCCGTGGGCCACGTCAAGATCGACCGCCCAGATCGGATGAACACCATCACCGAAACGGTGCTCGACGAACTCGAGTCCGCGATCGACCGGCTCGACGCCGACGACCGGGTGCGTTCGATTCTGCTGACCGGCGCGGGCGACCGCGCCTTCTCGGCCGGCGCGGACCTCCGGCGCTTGGCCGACGTCGACCCGCTCGACGGGGTCGAACTCTCGCGGCGGGGACAGCGCGTGTTCGGGAAACTGGAGCGAATCGACACGCCGGTCGTCGCGGGGGTCGACGGCTACTGTCTCGGTGGCGGGATGGAGCTCGCGACCTGCGCGGACCTCCGGGTTGCTTCCGGGCGGTCCGAACTCGGCCAGCCCGAACACGACTTCGGCCTCCTCCCGGGCTGGGGCGGAACCGGACGGCTCGCCCGGATCGTGGGCGAGGGGCGGGCGAAGGAGATCATCCTTACCGCCGACCGATACGACCCCGAAACGCTGGCCGAGTACGGCTTCCTCAACGAGGTCGTCGGGGCCGACGAGTTCGCGGACCACGTGTGGGAACTCGCGGCGGACCTGGCGGCCGGGCCGCCGATCGCGCAGGCGTACACCAAACGGGCGATCCACGCGGGCCGGGCCGACGCGGGCGCCGGTCTCGAGGTCGAATCACAGGCGTTCGGCCACCTGTTGGGGACCGAGGACTTCGCCGACGGGGCCGCCGCGTTCGTTGACGAGGAGGCCCCCGAGTTCTCCGGAAAGTAACCGTCGCCGGATCCGGACCGGCGTGCGGATCGCGACGGCCTTCCGCCGTTCCCCCTGCCTCGGACCTCCTCGGGCCTCCCCGAACCGCTCCTACACGTACCCTTCCGTGACGAGGAGTTCGCCGTTCAACAGCGACGCGCCCGCCGCTCCGCGGATCGTGTTGTGTGCCAGACAGTTGTACTGGATCCCCTCCGTGGTCCGCTCGACGCCGCCGGCGACGATCCCCATTCCCCCGGCGTATCCCCGGTCGAGTCGGGGCTGTGGCCGGTTGCGGTCGTTCTCGCCGAACACCTTGATGAGCTCGTCCGGCGAGCTGTGGAGGTCCGCGCCCTCGAACTCGCGCATCGCGTCGCGGACCTCGGCCGGGTCCGGGTCGGTCGCCAGCTTGGCGAAGACGTTCTCGAGGTGGCCGTCGAGCGTCGGGATCCGGTTACAGGAGGCGGCGACGTCGGCCCCGTGAAGCGAGACGGACGCCCCGTCGAACTCGCCGAGGAGCTTGCGCGACTCCGTCTCCATCTTGTCCTCCTCGCCGCCGATGTGCGGGATCGCGTTGTCGAGGATCTCCATCGAGGTGACCCCGGAGTAGCCCGCGCCCGACACCGCCTGGAGCGTCGAGACGTGGACCGTTTCGATGCCGAACCGGTCGAGCGCCGCGAGCGTCGGCACCATCGTGATCGTCGAGCAGTTCGGGTTCTTCACCAGCGCCCCGTCCCACCCCCGCTCGTCGCGCTGGACCTCGATCAGCCCGAGGTGGTCGGGATTGATCTCGGGGATCGTGAGGGGGACGTCCTCCGCCATCCGGTCGTTCGAGGAGTTCGAGGAGACGACGTATCCGGCCTCGAGGAACGCGGGTTCCACGTCGGCGGCGACGCCCGAGGGGAGCGAGGAGAACACCAGGTCGACGTCGTCGTCCGCGATCGCGTTCGGCTCGGTCGCGACGACCTCCATGTCGGCGACGTCGTCCGGGATCGGGGAATTCACCCGCCATTTCGCGGCCTCGCGGTAGCGGCGGCCCGCGCTCGACGGGCTCGCGGTGAGGGCCGCGAGCTCGAACGTCGGGTGGTCGTCAAGCAACTGGACGAACCGCTGGCCCACCGCGCCCGTCGCGCCGAGGATACCGACTCGTACTGACATACCGCGACAGTGTGTCTCAGTCACGTAAGTGCGTTCGGATATCCGTCGTCGGTCCGCGGGCCGATCGGCGGTCGTCGGACCCGCCGCGAACCACCGGGTCGGTTAAACCGCTGCGCCGGCTACGTCCGCCCGCGTGCCCTCAGTCCCCGCCCGAGTACTCCCGGCTGGGAGCGATGACCGCGCGGAGAACCCAGGCACGCGACATCCGGCCGTGGAAACGGCCCGTCCGCCGCCACGCAGGCGGCCGCCCGGCACGAGGGTTTCCCGGTCGACGCGGCACGCCGCCGGAGATGAGACCGGTCGTTAGTGTTCCGGGCG
>JAQCNI010000011.1 GCA_028275105.1 Halorubrum sp.
TACTTTTTGGTCTCGGCTATGAACCGTGGCGAACACCGAGTCAACCGCCAGTTCTCCACGCACAGTGTGTGGTACGGTAGTTTGCGGCTTAAATTGTCGGATTCATCTGGTGGCTAAAGCCACCAGTATTCTCCTCGATTCTGTATAACTCCCGCGCTCCCTTCCTCCGGCGGCGGGCGCCGAACCGCCGTAACGGGTCCGATCGGGTGCCTTTTTAGGGGATACCGCCATAGTCGAACGTATATGTTCAAGGCCATCGTGAGCGCGTCGACGCTACAGGACGCGCTCGATTCGGTGAGCGTGTTGGTCGACGAGTGTAAGGTCCGCCTGAATGAGGGAGCGCTCTCGATCCGGGCCGTCGACCCCGCGAACGTCGGCATGGTCGACCTCACCTTGGAGGCCGCCGCCTTCGAGTCGTACGAGGCCGATGGCGGCGTCATCGGCGTCAACCTCGCCCGCCTCGAGGACATCGCCGGCATGGCCAACTCCGGCGACCTGATCCACCTCGAACTCGACGAGGAGACGCGTAAGCTTCACATCGAGACCGACGGGCTCTCGTACACCCTCGCGCTCATCGACCCCGACTCGATCCGGCAGGAGCCGGACATCCCCGACCTCGACCTCCCGGCCGAGATCGTCGTCGAGGGGGCCCAACTCGACCGCGGGATCACGGCCGCCGACATGGTCTCCGACCACATCCGTCTCCGCGTCGACGAGGCCGACGAGGCGTTCTTCGTCGAGGCCGAGGGCGACACCGACGACGTCGACCTCGAACTCGTCCGCGAGGACCTCATCGCGCTCACTGCCGGCCCCGCCGACTCGCTGTTCAGCCTCGACTATCTCAAGGACATGAACAAGGCGATCCCCGGCGACGCCGAGGTCACCGTCGAACTCGGCGAGGAGTTCCCGGTCAAACTCCACTACGGCTTCGCGGAGGGGCTCGGACACGCAACGTACATGCTCGCCCCTCGCATTCAGAGCGACTGACGACGGCTTAATTGATCGACTCGGTCGGCCCGACGCTCATTCCTCCGCCATGACCGGGATCGACGCCGTCACTCGCGTCCCGCGCGGGTCGCGATCGGTGTAGTCGACGTCGGCGCCGATCGCCGTGGCCCCCCACTCGACGACCCAGAGCCCGAGCCCGGAGCCGTGTTCGAGCGCCGTCTCCCGGCCCGACTCGACGGTCTCGATCTCGTGGTTGGGGATCCCGGGGCCGTCGTCGGCGACCGTGAGGACGACCCGGGCGGGACGGTCCTCGTCCCCGTCGGCGCTCTCGCCGCCCTCCCGCCCGAGCGCCACCCGGACCCACGGGTCGCCGCCCGCGCGCTCGACCCCCTCGCCATCGTGGTGGACGAGCGCGTTCTCGACGGTGTTCTCGACGACCGCGCGGAGCGCATCGGCCCTGACGCTGGTGATCCACTCTCCGCCGTCCGGTTTCGCGTCCCGATCGACGTCCAGTTCGACGGTCGCATCGGACTCGCGCTCGCGTGCCTCGCCGACGACGTTCTCGACGAGCTCGTCGACCGCGACCGGGCTCGCCTCCCCGTCGGAGAGGAGCCGCTCGACGGTGCCGGCCTTCTCGCCAAGTGCGGCCAGCGCCCCGGATCGACGCTCGATCGCGTCGGCCATCGGCGCCAGATCGGGGTCGTCCAACCGGTCGACGAGCAGTTCGCCGTAGCCGTGGACGACGCCGGCGTCGTTCCGTAGGTTGTGCCGGAGCACGCGGTTTAACACCTCCAGTTGTTGTCGGCGACGCTCCCGCTCCGTCACGTCAGAGAAGACGACCGTGTAGCCGACGCGAGTTCCGCCGGGATCGGTCAGCGGCGAGGTCGACACCGCGTACGTGCGGCGCCCGGTGCCGGGTCCGGCGTCGACCTCGACCGTCCCGGTAGACCCGTCGTCGTCCCCCCCGCCCACCTCGACCGGAAGGTCGAGGAACGCGTCGAGCGGACGATCGCGGGCGGTTCCGGCGTCGGCGCCCAGCAACGCCTCGGCGGCGGGGTTGAGCCGCACCACGTGGCGGTCGAGCGAGAGCGCGACGATCGGGTCCGCGAGGTCGTCGATGGCGGTCCGCTCGGCCGCCCGACTGGTCGTTGGGTACCGGTCGAACATCTCCGCCCGATCGAAGGCGTACGCGTCGAGCAGCACGTGTGGGACGAACATGACCGGTGCGAGCTGGAGCCGTGGGACCGGGCCGAGTTCGAGCCCCCAGGCGACGAGTGCGAACCCCGGCGGCAGCGAGCTCAGTGCCACCGCGAGCGACTCGCGCCAGTACAGCGGGCCGTAGCTGAGCAGCGTGTCGACGAGCAGGAAGACGCCGCTCGCGACGAGGATCGTCTCCATGGCGACGACGAGGTACGCCCACGGGCCGAACCCGTACGAAACGGTCGCGACGTCGAACGCCGGGTCGAACCGGAACCCGGTCCAGAACCCGCCGTGGATCGGGTTCGTGGCGAGCGCAAGCGTGGAGAGGACGCCGAACCCGACGATCCCCGCGAAAAGCCGGCCGTGGATCACGTCGCCGCGGCCGGTGTACTCGAGCGCGAACCCGAGGAAGGCGACCCCGGTCCAGACGATCCCGAGCCACATCGTCGCCTCCAGGACCATCCTGAGAGGCGGGTCGCCGACGAGAAGCCCGACGCCGTAGGAGAGACACCACGTTGCCTGGGCCGCGAACACGCCGAGAAACCAGTTGACCCCGGGGCGGCCACGGTACCGGCGGATCGCCAACGCGAGCCCGAGTGCGCCGAATCCCCCGGCGAGCGAGCCGATGACTGGCCACGCCGGAACGACCGCGGGGAGGGCGGGAATCGAACCGATCACCGCGGGGGCGACGGAGGCCATGCGTCGGGTACGACGGTGACGGGCGGCGTAAAACTGTCGCGGGTCCCCCACCCGCCGTCGCCGCTCAGACGTGCCGTTCGATGACCCGCTTCGCCGCCTGTCCCTTCTCCTTCCAGCCGTACCCCTCGTCGTACACGTGGCGTTTCGACTCGACGAGCTCCCCCGGCGAGGACTCCTCGAAGCCGCCGCGGTCCCACGCGCCGGACTCCCTGAGCCACTCGACGACGTTCCCCTTGGTCTCCGGCCACGAGAGCCCCACCATCTCGTACCATGCGACCATCGCGAAGACGGCGTTGTCGTGACAGCCGGGGACGGAGCCGCGTTCGTAGACCGTCCGCATCGGCTCGCTGGTCGGCTCGGAGACCCGCTCGGTGAACTCCGCGGCGGTGAGCAGCCGAAGCGCGTCGTCGTCGCCGTCGCGGATGATCCGCTGCTCGCGCTCGAGCGTCCCGAGTGCGGCCTTGTGGAGCCCGCCCCACTCGCCGACGACCGACTCCCTGAGGGCTGGCTCGGTGAGTCCGTCTGGCTCGGCGGTGAGCACGGCCAGCAGGTCCGTGTACGCCTTCTCGACGGTCGGCCAGCTCACCCCCTCAAAGTCGCAGTCGGCGTCGTGGAGGCTGTTTGTCGTCCGACAGCCGGGACACGGGTAGCGGAACGTCGGCACTACGACGGGATGGGCGCCCCCCGGAGTTAGGGTTTTCGCGATGGGGTGTCGGCCGCGTTGCGACCCGCTCTCGGCGCCAACGGACGGGGGATCGGCCGGTCGCGTCGGGCGATGCGCGACCGTCTTCGCCGGTCGCGTCGGGCGATGCGCGACCGTCTTCGCCGGTCGCGTCGGGCGATGCGCGACCGTCTTCGCCGGCCGCGTCGGACGATGCGCGACCGTCTTCGCCGGCCGCGTCGGACGATGCGCGACCGTCTTCGCCGGTCGCGTCGGACGATGCGCGACCGTCTTCACCGGTCCCGAGTTTCGAAACGTTTACTCACCGTCCGGTCGCCCTCTTAGGTGATATGACGAAAGTCAGCGTGATCGGCGCGGCGGGGACGGTAGGGGCTGCGACCGGCTACAATCTCGCACTGCGCGACGTCGTCGACGAGCTCGTTTACGTCGATATCCCGGACCAGCGGGAGACGACGATCGGCCAGGCGGCGGACACGAACCACGGCATCGCGTACGACTCGAACACGACGGTGCGGCAGGGCGAGTACGCCGACACCGCCGGGTCCGACGTCGTCGTGATCACCGCCGGAATCCCCCGTAAGGAGGGCCAGACCCGGATCGACCTCGCGGGCGACAACGCCCCGATCATGGAGGACATCGGCGGCTCGCTCGCCGAACACAACGACGACTTCATCACGGTCACCACCTCGAACCCGGTCGACCTGCTCAACCGCCACCTGTACGAGGCGGGCGACCGCGACCGGAGCCAGGTGATCGGGTTCGGCGGCCGGCTCGACTCCGCCCGCTTCCGCTACGTCCTCGCCGAGCGCCTCGACGCGCCGGTACGGAACGTCGAGGCGACGATCCTCGGCGAGCACGGCGACGCCCAGGCGCCCGTCTTCTCGAAGGTGCGCGCGGACGGCCGCGACCCCGAGTTCGACGCCGCCGAGAGGGAAGCGATCCTCGCGGACCTCCAGGAGTCGGCGATGGACGTAATCAGCCGGAAGGGCGCGACCCAGTGGGGGCCCGCGACGGGTGTCGCCCACACGGTCGAGGCGATCCTGAACGACACCGGCGAGGTGCTCCCCTGCTCGCTCGTCCTCGACGGCGAGTACGGATACGACGACACCGCGATCGGCGTTCCGGCGAAACTCGGCAGTGACGGCGTCGAGGAGGTCGTCGAGTGGGATCTCGACGCCTACGAATCCGACCTCCTCGACGAGGCGGCCGAGAAGCTCTCCGAGCAGTACGCGGAGATCGCGTAGGCCTCACCGCGGGAGCGCTACCGGGATCGATCGGTCTCGTGCGTTCGTTCCTCGGTCTCGTGCGTCGGGAGGGCTCGTCCACCGTCGTCGGCTCCGCTCCGGTTCGACATCGCGTCCGTCTTGTTCCCTGAGAGATAAATATCATACGAACGTCAAGACCCGCAGTTTCACTTCCGGTTTCGGGGTCGAGTATAAAGGGTGCCGGAACGAATATCTAGTCATGAGCCAGTCCACGTTCGACGACGACGATCTGTTCGGCGAGGCGGCCGCGGAGACCCGCGCGGAGGTCACGGAGCACCTCGCGGCCGCACGCGAGGGCCTGCCTGACCCCGACGACGTGTGGCGGACCGACGCGGACAACGTGCTTGGCGCGCTCAACGGGCTCAAATCGGCGCTCGACGCCGACGACGCGCTTGACCACGTTCGCTCCGCGAAGAAGGCGTACGTCCTCGGCGAGCGCGCCGACGCCTTCGACGACGCCGACGACCTCGAGGCCGAGATCGCGGAACTGGAGTCGCTCGTGGGCGACATCGAGTCGGCGGCCGACGAGGTCGCGTCGCTCACGGGAACCGTCCCCGCGATCCGCGGCGCGCTCCAGGACGCCGCGGACGACGAGGAATAGGCCGGATCGCGGGCCGGATCGCTTCGTGAGACCGGCGGGGGGTTCCCGCCCCCCGGTCTCGATCGCCGGGACCGGCCGCGCCAATTTAATCCCCCGCGGAACGAAAAGTCACGTATGTCGGGATCCTCGTCCGACGGCGTCCGGGTCTGGCTGGTCGAACGGACGTACTCGGATGACGAACAGAACATGGTGATCCTCACGTACGCGACGCCCGACGGCGGCCGATACTTCCGGAAGGAGCGGGCGCTCACCTCCTTTTCCGACGTCCGCGACACGACGGCGGCCGTCGACGCCGACTCGGGGAATCTCGGGTCCGTCGAGGACGAGGACCTCCGGGCCCGGTACGCGGCGGAGGCGGCGCGGATGGCCGAGGGCCACGACCCCGACGACGTCATCTAGGCTGCCGGGTCGCGCCGGTCGTCCGGGCGGTCGGATCGTGATCGTCGCCGGGGCGGTCGAGGCTCAGTTATTTCGTTCGTTCCGTTCCCGATCGACGACCGCCCCGGCGAGGGTAACGAGTGCGTTGCTTGCGAGATCGAGCAGCTTTCGCCCCCGGTCGGCGTCGCCGGCGGTCGGGTCGCCCACGACGCCGTTCGCGGTGAACTCCTCCGTGTCGTGGGCAAGGTTCACGCCGGAGACCCACTCTCCCCAGTCGTCGGTGGCGCCGTCGCGGGCCGCCTCCATCCGGTCCTCGTGGACCAGTTCGGGGTGGGTCGCGCGCAGCACCGCCGTCTCCAGCGGCCCGGCGTGACCCATCTCGCTCGCGTGGTCCCCGACGGCCTTGAACCAGGTAAACGCGACGGCGTATCCGCCGTGATCGGGGTTGCGGGAGAACCGGCGGGCGGCCTCGGCGAGCGCCTCCACGTTCCCCCCGTGCCCGTTCACGAACACGACGCGGTCGACGCCGTGGCCGGGCAGCGAGGCGGCGGCGTCGGTCACGTACGCCCGGAACGTGTCCGGGCGGACCCACATCGTCCCGTCGAACGCGCGGTGCTCCTCGGAGACTCCCACGGGGATCGCGGGCGTGACGACCGCGTCGCCTCGATCCCCGTCGTCGTCGCGCCGCTCGCCGGCCGGTTCATCCATTCGCGACCCGTACGCCGTCGCCGCCGCCTCCGCGACGGCGACCGCGGTCAGCGTGTCGGTGCCGAGCGGCGCGTGAGGGCCGTGCTGTTCGGTGCTCCCGACCGGGACGAACGCGACGTCGACGTCGGCGTCCCGCGTGTCGGTCCATGTGGCGTCGGCGAGTCGCATGTCGACTCCTGTGCGGTCCGGCATCCTATACCCGGCGGTCGGCCGGACCGTGATCCGCCGGGGTGGACGTCACCCGACCCCCTCGGGGCAAGGGTTAAGACGGGCGCCGGAGATGGATCGTGTGATGAGCGCACGGACACCATCCGGAGACCGACTCGTCGAGTGGGCGGAGTTGGTCGACGAGGACGTACCCGACGACGTTCGGGAGGGCGACGCCCGGCCTCGGAACCGGTAACCCCCGATCGAGGTCGACCGCGCGTCGCCCCGACGAAGCGACGCGTTTCCCGTCACGATCACTTCCACCCTGCTTCGCGAAGCCTTTAGGCCGACGACGGCGAACCACCGCTGATGGCGACCGAGGCCACAGGGCTCGACAACCCGTTGCTCGTCGATGACGCCCTCCAGCGTCGTCGCTACCAACTGCGGCTCGCCGACGCCGCGACCGATGACCACACCCTCGTCTGTCTCCCGACCGGCCTCGGCAAGACGGCGGTGAGCCTCATCGTCACCGCACGTCGCCTCCACGAGGTCGGCGGGACGGCCCTATTTTTGGCCCCGACCAAACCGCTCGTTCGACAGCACGCAACGTTCTATCGCGAGGCACTGACGATTCCGGACGAGGAGATCGTCGTGTTCACGGGTGAGGTGAAACCCGCCGACCGCGACGCGTTGTTCGAGGACGCACGGATCGTGATCGCGACGCCGCAGGTCGTCGAGAACGACCTCGTCGGCAACCGGATCTCGCTGCGGGACGTCACTCACCTCACGTTCGACGAGTGCCACCGCGCGACCGGCGACTACGCGTACGTGTACATCGCCGAGCGGTACCACGCCGACGCCGCCGAACTGCTCGTGACGGGGATGTCGGCCTCACCGGGCGGGGACACCGAGGCGATCGAGACCGTCTGTGAGAACCTCGGGATCCGCAACGTCGAGGTGATGACCGAGGACGACGCCGACGTCGACGAGTACACCCACGACACCGACGTGCGCTGGGAGAAGGTGACGCTACCCGACGAGGTGCTCGCGATCCGCGACGCGCTGAACGAGGTGATCGTCGACCGGCTCGAGCAGTTGAAATCGCTCGGCGTGACGAACAAGACGAGCCCCGACCTCTCACAGCGCGACCTCAACGAGATGCGCGGGAAATTAAAGCGGATGATGGACGCCGACCAATCGGCGGGGTACAAGGGGATGTCCACTCACGCCGAGGTGATGAAACTCCGGCGCGCGACCGAACTGGTCGAGACGCAGTCGGTCGAATCCGTCCGGCGCTACTTCGAACGCCAGCGGGAGGCCGCCCGGTCGTCGGGCGCGTCGAAGGCGAGCCAGCGGATGATCGCGGATCCCACGGTGCGGGAGGCGATGCGGCAGGCCGAGGCGTTCGACGGGCTCCACCCGAAGTTCTCACAGGCGCGGATCCTGCTGGCGGAGACGCTCGGGATTGACGGCGGCGAGCGCGCGATCCTCTTTACCGAGTCCCGGGACACCGTGGAGGCGCTCGTCGACTTCCTGTCGGCGAGTTTTGCCGTCCGGAAGTTCGTCGGCCAGGGCGACAAGGACGGGTCCGACGGGATGAGTCAGAGCCAACAACAGGAGACGCTCGACGCGTTTCGGAACGGCGAGTTCGAGGTGCTCGTCTCCACGAGCGTCGCCGAGGAGGGACTCGACGTCCCCGAGGTCGACCTCGTCTGTTTTTACGAGCCGGTCCCGACCGCGATCCGCTCGATACAGCGCAAGGGCCGGACCGGCCGACAGGCCGACGGGCAGGTGGTCGTGCTCATGGCCGCGGATACCCGCGACGAGGCGTTCTTCTGGATCTCCAAGCGGCGCGAGGACCGGATGGAGGACGAGCTCGCCGAGCTCAAGACGGCGACCGGCGACATTGAGGCGTCGGTGAGCGGTGAGGGGCAGTCGGATCTGGGCGCGTTTGCGGGCGACGACGCGGACGCGACTGAACCCGTCGAATCCGAATCCGCACGCGATAACGGCGACGTCGGGCTGACCGATTTTGCCGCCGAAGCGGACGGAGAAAGCGACGGGAACGGCGAGGCCGCTGGCGACGCCGATGCCGAGTCCGCCGAATCCGACGGCGTGGTCGCGACGGCCGGCGTCGACGACGGCGTCGAGGTCGTGGTCGACCAGCGCGAACTCGATTCCTCGATCGCGAAGTCGCTGTCGACGCGGGACGGGTTCGTCACCCGGCTCGAAACGCTCGCCGTGGGCGATTACGTCCTCTCCGACCGCGTCGCCGTCGAGCGGAAATCGGCGGCGGACTTCGTCGACTCCATGCTCGACGCCGACCGGTCGATGTTCGAGCAGGTCGGCGAACTCTCGCGGGCGTACGCTCGGCCCGTGCTCGTCGTCGAGGGGACGAACTTGTACGGCCAGCGTGACATCGACCCCAACGCGATCCGCGGCGCGCTCGCGTCGCTGGCGGTCGATTTCGGGATCAGCGTGCTCCGCACCGAGGACGAGACGGACACGACCGAGCTGCTCGCGACGATCGCCCGCCGCGAGCAGGAGACCCGCGACCGCGAGGTCAGCGTCCACGGGGAGAAAACGACGAAGACGCGCGCGGAACAACAGGAGTACGTCGTCTCCGCCATCGCCGACATCGGCCCGGTCACCGCCCGCTCGCTGCTGGCGCACTTCGGTGGCGTCGAGGCGGTGATGACCGCCCCCGAGGACGACTTACGCGAAGCCGAGGGCGTCGGCCCCGTGACCGCCGAGCGGATCCGCGAGGTCGTCGGCAGCGAGTACCGGTGACCGTGCCCCACGGTTACCCCGTCGTCCACGGCGACTCACAGCTCGTACGTCTCGCCGTCGACCGCCAGCGGCTCCGCGAACGCCTCCTCGACCGGGTAGTAGTGGGCGACGTGGACGAGCCGCGTTCGGTCGGCACCCAACTCGTCGGCGAGGTCGAGCGCCCCCTCCCGCGTCATGTGTTTTGACCCGAACGTCCGCGGTACCCCGTCGGCGTCCTCGTGGCGGCCGCCGATCGGGTGGTGTTCGCACGACGACGCGGGGACGATGCCGTCGGCGAGCAGGAGGTCCGGGTCGGCGAGTGCCGCCCGCGACCGATCCGGGACGTCGTAGCTCGTGTCGCCGGTCAGCGAGAGCTTCCCGCCCGTCACCGGATCCTCGATCACGACCCCGAAACAGAGCAAGGGCGGATGGTCGACCGGAACGAACCGGAGTTCGAGTCCGCACGCCTCGAACGATTCGAACGGTTCGCGGGCGTGGACCCCGATCCGGTCCTCGAGGTAGTGGTACTTGTCACGGATCGTGTCGGCGACGCTCTCGCCGGTCGCGGGGTCGGGCTCACCCGGTGCGTGGACCGGGAGGCCGTCGACGAGCCGGTACACGTTGCCGAGCCCGTCGAGGTGGTCGAAATGGATGTGCGTGACGACGCCGGCGTCGGGGAGCGGCACGTCGCTTTCGAGGAACTGGCTCCGGAAGTCGGGGCTAAAGTCGACGAGCAACGACTCGCCGGCCCGCTCGTTCGTGACGTGAACGGAGAACCGTGAGCGGGAGACCCCGCGTTCGCGCGCCTCGACGCAGGTGTCACAGTCGCAGCCGACCGTGGGAGTGCCCGTGGTGTCGCCGGTTCCGAGCAGCGTGACCCGCATTCGACGTAGGCTCCTCGCCGCACGGGCTTAGGTCCGCCGTTGTCCGGTCGTCCATCCGTCCCTCTCCGACCCCCCGTCCGACCCCGATTTATATGCCCGTCCGGGCGAACGATCACCCATGCCCGACAGCGGCGAGTTGGTCCTCGCGCGGCTTCCGTCCGGCGTCCCGCTCCGCACGACCGTCCACGTGTACGGTGAGGGACGCCTCGTCGATGGTGACGACGGCCCGGCACTCGACGTGCCCGTGGACGGCGGCCCGGTCGTGTACGCGCAAGCCGCCCAACACGGTCGGGAGGTGAACGGCGCGGCCGTCCTCCGGCGGGTCCACGGGCGGTTGACCGGTGAGAGCGACGGCGGGGTCGCCGCCGACCTCGACGGGACGTTCGTGGCGGTCCCGGTTGCCGACCCGCTCACCTTCGATCACGTCTCGTACACGACGCCGGAGGCGCTCGACTCGGTCAACGCGAACATGAACCGATGTTGGCCCGGCGACGCCGGGGGGACGCTCCACGAGCGGATGGTCGCGCGGCTCTGGTCGGTCGCGGGCGCCGCCGACGCGATCGTCGACCTCCACACCGGGTCGCCGTCGATGCTCACCCACACGGTGTATATGCGCGGCGACGCCGACTGTCGCGCGCTTGCGGAGGCGTTCGGCACCGACCTCCTCCTCGCGGAGGCCGCGGACGACGACGCCGACGCGGAGTGGGCCGACCGCGACTTCGGGGGGAAGCTCCGGGTCGCGGCCACCCGCGAGGGGATCCCGACGGTCACGCCCGAACTCGCACACAGCCGGGAGATCGTCGAGGACGCGGTGACGACCGGCGTGGCCGGAACTCTCGACGTCCTGAAAGCCGAGGGGGTCCTCTCCGGCGACCCCGACCCATGGGACGGGACCGTCGCGCGCAGCCACCTCGGCCGGGTGACCGCGGTCGACTCCGGGCTCTTCTGCCCGGAGCCCGACCTGTCGATCGGCGACGAGGTCGCCGACGGCGACCGGCTCGGCGAGGTGTACGACCCGACGACGTTCGAGACCCTCCAGATCGTTGAGGCCGACCGCGACGGGATCGTCTACTCGGTCGCCCGCGAGTCGACCGTCACCGCGGGAGCGACGCTCGTCGGCGTCGCCGAGCGGATCGACGACTGACGCGGGCGGCTCGACGTCGGCAGCACCGATAGCGACGGCGGCGGCGGGGACCCACCGCGATCGGATTCGGCGCGTCTCAGGGCCGTCGGACCCGGATCGTCCCGTTGGCCCCGACCGAAACGAACAGCCGCTCGCGGACCTCCCGTCCGTGGACCGCGTTGCCGGCGCGGTCGCCGATCGTCTTCATCAGGTCCGGGGCAGTCTGGTTCACCTTCACCCCCGCCTCGTCGCAGGCGTCGTACACCCGCTTCGGGGCGTCGTAGAGGTCGGTCCCTACGGGAATCTCGATGCGGACCGGCGAGGAGAGCGCCTCGGCAAACGCGACGGTCTCCTTCGCGTGTTCGACGTTGTCCCGCGCGCTCGCCTCGACGCTGGAGACGTTCGCGCGGGAGGTTCCAAGCCGCTCGGCGATGTCCGCCTGCCGAAGCCCCCGTTCCCGGAGCGCGAGCACCTCCGCTTGGCGCTCCGTGAGTACGCTCTCGGCGGCGTCGAATCCGACGCGCTCCAGCAGCTCCGCGGCGTCGACGTCCTCCGCGGCTTCGGCGTCGTCTACGACCATACCGCGACTGAGGGGCCGCCAGCCCAAAAAACGGCGGTTTCGTGCCGTAGTGCGGCGGTCGGACCGTCCGTGAGGCTCGTCGCCCCCGATCCGCGTCAATTGCCCCAGAAGTTCTCGCGGCTTCCGAGCCGCTCACGGTCGGTGCGGTCGGCCCGCCCGGAGTCCTCGTCCGCCGTCTCCCCGTCACCCTCACGTTCCGCGTCGTCGCCCGCGTCGTCGCCGTCCTCACCCTCCTCGCCTTCCTCGTCGGGGTCGTCGGGGAGTCGTTCGAGGACCTCCCGTGCGGTGGCGTGGTTCGATTTCACCCGATGGATCGACACCCGGGCGCGCGCCGGGGGAAGCAGCCCGTCGACCAGCACGATGAACCCGTCCTCGGTGCGGCCGACGCCCGCCCCGCTCTCGTGGATGTCGTCGACCTCGACGACGATCTCCTCGCCGGGCTGGACCGGCTGTGCTTTGAGCTCGTAGATCGGCATGTCGTAGTGGTTACACCACTCGGCACCCCCCTTGTTGCCGTAGTGTTGACAGCCCATCCCCTGGATGCGTTCGTCGAAGCTGGGGCAGTCGTCGGCGAGTGGACACTCCGCCATACCGTATGCGAGACCGGCCGCGATTGTAAACGTTTCCGACTTCACGTCCGGACTGCCGAGAACGGACGCGCTATGCGGTGATACACCGAATATCCGGCGGGTCTCGACGGCGGTGTGGTCGGTTCCGTCGGTCGGGTCGTCCTGCCGGTCACGGGTCGTCCCCACGATCACAGGAACTCCCGGACCTCGGAGTACCACATGTCGTGGTGGTCGACCGCGCCGACCGCGTCGGCGACGTCGACGGCGATGGCGTGCCAGCACCGCTCGGTCGGGTCGTCCGGGTCGAGGTTGTACGCCGCGTCCGCACACTCGCATTCGCCATCCTCGACGATGTACTCGTCCTCGTGGCCGACGACGACGGTGAAGTCCCGGTAGCGCTTCACCCGTCCCTCCGCGACCGACTCGATCGCGCGTTTCCCGCGGTCGCCGTGGTCGTCGACGATCCCGGCGGCGATCGCCCCGGTCAGCTCCTCGGTCGCGGCGAGCGCGGTCTCCCAGTCGTCGACCGGCTCCATGCCCCGTCGTTCTCGGGCGTTCGGTTAAACGTCGTCGGTCGTTCGAACCGGCCCTGGCCGAGTCGTGTCCACACCCGGAGTGCCGCGAGACGGGTGACGGGCTCTCGTTCGGCGTCGCCGGCTCACTCCAAGACGACGAGTACGTCGCCCATGTCGACGCTCTCGCCCTCGGCGACGTGAACGGCGGTCACGGTCCCGCCCCGCTCCGCGACCACGTCGTTCTCCATTTTCATCGCCTCCAGCACGCAGACCACGTCGCCGGCGGCGACCTCGTCGCCCTCGGCGACGGCGACCGAGAGGATCGTTCCCTGCATCTCCGCCTCGACGGCCTCGCCGCCCTCGGCAACGTCGACGCCGCCAGACTCGTCCCCGTCGTCGGTCGCGTGCGGCGGTCGTCCCCCGGGACCCGAGCCGGCCGGTCCGCCCGAACCGCCCACGTCCCCGGGGGCCGGGATCGCCGGCGCGCCGTGCTCCTCGAGGTCGACCTCGAACCGCTTGCCGTTCACCTCGACGGTGAACTCGCGTTCCGTCGCCGCTTCGTCCCCGTCGGCATCGGCCGCGTTGCCCGCCGACGCCTCCGTGCCCCACCGGTCTTGGGCGTCGGCGATCCGGTCGGGGTCGACCGACTCGTCGAGGTACTTCGTCGTGTGCGTGCCGTCGACGAATCGCCCGTCGTCGAGCATCAGCCGGTGGAACGGGATGATCGTCACGACTCCCTCGACGTCGTACTCCGCGAGCGCGCGGCGCGACCGGGCGAGACACTCTTCGCGATGTTTCCCCCGGACGATCAGCTTCGCGATCATCGAGTCGTAGTCGGTGACGAGTTCGTCGCCCTGGCGGAGCGCGTCGTCAACCCGGACGCCGATCCCGCCCGGCGGGTCGTACGTCTCGAGCCGACCCTCGCTGGCGGGCTGGAACTCCGCGGCCGCGTTCTCCGCGTTGATCCGGAACTCGATCGCGTGCCCCTCGAGTTCGACGTCGTCCTGCTCGATCGAGAGCCCCGCCCCGGCGGCGACGCGGAACTGTTGTTTGACGATGTCGATCCCCGTGAGCTCCTCCGTGACGGTGTGTTCGACCTGGATCCGCGTGTTGACCTCGAGGAAGTAGAAGTCGGTCTCTGGGCCCAGCGGATCGTCCGGATCGCGGTCGGGATCCTCCTCGACGAGGAACTCGACGGTCCCGGCGTTGGTGTAGTCGGCCGCGGCGACCCCCTGGCGGGCAGCCTCGCCGATCCGCTCGCGGAGTTCGTCCGACAGCGCGGGTGAGGGCCCCTCCTCGATCACCTTCTGGTGGCGGCGCTGGAGCGAACAGTCGCGCTCGCCGAGGTGAACCACGTCGCTCTCGTCCGCCGGACCGTCGCCGGCCTCCCCCTCGTCGCCGACGATCTGGACCTCGACGTGGCGGGGGGTTTCGAGGTAGCGTTCGAGGTAGACGGAGTCGTTCGAGAAGTACGCCTCCCCCTCGCGTTTGGCGGATTCGAGCGCGTCGGCCGCCCCGTCGGGGTCCTCGACGATCTTCATGCCGCGGCCGCCGCCGCCCCCCTCGGCTTTTATCGCGATCGGATAGCCGTACTCCTCGCCGAACTCGTGGACCGCCCCGACGTCCGCGACGGGCTCGGTCGTCCCCGGGACGATCGGCACGTCGGCGGCGGCCATCTCGCGGCGGGCCTTCGTCTTCTCGCCGAGCCGCTCCATCGCGTCGCTCGTCGGGCCGACCCACGTGAGCCCCTCGGTCCCCTCGACGCGGGCGGCGAAGTCGGCGTTCTCCGCGAGAAACCCGTATCCGGGGTGGATCGCGTCGGCGCCGGCCGCCAGCGCCGCGTCGACGACCGCCTCCCCGTCGAGGTACGATTCGGCCGCACGGGCCGGCCCGACGTTGTACGCCTCATCGGCGTGGCGGACGTGACCGGCGTGTTTATCGGCGTCGCTGTAGACGGCGACCGTGTCGACGCCGAGCTCCTCGCAGGCGCGCATCACCCGAACCGCGATCTCGCCGCGGTTCGCGACCAGGACCTTGTCGAACATCCTTACCGCCCCTTTCCGGGAATACGCACCTGATTCTATCGGTCCGTCCCGAGCCGGTCGGCCGCCCACGCTCCCGAGAACCCGTCCCTCCGAGCGCCCGCTCCCCCGACCGTTAAGGGCGTTCGGTCCGGGAGTCCCGGACATGATATCGCCGGAGAACCCCTACGTGTTGCCATCGGTGGTCGTCGGGGCGACGGTTTACCTCGGACTCTCGTTTCTCACCGACGCCACCGTCATCGTTCGCCTCGGGGTCCTCGTCGGGATCGTCGGCGTCGTCCCGGCGCTCCTCAACCGGGTGTTCGGCGGATCGACCGACGACCCGACTTCGGCTGACTTGACCGGGAGCACGACGGATGACGACGGGACTGGCGTCGCGGACGCCGCCGTCGACGATGCCGACGCCGCCGCTCGCGACGACGATCCGGCCGACGGCCGGGCGACCTGACGCGTCCGGCAGGGGGTCCCCGCCGTCCTCGACCGTCCGGCCCCGTTTGAGTTCAGAAGCGGTCGAGCCGTCCCGCCGCGGTCCACGAGTCAGTCGGGGCGCCGCGCGGCACCCGGGCGCATCGGCCGCGGACCGACTCCAGTCGCCCCGCGAATCCCCAGCGGTCGCCCTGCCGGTCGGTGTCCGGGTCGGCCGCCGCGGCAGCGGCGGCGGCCGCGGCCGCCTCCCGGTCCCGGAGGTGTGTCGCGACCGCCGCGACGATGGCGGCCGCCTCCTCGTCGTCGGCGGCGGCGGGAAGTCGCAGCTCGCCCCGCTCGAGGGGGACCGAATCAGGTTCCCCGTCCTCGCGCCCGTCACCGCCGCCGTCGGACGTGTCGGTCGCCATCTCAGATCGGGATGTTGCCGTGCTTCTTGTCCGGACCGTCCGCGCGTTTCCCCCGCAACATCCGTAGGTCCTCGATCAGCCGCGCCCGGGTCTCCGTCGGCTCGATCACGTCGTCGATGAACCCGCGGTCGGCCGCGGTGTAGGGGTTCGCGAACTCCTCGCGATACTCGTCGATGAGCTCCTGCCGCCGCGCTTCGGTGTCGTCAGCCTCCGCGAGCTCCTCGCGATACAACACGTTCACCGCCCCCTTCGGCCCCATCACCGCGATCTCCGCGGTGGGCCACGCGTAGTTGACGTCGCCGCCGATGTGCTTCGAGGCCATCACGCAGTAGGCCCCGCCGTACGCCTTCCGGGTGATCACCGTGAGTAGCGGCACCGTCGCCTCCGAGTAGGCGTACAACAGCTTCGCACCGTGGCGGATGATCCCGCCGTGTTCCTGGTCGGTGCCGGGCATGAACCCCGGCACGTCCTCGAACGTGAGGATCGGGACGTTGAACGCGTCACAGCAGCGAACGAACCGCGCGCCCTTCTGGCTGGCCTCGATGTCGAGCGTCCCCGCGTTCACGCGGGGATTGTTGGCAAGGACGCCGACGGAATGGCCGTCGAGCCGACCGAACCCGACGACGAGGTTCTTCGCGAAGTCCTCGTGGACCTCGAAGAAGGAGCCCTCGTCGACGACCCGTTCGATGACGTCCTTCATGTCGTACGGCTTGCGCGGCGCGTCCGGGACGATTTCCGTCAGCTCCGCGTCGGCCCGCTCCGGGTCGTCCCACGGCTCGACGCGCGGCGGGTCCTCGACGTTATTGGCGGGGAGATACGAGAGCAGTCTGGCGATGTCGTCGAGGGCGGCCTCCTCGCTCTCCTCGGCGAAGTGGGCGACGCCGGACGTCGACGAGTGGGTGACCGCGCCGCCGAGTTCCTCGAAGCTCACCGTCTCGCCGGTGACCGTCTCCACCACGTCCGGCCCCGTAATGAACATATGGGAGGTGTCCGTCACCATGAACGTGAAGTCGGTGATGGCCGGGGAGTAGACGGCCCCACCCGCACACGGTCCCATGATCGCCGAGATCTGGGGGATCACGCCGGACGCCTCCGTGTTGCGTCGGAATATCTCCGCAAAGCCGGCGAGGGAGGCGACGCCCTCCTGGATCCGTGCGCCCGCCGAGTGGTTGAGGCCGACGATCGGGGCGCCGACGTCCATCGCCTTGTCCATCACCTTACACACCTTCTCGGCGAACACCTCGCCAAGCGACCCCCCGAACACGGTGAAGTCGTGGGCGAACACGAACGTCTTCCGGCCGTTCACCTCGCCGTAGCCGGTCACCACGCCGTCGCCCGGGAGCCGTTGCTCCTCCATCCCGAACGTGTGGTTCCGGTGGGTGCGGAACCGGTCGAACTCGTGGAACGTCCCGTCGTCGAGGAAGTACTCGATCCGCTCGCGGGCGGTCATCTTTCCCTTCTCGTGTTGGGACTCGATCCGTTCCTCGCCGCCGCCCTTCGCCGCGCGCTCGCGTCGCTCGCGGAGGTCCTCGATCCGGTCGTCCATCGTCACGCTGGACCACCCTGAGTCATTACGTCGTGGGTCGGCGAGCGGCATCAAAAGGGTTCCCCTATACGACGATCCGTGGGTTCGACGACCGTCGAACTAACGGCCGGATCCGACCGTCGACGACGCCGGTCGCGTCCGGCGAAACACGCCGTCAGTCCGTCCCGGTCCCTCGACCGTCTGTCGGCGATTGACACGGGTACGGTCGCTTCGACGGTTTTAACCGTCTCATGAGCCTTTCTCCGGTGAGACAGGCTTCGCCTGTTTCACTGACCCGTAGGAGCGACCTGCGTACTACGGAGGTGAAAATGGCAGACACAATACAAGAGGCCGTCACGCTCGCGCTCGATGAGTCCCCTGAGCGGAACTTCCGCGAAACGGTGGACATCGCCGTCAACCTGCGAGACCTCGACCTCAACGATCCGTCGAATCGCGTCGACGAGTCCGTCGTGCTGCCGGCTGGAACAGGGCAAGAAACGCAGATCGTCGTCTTTGCGGAGGGTGAAACTGCCGTCCGCGCCGCCGAAGTCGCCGACGAGGTCCTCGACAGCGGGGACCTCGAGGACCTCGGAGACGACGACGACCGCGCAAAGGACCTCGCCGGCGACGTGGATTTCTTCGTCGCCGAGGCCAACCTGATGCAGGACATCGGCCGGTACCTCGGTACCGTCCTCGGTCCGCGCGGGAAGATGCCGACCCCCCTACAGCCGGATGACGACGTCGTCGAGACAGTCAATCGGATGAAAAACACCGTCCAGCTCCGGTCGGGCGACCGGCGCACGTTCCACACGCGCGTTGGCGCGGAGAACATGGACGCCGAGGCGATCTCGAACAACATCGACGTCATCATTCGTCGACTCGAGGCCGACCTCGAGAAGGGACCGCTCAACATCGACGGGGTCTACGTGAAGACCACGATGGGTCCCGCCGAGGAGGTGCCCGTATGAGCTCCGTCCGCAAGACGGAGACGATCCCGGAGTGGAAACGCGAGGAGGTCGACGAGCTGGTCGAGTTCATCGGCTCGTTCAACTCCGTCGGGATCGTCGGCGTCGCCGGCATCCCGAGTCGACAGCTTCAGGCCATGCGCCGCGAGCTTCACGGCTCCGCGGCCGTCCGCATGAGCCGCAACACGCTCACCACCCGCGCGCTGGAGACGGTCGACGAGGGCGTCGAGCAGCTGACCGAGTACGTCGCCGGACAGGTGGCGCTCATCGGCACCAACGACAACCCCTTCGGCCTCTACCAGCAGCTCGAAGCCTCGAAGACCCCGGCCCCGATCAACGCCGGGGATATCGCCCCGAACGACGTCGTCATCCCCGAGGGTGACACCGGCGTCGACCCGGGACCGTTCGTCGGCGACCTCCAGGCCGTCGGCGCGGCCGCGCGCATCCAGGACGGCTCGATCAAGGTTACCGAGGACTCGGCGGTCCTCGAGGCCGGCGAGGTCGTCGATGACGACCTCGCGAACGTGCTGGCCGAGCTCGGCATCGAGCCGAAGGAGGTCGGCCTCGACCTGAAGGGCGTCTACTCCGACGGCGCCCTGTTCGAGCCGGACGAGCTCGCCATCGACGTCGACGAGTACCGCGCGGACGTCGAGTCCGCCGCGGCCGCCGCGCGGAACCTCTCGGTCAACGCCGCGTACCCGACCGACCGCACCGCCGGGACCCTTCTCGCGAAGGCGTCCGGCGAGGCGAAGTCGGTCGGGCTGTTCGCGGCGATCGAGAGCCCGGACGTCGTGCCCGACTTGATCGGGCAGGCCGACGCCCAACTGCGCGCGCTCGCTGCCGCGATCGACGACGACGAGGCACTCCCCGAGGCGCTCCACGACGTCGACGCCGCGCCGGACCCGGAGACGGGCGAGACCGATGCGGAACCGGGGGACGACGAGACGGACGAAACGGACGACGACACGGCGGATGCCGAGGAGCCCACCGACGACGCCGACGATGACGACGGCGACGGCGGCGGCGAGGGACTCGGCGAGATGTTCGGATAACTGACACGGAGGACACACCAATGGAATACGTTTACGCAGCACTCATCCTGAACGAGACGGACGAAGAGATCAACGAGGACAACATCACCGGCGTGCTGGACGCCGCCGGCGTCGACGTCGAGGAATCCCGCGTCAAGGCGCTCGTCGCCGCGCTGGAGGACGTCGACATCGAGGAGGCGATCGACACGGCCGCCGCGGCCCCCGCGGCGGGCGGCGCCGCGGCCGGCGGCGCGTCCGAGGCGGCCGACGCCGACGACGAGGCGGACGCCGACGAGGCCGACGAAGCCGAGGAGGAGGCCGACGCCGACGACGAGGAGGACGACGGCGACGGCGGCGAAGGGCTCGGCGAACTGTTCGGCTGACGCGGCGTCGACCACGACGGTTCGCGACCACGACGTCCCGCATCCCGCGTTTTTATGCGACACGACCCGCTTCAGTCAGCGACGACGCCGTCGGTCGACGCTCGTCCGTCGCCGAACTCCGAGTTGGACGGACCCGTCTCGGAACGAAAAGAAGCGTCCGCCTCAGCCGATGCCGCTCAGTTCCACGCGTCGGGACCGAAGTCCGGGTCGACCTGCCGTTCCGTCGTTCCGATATCGTCGATGCGCTCGATCTCCCCGTCGGTCAACGCCAAGTTGAGGCTCCCGTAGTTGTCACGGATGTGGGCCTCGCTCGTCGCCTTCGGAATCGGCGTGACACCCTTCTCGCGGAGCCACGCGAGGCTGACCTGCGCCTCGCTCGCGTCGTGACGCGCCGCGATCTCGCCGAGCAGCTCGCTCTCGAACACCGCCTCCCGCGCGAGCGGCGAGTAGCCGACGATCCCGTAGCCGTGTTCGTCGGCGTGCGCGCGGAGTTCGACCTGCTGGAGGAGCGGATGGGTCTCGACTTGGTTGGCGGCCACCGGCGCGTCGAGCACGTCCATCGCTCGCTCCACGTGGGCCGGCTCAAAGTTTGAGACGCCGACGCGCCGGGTCGCGCCCCGGTCGCGGAGTTCGTCGAACGCCGGTAGCGTCTCCTCGGGGTCGTACGTGTCCGCCGGCCAGTGGACGTACAGCAGGTCGACCGCGTCGACGCCGAGTCGGTCGAGGCTCCGTTCGGTCGTCTCGAGGACGTCGTCGTACGCGAGGTTCGTGATCCACACCTTGGTCGCGAGAAACACGTCCTCGCGGTCGACGTCGGCGGCGGCGAGCCCGTCGCCGACGGCCGCCTCGTTGCCGTACACTTGGGCGGTGTCGATGTGACGGTAGCCCGCCTCGAGTGCCGTCCGGACGCTCCGGGCGCACTGATCGGGGTCCTCGTTCTGCCAAGTACCGAGTCCGAGGCCCGGCATCCCCTCGCGCGCGACGTCCGCCGCCGACCGGTCGGATCGTGACATGGCGAAATTTCGATCCCCGAGCGGGTAATGGGTTCGGGATCGCTCCCGACGTCGGGTCGATGTCGGCTCGCGGGTCTCAAGCCACGTCGACTCGACCGGATCTGCGTCGATCCCACTGCTCCGCGGTCGGTCCGCCCGTCGTGTGTCGGCCGCGCTCCTCGGCCGTCCTCCTCGACTGCCTTCCTCGGCCACCCTCCCCGTTCGACTCAGGCGTACGCTTCGAACTCGCGTCCGAACAGAAGGAAGTAGCCGGTGCCGACGGCGCCGATCCCCGCCGCGACCGTGAACGCGACCTCGGGGCTCACGAACGCCCAGAGCGTGCCACCGAGCGCGGCGCTCGGGATCACGACCGCGTTGCGGAGGAGATAGTAGGTTCCGGTGACGCGCCCGCCGGCGTCCCGCTCCGCGGGACCGACGATGAGGGCCTTGTGCGAGGGGAGGCCGGCGAACCGGAGTCCGGAGAACGCGAACACGAGGACCATCGCCGACGCGGTCCTCGGTGCGTTGATCAACACGACGGGGAAGACGGCGTAGACGGCGAACCCGAGCGCGACGACGGGTTTGAGCCCCACGCGCTCGGCCGCCTTCGCTGCCGGAGCCATCACGAGCAGCGCGACGACCATCTCCACGCCGAGCAGGTAGCCGAAGAACGCTTCCGGCCCGAGCTCGACCGCGTACGAAATCCCCCCGAGCGAGAGAGTCGTGTCGAGGCCGACCCGGTAGATCCGCGTGATCACGAGCACGAAGAACACGTACACCATCCCGTTGGCGAACCGGACCAACGTGTCGCCGACGAGCAGCGGCCGGAGCGCCTCGGGCATCTCCCGGAGGTCGCGCCGGATCTCGGTCACCCCCGCAAACGACCCTCCGACCGTGTCCTCGCCGGCGTCGTAGAGGACGTGTTGGACGACCGTGCCGACCAGCCCGACGGCGACTCCGACCGCGAGCACGTACCGGAAGCTCGTCGTGAACTCCGGATGGAGCCCGATGAGCACGGCCGCGAGCACCGGCCCGATCAGGAACGCGGTGCGGCGGAACGTCTCCGTGCTGGCGAAGCCCGCGGCCAGCCGCGAGGGGTCGGTCGCCTGCTTGACGACCGCGAACGTCGCCCCGAGCCCGAACGACTTCCACGCCTGTGCGCACAGCAGTCCGACGAACACCCAGACCCACGGCCGGACCGTCACTCCCGCGACCGACACCGTTCCGAGGCTCGGCGCGACGAGCCAGACGCTGAAGCCGACGGTCGAGACCAGCCCGAACAGCGTGAGGGCGTACCGCGACCCGATCCGATCGGAGATCGCCCCGCCCGGATACGGGTACACCGCCGAGATCACGTTGCCGACGGTCCCGAACAGCCCGACCACGAACCCGCTCGCGCCCAGCGCAACCAGGTACTCCGGGAGAAACCGGGTGGTCATCTGGAAGCCGAGGCTGAACGCGAACATCGCCAGCGAGAGCACGAGCACGTCGCGTTCGAGCGCGAAAAACCGGCGGAACGCGTCCAGCGGACCCGAGTCGTCGGTCCCGACGGTCGCCCGGTCC
>JAQCNI010000012.1 GCA_028275105.1 Halorubrum sp.
GTGTATGACATCGGCCGGGCCGCTGTTCGTGCTCATTCTCGTCGGCCTGCTCGGGCTCTTCTTCTTTGGATTCCTCCTCGTCCGCCGTACCCTGGTGGGGCTCCGTGAGGGGTACGAGGACGGGAAACGATAGCGATGGTCGTCGTCACCACCCTCACGTTCCTCGTCGCCGGCGTCGCGAGCCTGTTCATGGCGTGGTCGATCGGGGCCGGGTCGTCCGGCTCGACGCCGTTCGCGCCGGCGGTCGGAGCGAACGCCATCTCGGTGATGCGGGCCGGGCTCATCGTCGGCGTCCTCGGCTTCCTCGGTGCGGTGCTACAGGGCGCGAACGTGACGGAGGCGGTCGGCACGGAGCTCATCGGCGGCGTCACGCTCACCGCGGGCGCGGCCATCGTCGCGCTGCTCACCGCCGCGGTGCTCGTCGCGATCGGCGTGTTCGCCGGCTACCCGATCGCGACCGCGTTCACCGTCACCGGCGCGGTCGTCGGCGTCGGGCTCGCGATGGGCGGCGACCCGGCGTGGCCGAAGTACGCCGAAATCCTCACGCTGTGGGTGCTCACCCCGTTCGTCGGCGGCGGCGTCGCGTACGCGGTCGCGCGGGCCCTGATCGGCGACCGGTTCCCGGAACGTGCGCTCACCGCGGTCTTGGCCGGCGTCGTCGGCGCGATCCTCGCGAACGTCGGGTTCGCGCTGTTGGGGCCGGCGGGCGAACAGGCATCGATCGCCGCGACGGTCGGGGTGAGCATCGGGATCCCGGGCGACGCCGGAACCACCGCGGTCACGGGTGCGCTCGCCGCCCTCGTCGCCGCCGCGGTGTACCTCGACATCGGTCGCGATCGGGCTGACGCGCAGCGGCGGTTCCTCCTCGCGATGGGTGGGCTCGTGGCGTTCTCGGCCGGTGGGTCGCAGGTTGGGCTCGCGATCGGCCCGCTCGTCCCGATCTTCGGCGACGTCGGGATCCCCCTGTGGGCGCTGCTCGTCGGCGGGGGGGTCGGACTGCTCGCCGGGTCGTGGACCGGCGCACCGCGGATGATCAAGACGATCTCACAGGACTACGCCTCGATGGGTCCACGGCGCTCGATCTCGGCGCTCATCCCGTCGTTTGCGATCGCACAGATCGCGGTCGCGTTCGGGGTCCCCGTCTCGTTCAACGAGATCATCGTCTCGGCGATCGTCGGTGCCGGGTACGCCGCCGGTGACGCCGGGGTGAGCCGGTCGAAGATGGGGTACACCGTGCTCGCGTGGGTCGCGTCGCTCGTGGGTGCGCTCGCGCTCGGATTCGGCGTATATTCGCTGGTTGGATTCGTGGTGTGATCGATCACAGTTGCTGACCCAGTGAACACCCACAAAGCCCCAGCCGCGACGGCTCACGGCTGCGCCGTTCGCCAGTCGAGGGCTTCCTTCGGTCGCCCTCGCATGACTCGCGCGGTTCGCTGCGGTCCTCGGCCGTTCGCTCCGCTCACTCCCTGCGGTCCTTACGTCACCGTGCTTCGCCCTCGCGGCTGCCCCTTTGAGTCCCACCCCGCACCGCGACCGCGCCTCACGCCTCCCCAGCCTCGTCACCGGCGCTACGCGCCGGTTGTAAGCGAGAGCGTTGCTCTCGCCCCGTCGCTCACTGCTCGCGGTTTCACCGCTCGCAATCGAGGTGCTCGTTTCACTCGCACCTCGCGCCGTTCGCGACTCCCTCGCGCTCCGTCTCGCGCCCTGACGGGCGCTCGCGGGAGCGCGCCACTGCGTCGTCGTCGACGGTTAATCACTCGGGTACGTCGGCAGCCGCCCGGAACGAGCGCTCCCGTCGACGAACGGGAGTTCGGCTCTGGTCGCTGCCGTCTCCTCCCCGTCGATCCGGACGGTGACGTCCGCGGGCGCGTCGTCGAACCCGACGAGCGCGAACGCGATCGGTCGGTTGACACCGGGTCCGACTGCCGCACGGGTCACCTCACCGACCGCCTCGTCGCCGTCGAAGACGGCCGCGCCGGCGTGGGGAAGTCGGTCGGCGACCCCCCCCGGATCGGCGTCGCCGTCGATCCCGGCGAGCTCGTCGGCGAGGCCGTCAAGCGTCAGCCCGACGAGCCGGCGGCTCGGTCGGCCCTGGTTCTCGACGCGGGAGACGACCTCCTGGCCGACGTAACACCCCTTGTCGAAGTCGAGCGCGTTGCGGATCCCGAGCACGTTCGGAACCGTCCCCGCGAGTTCGTCCTCGAACAGCGGCGTACCGGCTTCCAGGCTCAACGCGTCCCACGTTCGGTATCCGAACGGGGCGGCGTTGAGCCCCCGGTTGACGAGGGTGTCGAACACGTCGCCCGCGTCCTCGGCGGCACACACCACCTCGTACCCCTCCTCCCCCAGCGGGGCGTCGGTTGCGATGGCGGTGACGCCGGCGTCCACCATCGACCCGCGAACGAACGTCAGCGGCTCCTCGGGCGCTCCGGCGCCGTTGAGCACCGAGGCGACCTTCTCGGTCGATTTGGGGCCGTGAACGCCGAACACGCCGAGGTCGGCGGAGACGTCCTCGATCGCGACGTCCTGTATGAACGTCTTGCCCGCCCAGTCCTCGCGGACCGACTCGGTCCGCTCCGGCGGGAGAAAGACGAGCAGGCGCTCACCGGCGTTGTACACGTACATGTCCGTCTCGATCCCGCCCTGCGGGTCACACAGCAGCGCGTACACTCCCCGACCGTCGGTCGACGGCACGCGGTTGCTGACGGCGTTATCCACGAACTCGACCCGGTCCGCGCCGGTGACCGCGAGCACGCCGTACCCCATCTCGATCGTTCCGACGACGTTGCGGACGGCCTGCCCGACCCGCTCGGATTTCCCGTAGTGATCGACGACCCGACGGCCGCCACGGTCTCGGTAGGTCGCGCCGTGGCCGTCGTGAACGTCGGAGACGAGCGTCATGGCCCCATCGAGTCGGGGCGGACTCAAAAGACCGCGGGTGTCCGGTCGTCGGACGGGTGTGGGCCGTCCGCCGGGTGCCGACCGTTCGCGGGTTCCGGTCGACCGGTGCCCGGCTACAGCCCGAACCGGTCCCGGATGGCGTCGACGAGGCCCCCTGTCGGCTCCTCGTCGGGTGCGTCGGGATCGGGAACGACCCGGTCGTGTGGGTACACGCGGACTTGTTCGGCGCTCTTGACGGTGATGAGCGAGTCGTCCTTTAGCGCCGAGAGCGCGTCCTCGATCGCATCGATGTCGGCGTCGACCGCCGCCCGGAGCTCCAGCACCGTCATTCCCTCGTCGCCGCGGTCGACGAGCGCGTCGAGCACCGCGACCTCGACGTCCGGTCGGTCGCGGTACTCCGGCTTCGCGGCCATACGCATCATATCGGCCGGACGGGATTTACGTTTACCGGCGGGGTGGTCCGTGACGGGAGAACCACGGCGGACCGAACCGCGGTGAACGACCCGTAGCGAACGACCCGCAGCGAACGAACGTCCCCGGCGTCACCGAACGATCCGAGAACAGGAGCCACAGAGGTTCTCCTCTTTCACGTCGACCTCGCGGACGGTCGGGGAGAAGGACATCACGCACTTGCTGTTGTCGCAGTGTTCCAACCCGAGGGTGTGGCCGACCTCGTGGATAACCTCCTTGCGGACCCGGTCGGCGAACACGTCGACCGCGGGTTTCGTCGACACGCCACCGTCCGAAGAGGTGCGGAGGCGGTGCGTCGAGATGACCGACCCACTCCCGTTGAGGTACGCCAACCCGAACACGTAGTTCCGGCGGCGGTAGTAGAGGTCGCGCGGGGTAATACCGATGTTCTTTCCGCCGCCGCCGACTCGACTGACCGCCTCGATGAGGTCCTCCGCGCGATACTGACCGCGGCTGTCGTCATGCGCCTCGCCGGGGACCGGCTGATCGTCGTGGACCGTGACGTCACACTCGTATACCGACCGAAGCGCAGTGGAGGCTTCCCGCTTCACGCGCGGGGAGACCTCCCCGACGGGAACGATGTCAACGAGCATGGAATCATTTTTGACCGCCCCGGTCATAAACCCCGCGCCGTGGTATCCCCCTCACGTCGTGCGCTCGTGGCCGAACTCGCCCGATACGATCGCCTCCTGGAGGTCGGGGTCGGCGACCGTCCGGCGGTCGCCCGCGCGCTTGTCGCCCGCGGCCGGAACGTGACCGCCATCGACGTTGCCGTCGATCCGAACGTCGCCGGCGACGCCGAGACCGACGTGCTCGGCGACCGGGTCGCCGCCGGCGACCGGGCCGCCGCCGGCGACGCCGATGGATCCCTCCGGGTCCGACACGGCGACGTCGTCGCGCTCGCGGACGCCCCGGATCCGGCGGCGAGGATCGGCGGTTCGGGGGCCGCCGGGGGGGTCGACGCGGTGTACGGGCTCCGGCTTCCGGCCGAGCTCCAGCGGCCGACGGTCAACCTTGCGGACCGACTCGGCGCCGCCTGTTCGTTCACCACGCTCGGGTTCGAGGAACCGGTCGTCCCCGTCGAACGGCGGCAGATCGGGGAGACGACGCTGTACGTCGCCCGCGAACGGGAGGGCGAGTAGGGCCGGAGGACCGGATCGGGGCGGTCGCCGACCCGAACGTGGGGTCACCTCGCCGTGAATCCGAACGTTCATTCGCCCGCCCGCCGGCGTACCCGTATGCAGGTCGACGCGGTCGTGCTGGACATCGACGGCGTGTTGGTCGACGTCGCGGACTCCTACCGGCGGGCGATCATCGAGTCGATCGATCGCGTGTACGGGGAGACGATCGACCGCGAGGCCGTCCAGTCGTTCAAGGACGCCGGCGGCTTCAACAACGACTGGGAACTGACGCACGCGGCCGCCCTGTTCCTGTTGGCCCGCCGCGAGGGGATCGGAATCGACGTGGGGACGTTCACCGACCGGATCGCCGCAGACGCCGCCGATGCCGCCGACGCCAACGACGCATCGACCGCGGCGGGCGGCCTCGCGGCTGCGAAACGGATCGTCGCCGACCTCCCCGACGACGCGCTGGCGCGGGTGTACGACCGATGGGATACCGATCGCCTCCGCGACGTCTTCCAGTCGCTGTACCTCGGCGAAGAGCTGTACCGCGAGCTCGAGGGCGGCGACCCGCCGGTCTCAGCGCGGGGGTACATCCACGACGAGCCGACGCTCGTCCACCCCGAAACGATCGCGAATCTGACCGATCGGTTCGACGTCGGGGTGTTGACGGGACGACCCGCAGCCGAGGCGACGATCGCCTTGGAGCGTGTCGGGCTCGACGTTCCGGACGACCGGCGGTTCACGATGGACGATTGGACGGCCGGCAAACCCCATCCGCGGGCGCTCGTAATCCTCGCCGAGCGGTTCGACGCCGACCGGGTTGCGTTCGCGGGCGACACCCTCGACGACGTCCGAACCGCGCGGAACGCCGACCGCGAGGACGCCATCCGGGTGTACGGCGCCGTCGGCGTGCTCACCGGCGGACTGACCGGGGAGTCCGGCCGCCGCGCGTTCGTCGACGCCGGCGCTGACGCCGTCGTCGACGACGTGAACGAACTGCCCGACCTCCTGTAGTCGGGTCGCGTCGGAGCCGTCCGCGGAGCCGACCGCGGAGCAGAGCGGAGCCGACCGCGGAGCAGAGCGGAGCCGACCGCGGAGCAGAGCGGAGCCGACCGCGGAGTAGAGCGGAGCCGACCGCGGAGCAGAGCGGAGCCGACCGCGGAGCAGAGCGGGGCCACGGCTCCGACCGATCGGCCAGTCGGACCCGGCCGACCGGGGATCAAAACACCGAAACACGACAATTCGCCGGGTTCATCCGCCCGAACGCCGTAATATTTATTCCCTTCACGAGGGTGAATTGACCATGATGAGACAGCTACTCACGCAGAGCTTTCGCGGATACGCCGCCATCGCCGCCGTGATAGCCGGGTTCACCGCCCTCTGGGCGCTCGGCTTCATCGAGATGTCGATGTCGATCGTCGGCTATGCGTGGTTCGCCGTGGCCGCCGTCGGCACGGTCGTAGCCGTCGGTATGGCAACCAAGCCCGACGAGGTCGTCGAACCCGACGCCACCGCCGACCGGATCGAGGCGTTCGAGGGCACGATCGTCACCGGGCGCCCGCTCGACCTGTACATCGGCGCGCTGGCGGGCTGGGCCGCCGTCTCGTTCGGCTGGGTGCTCGGCGGGGCGAGCGCGGCCGGCCTGACCGTCGTCGGGTACGGCTGGCTCGCGATCGCCGCCTATGGCGTCCTCGTCGGCGCCGGCCTGCTGATGAACCACAGCGACGACGTCGCGACCGCGGTCGATCCGTCCGATTCCCTCGAAACCGAGGTGTAGCGGGTCGTCACCGACGAGTATCGATATCGATAATTTCTGACGCGGGCTTATATACCAAGCGGCGTCAGTGTCGTGTATGAGCACACGAACGTCGGCGATGGAGACGAACGGGCCGTCGGCAGTGGAGACGAGCGCCGGGTTCGGCGTGGCCGTCCTCGCGGTCGGGGTCGCCCTGTGGGCGCTTCAGTTCGGCTTCGGGGTCTTTGCGAGCTGGAGCTGGGCGATGATCGTCGGTGGCGCGTGGGTCGTGTTGGGCGTCCTGCTGTTGTTCCCCGACGTCAGGCTGTACACCGGGGCCCGATCGCCGTCGGAGCAGTACTACGCCTCGACCGAGGACTGACCCCGGCCGTGCCGGCGGGACGATACCGATCGGTTTGACTCGTTTCGAACGTTCCACTCGATTGAATCCGCCGTGGGCATATCCCGGGGGACTGATACGGTGAGCGCCTTCGGGAGTTCGGAGTCATCGAGCGAAACGGCCGACGTCGTACCGGCGTCATCGGACTGAATTTGCTGACACACCTTGATCGGATGAAGTGTCGTTTATCACGTTTTTAGCGCCTCTAACTGCCGATCTCCGGGTTTCAAATGTGATATTCCGGCCGGCAGTGTTATACCCGGTGAGAGCGTATTTACTATCATACCAGCACCCGGTCGGAAAAGTCCCGCATCGGTGAACGGCTGGATCCAACATCATGAAAGCAACAAACATACTCAAAGGGGACGACCGTGCAGTGAGTCCCGTTATTGGGGTCATTCTCATGGTCGCGATTACCGTGATCCTGGCCGCCGTTATCGGGACGTTCGTACTCGGACTGGGGGATAGCCTCGACTCGGGAGTTCAGGCTGGCGTTTCGGTTGATGGCGACTCATCGAGCACGGAGCGGACCGTGACGTGGACGAGTCAGGGTACTGCGGACAGCATTGTAGTTCGTAATAGTTCTGGCTCCTCTGAGGGGAACACCAGTAGTATCGGCGGAGGTGTAACAGTAAGCAGTACCGGGGACTACTCAGTTGTAGCTCTACAAGACGATAGCGGTCAAGAAACCGTAATACGGAGCTTCGAAGTCGCATAATCGTAGAATCCGCAACCTAATTCGGATTCTTCGCATCGCCTTCTGACTATTTTATTATATTGTACCAGTGACTTCTGACTTGTTCCGTCTGAAGCCTTTCCTAACAGCCCAGCGATCGGATGGGCCTTGCCGGATTCGAACCGGCGATCAACTCGTTATGAGCGAGTCGCTTTAACCGGACTAAGCTAAAGGCCCTCGCCGAAACGTATCCCTCCGTCTCACTTTAGCCTACCGGGTCCGCGGACGCCGACGCCGGACCAGTCGCTCACGGAGCGACCGAAACGAGCGGAAGGAGGCGCCGAAGCCAGGACTCGAACCTGGGACCGCCTCGTGACCGTGACGGCCGGGGGTCACCCGCCGAGCGTCGTAACAGCGAGGCGCTCTACCAACTGAGCTACTTCGGCTCGATTCACGGTACTCGGGTGGATTTGATAGGGCTTTCGTTTCCACCCGACTCGGGGCCGACCGCGGGACCGTCCGACGGCGCCCGCCCCGGCGCCGTCCGACGCACTGCCCCGGCGCCGTCCGACGCACCGCCCCGACCGACACGTTTTCGGCCGGACCGCGAGAACTCCGGCCATGGCCGAACTCGACGCGGTGCTGGAGCGCGTCCGCGAGCGCGTCCGTCCCGGGCCCGCGGAGCGCGAGCGCCTGCGGGAGACCGCCGCGGAGCTGGCCGAGCGGACCCGCGGGGCGGTCGCTGACCTCCCGGTCGACGCCGACGTGGTCTTGGTGGGGTCGACCGCCCGCGGGACATGGGTCTCGGGCGACCGCGACATCGACCTGTTCGTTCGGTTCCCGGCCGCCCTCGACCGCGAGGAACTCGAGGAGTACGGCCTCGCGGTCGGTCACGCCGTCCTCCCGGACAGCCACGAGGAGTACGCCGAACATCCCTACGTGAAGGGGGTCTACGACGGATTCGACGTCGACCTCGTTCCGTGTCACGACGTCGAAACGGCGACCGAGATGGTGTCGGCCGTCGACCGGACGCCGTTCCACGACGCATACCTCACGGAGCGACTCGACGAGGCTCTCGCCGCCGACGTCGTCCTCGCGAAGGCGTTTCTCAAGGGGATCGGCGCATACGGTAGCGACCTCCGAACGGAGGGGTTCTCCGGCTACCTCACCGAACTGCTCGTGGCCGAACTCGGCGGCTTCGTCCCGCTCGTCGAGTCCGCCCGAAGCTGGCACCCGCCCGTCGAATTCGACCCCGAGGGGCACGCCGAGCGGACGTTCGACGACTCGCTGGTCGTCGTTGACCCGACGGACCCGACGCGGAACGTCGCGGCGGTGTTGTCGCCGGAGAACCTGGCTCGATTCCAGCACTACGCGAGGGATCTCCTCGCGAACCCCAGCGAGTCGCCGTTCGAACCGGCGGTTGCGGATCCGATCGACGCTCGGGAGGTCCGCGAGCACCTCGACGGGCGCGACGCGACGCCCGTCGCCGTGATCTTCGACGCGCCGGACCTCGTCGACGACCAGCTCTGGCCGCAGCTCCAACGGTCGCTCGACGGGATCGTCGGCGGATTGAACGAACGAGGGTTCGACGTCCTCCGCGCGAGCGCGATGGTCGACGACGGGGACGGCATCGACGACGCGCGGGCCGACGCGCGGGCCGACGCGGAACCGGACCTCACCGGGCGTCGAACCGGGTCGAAACGGTCGGCGCTGTACGTCGAAGTCGAGACGGCGACGCGGCCCGCCGTCGAGCGCCACGAGGGGCCGCCGGTCGCCGTGCGGAAACACGCCGAGCGCTTTTACGAGTCGTACGCCGACGACGTCGACCCCGACACCTACGGGCCGTTCATCGACGGCGACAGGTACGTCGTCGAGCGCGAACGGGCGTTCACGACCGTCCGCGGATACCTCGAGAGCGACGCCGCCGGCGACGTCGCGCTCGGGGCACAGGTCGAGCGGGCGTTCGCGGACCGCGACGTGCTCGTCGGCGACGCCGTGGCGACGCTGGCCGACCGGTTCGGCGCCGCGCTACGCGAGTTTTACGAACCGCATCCGTGAGCGGTCGGGGGTGCCCTCGACGATTCCGCCACTTGCCGACCGCCTGCCGAAAACGTCGTCAGGAGCGGCGGCCTCGGATTCATAGTGATTACTGCGAGTCTGTACCGCCGCGACGATCCGTGTCGGTGATGAGAGCCGCGCAACGGGCGGCTTTCGACACCGCCCATGAAACTATTCGCAGTAATCACTATCAGTCGAGAACCCGGTTGAACAGGTAGTACAGGGCGGCGATCACGCCGCCGACGCCGACCGCGAGCGTCGAGAGAAGCGCCGCGCCGCGGGGAAACGCGAGCCAGAACGCCATATAAAAGGAAAACGCGAATGCGACGAGCGCCACGATCATGACGCCACGGGTCGGGTTCTGAACGGATGCCACGAACAGCCGCTGGGGGAGCGACAGGTCCGCGAAGTCGACGTCGGCGGCGTCGGTCGGTCCGGGCGGATCGGGCCGGGAGTTCGCCCCGGATGGATCGGCCCGATTCGCTTCGCGACTCTCATTTCCAACGGGGCCCGCGTCCGGTTCGTCGGTATCGTCCGTCACGGTCGGGAGTACGGGACGGTACTCCCTGTAGCTGTCGCTCCCGCAATTCGTCCGTTCCGTGTGGACGACCGGATCCGGGTCCGTTCGGACCCGCGGATCCTCACGTCCCGGGTTCACCCTCTCTTGACGACTGTATGGCATCGACGTCGCTGGCTCGGGGGCCGTCGCCGCCGTGCGGGGTCCGCCGCCGACGCACGCGGACCGTGTGGGCCGTCTCGGTCGCGTCGTCGACGACGAGCGCTTCGCCGGTCCCGGTCGGAAGCCGTTCGGCGAGATCGCCGGCGAGGTACGTCGCCTCCGCGTCAGCCAGCCGTTCGACGTCGGGCGTGGCCGTGAGCCGATGGGCGACGAGGAGGTCCGACTGCGAGACGGCGACGCTCGGGAGCGATCCGGGACGCTGTGTCGCACAGATCAGCGAGACTCCCGGCGCGCGACCCCGGGTCAACAGCGTCCGGAGCGCGGGGTCGGCGACGCCGCCGAAGAAGACGTGCGCCTCGTCGACGAGCAGCCACGGGAGCCGCTCGATGGAACCGTCGATCCGGGCGTCGTAGAGTCCCCGGGTGACGGCGCGAACGACCGCCGACGCGGCCGTCTCGGGGACCCCAGCGAGGTCGAGGACGGTCGGATCGCCATCGTCGACGAGCGCCGTGATCGGCGGCGCGTCCGCGTCGAAGACGCCCCACGACTCCGCCAGGCGGAGGTGGTTCCGCACGGCCCGCCGCGTCGCCGCCGGCGCGTCGGTGTCGGACACAACCCGTCGGATCGAAGCGACCGACGGCGACGTGCTTCCGGCCTCGCCGAGCCCTCCGACCGTGTCGGCGATGACCCGCCACAGGAGGCTCCCGGGGCCGCCGGTCGGATCGAGGCCGAGCAGGTCGGGCCAGACCGCGGGCGGGAGCGCATTCGGACGAACCGCCGGGTCGACGACCCGCGCGCCGGCCTCGGTTAACCCGCCGAACACGCCCATCGGATCGACGATGACCGGGCTGACGCCCGAGTTCGCCGCGAGCCCCTCGGCGAGAACGCCGAGGGTGTACGACTTCCCGGTCCCGCGCTTTCCGAAGACCACGCCGGCGTGTGGGGCGTCGGTATCGAGACCGACGGCCGCACCGTCGCTGCCGTCGCGGGCGAGGAACGCGCCGAGGTGGACGGCCATCCGGCCGGGTGAACGGTCACCCCCGTTGGCGGGTCCGTCTCCGTCCGTCCCGTCCGTCCCGGTCTCCCCGTCACCCACGTCGGCGTCGGCGGCACGCCCAAGAACCTTCATACGCCGGGTGGTCCCGGTATCGTTCAAAAGGCGCCGGACCGGATCCACGGGCGTGACCTCGGTCGGGCCGTACTCGACGACGGGGACCGCTCGTCCGACCGCTTATCACCCATACCGCGGCCATCGGGTCGTATGGCCGACTCGCAACTGAGGACACGCACTGGGACGCAATCGTTTCTCGCCGATCGTCGCGCGATAGAGGGGTTACCGGTCCGGCTGGTGATCGCGCTCGTCGTCGGCGTCGCGAGCCTCAGCGTGATGATGGGGATGATCGGCAGTATCGACGGACTCGCGGCGACGGAACTCGACGCCCAGCCCGAGCCGGAGGTAACGACTCCCGGCGCGCAAGCACTCGACGTGGCGGTCGTCGATCCCGACGGGAAGCGGGTCGCGGACGCGACCGTGATCGTTCGTGGCGGGTCCGCCCGGATCGACGGAGTCGCTACGGCCCGGACCGGTCCGGATGGGGTCGCGACGGTCGACGTTACGCCGGAACTTGGTCCCAACCAGCCGGACGGCGTGCTCACGGTCGAAATCAAACCGCCCGCGGAGGGTGGATACGTCGACGAACGCGAAAACACGGAGGTGCTCGTCGTGTCGGAATAGCTCCGTCCGTCGTGTCGGAATCGGTCCATCTGTCGTGTCGGATCCGCCGTCGTCCCGGATCGGACGCGGTTCCCGCTCAGGGCCGGTCGTCCCAATCGATCCACTCCCGCTCCCGGCCGTGCTTCGCGAAGTGCTCCCGTTCCGCGAACTCGGCTTCCTCGCGACGCGTCCGGTTCCGCTCCACGCCGGCCTGCTCGCCGTCGACGAGCATCGGTCGGAGTCGGACCGGACCGGCTTCCTCGACGGTTCGGAACCCGTCGGGCGCAGGGTCGTCGAGTTCCGGATCGTCGGGCGTCGGATCACCGGATTCCGGGTCGTCGGATGCGGGGTCGTTGACCCCCGGGTGTCCAGCGTCGACCGTCGGGGACCGCTCGACCGCGGCGATCGTCTGGTCCGCCGTCCCTCGCGGGTACACGATTCGGCCGCCGTCGGAAACTTGCTCACGCAGCGCCCGCGGCGGCGCGACGACCGCCGCCTCCACGAGCACCCGATCGTAGGGAGCGTACTCGGGGAACCCGCCGGCGCCGTCGCGGCGATCGACGAGGACCGCGTCGTATCCCGCGTCCGCGAGGTTCGACCGTGCGAGCCGCACGATCCGACGATCGATATCGATCGCGTGAACGCGCCGTACGCCGACGATCTCCGCGAGCGCCGCGGCCGTGTACCCGATCCCGGCGCCGACGATGAGCACGTCGTCGCCGGGATCGGCGTTGAGCGTCGTGAGCATCCGGGCGACCGTTTCCGGTGCGAGCGCGCGGGTTCCCGCCTCGTCGCTCGCGCCGTTCGCGTACGGCGAGTTATCCACGAACGTTTCGCGGGACACCGTCTGGAGCGCCGCCAACACGTCCGCGCCGAGCGGCTCCTCGATCCGGTGCTCGAGCCCGTCGATCATGTCGGCCCGGAGCGACGCCTCGTCCATACTCAACCTCGGCGGCGCGTCGTCTAAAACCGCACGCTCCGCGTGGCGGGATCGCCGCCGAGGGCTCCGTGTCACTTCGCCGCCGAGCGGTCCGCACCATTCGCCCCTAGAGGTCCCCGCTACTGCATCGGCACGAAGCGGACCGCGCCGTGGTCCTCGCGGTCGACGCCGTCCGGCCGAACGGTCAGCCGAACGAGCCGTTGTCCCGAGTGCGACGCCGAACCGTCGTCTATGGGTGCGACGACGCGCCCGCCGGACCGCGTCGCGTCGACGATCGGGTCGGGGACGCCGTCGGTCGACGCACAGGTGAGATACGCCGCGTCGAACGGACCGACGCCGTCGAACGCGTCCCGGCCGTCGCCGGTCTCAACCGTCACGTCGTAACCGAGCCGGTCCAGCCGTTCCGTGGCTTCGTCCGCGAGTTCGGGCACGTATTCGGCGCTGTACACGTTTCCGCCCCCGACGACCCCCGCGACGACCGCGGCGTGATAGCCGCAACCGGTCCCCACCTCGAACACACGATCCCCATCCGCGACGTCGAGGAGATCGACCATCACGGCCACCATGTGCGGCGCGCTGATCGTCTGTCCGTGCCCGATCGGGAGCGGCCGGTCGTCGTACGCGCGTTCGCGGCTCCGTTCGGGGACGAACTCGTGGCGCGGGACCGCCTCGATCGCCGACAGCGTCCGCTCCGAGACGTCGACCCGCCGGCGAAGCCGGTCGACCAGTCGTCGACGCGCGGCCGCATGATCTGGGTCAACCATGGTAGGATCTACCACGACGGCCGTTGAGAAACTATCGGTGTCGTCGGGGCCACGCCTGCCGGTCGGGAAGCGGCTTCGATCGAACGGCGAGCGGTTCCGACCGAATCGACCGACCTCGGGCCGCTACTCGACGTCGATCCGGCGACCGTCGTCCTCCCCGTCCGGCCGCCGCTTGGGGAGGGTAACGGTAAGAACCCCGTCGTCGTAGGTGGCGGCCGCACCGTCGGGTTCGACGGCTGCCGGAAGCGGGACCCGACGGGAGACGGAGCCGCGTCGTCGCTCCCGGAGGTGGTATCGCGAGTTCTCGGACGCCGGGTCCGCCCCCTCGTCCTCCTCCCGGGTCGCAGCGACCGTAAGCGCGTCGGCGTGGAGTTCGACGTCGACGTCGTCCCCGCCGAACCCCGGCAGATCGGCGACGACGGTCACGTCCTCGTCGGTTTCGATCACATCGACGGCGAGGGTCCGGGATCCCGACACGTCGAGCCCCGGTCCGTCGAACCCCGCCCCGAGCTTCTCGAGCTCCCGGTCCATGCGGTCGAACAGTTCCTCGATATCGGCGACCGGATCGCGTCGGGTCATACAGGTCAGGATTCGGTCCGGAGCGACTTCAACGTACGGTCGGGGACTGCTCTGCGTGCCTGTCCCGATGAGTGAACCGTGCCACGCCACTATAAGAGAACGGGCCGGCAAGTGCGGAAATTCACAGGAAGGGCCGCCAGTAGTACGGGCTGACGAACCCCTCGATCACCGCGGCGACCGCGATGAGGACGCCGACCCCGATCAGGACCCGAAACGCGTTCTCGAGCGAGTCGGCGAACCGCGCCCGGCTCCGCCGACCGCGGAGCGTCCGCCACGCTACGATCCCGAGGTGGATCCCGAGCGCGCCGGAGACCACGAGCGCCGGGATCTCGAGGACCCCGTGGGGGGCGACGAACGCGACGAGCGTCGGGAGGTCCTCCTCCAACGCGGCCGTCGCGCCGAGGGCAACGCCGTTGAACGCGACGGAGAAAACGGCGGGAATGACGAGCGCGATTCCGCCGAACGCGGTCGAGAGCGCGACCGTCCAGTTGTTCCCGAAGAAGCTGAGCGTCGCGGCCGGCGGCACGTGGCCGGCCAGTCGCGCCTCGATCGAGGCCGGAACCGTTCCGACGAGCGGCTCGGCCGCGGTCCAGCCGAGGACGCCGGAGCCGACGCCGATGGCGACCACAAGCGCGTGGAGTCCCGGCGTGTGCCCCACGAACCGGACCAGCTCCGCCATCCCGCGTCGAACCCCCGAAACGAACTGATCGCGGACTCGCTCCTCCGGCGGATCGACGGGGTCGACCGCGTCCCGATAATCGCCGTAGAGGCCAGTTTTCAGGAGGTCAAGCACGGGTGCCGCGACGACGGCACTGGCGAGCGCGACTACCGCGCCGCCGCCGACGAACGCGAGCGCCGAGGCGACCGAGGAGACGACGACGAGGACGCCGACGGCGACGACGAGGTACGCGGCCGCGTCGACCGGGTTCGCCCGGACGAACTCCCCCGCTCCATCGAGGCCGCCGAACGCTCCCACCTCGTCGACGACGACCGCCGCGGGCGCGAACGCGAAGACGATCCGGACGGCCACCAGCACGACCACCCCGACGAGCAGCGCGCCGAGCGCGACCACCGCCCCGAGCAGGGGACTGACGGCGAACGCGACGCCGACGGCGACGCTCGCGAGCAGGAGCACGCCCGCCCACAACAGGAACTCCGCGACGTACAACCCGAGGAAGGCGACCCAGTGCTCCCGAACGCCGGCGATCCCCGCCGTCAGTCCCCGTTCGCCGCGGAGCCGGGCGATCACGGCGGACATCCGACCGGCGGAGACGGCGGTGTACGTCACGATGGCGAGGAGGGCCGTCACGGCGACGCCGCCGACGAGGAGGGCGACCGCGGTCGGAGTGACGAGCGGCTCGACGGCGGGCGCGATCCCCTCGACCCACCGCTCGATCGCGTCCGGATCCTCGGGGTCCGGCGGCGTCGCGTCGATCCCGCCGAGTGCCCCACGAACGTCATCGATCCGCCCGGTGATCTCGAAGTGGAGGTACATCCCCGCGAGCGCCACGAGGAGGCCGGTGCGAGCGATGACGGGGACCGCCGTCCCGAGGAAATAAAACGGCAGCAGGTCCGCCGGTCGCCGTCGGAGGGTCGAAATGGTGGCGGTGACGGCCGTCGACAGGTCCATGTCGTCTCGTTCCGGCGTGTCGTACTTAACAAACTCGAGTCCGGGGGTCGTCGCGTGGGCTGATCGGGAGGACTCGTCGCCCCTCACCGGGGCCCCGGCCGTTCGCGGCCGCCGGGGTACGCCGGGTCGTCACTCCGCCGGGTACTTCGGCTCGTGTCGCTCGGCTCGCTCGGTTGCCCGCTCGATGGCGTCCCGAATCGTGTCCGGCCCGTCCGCGGCCCGGTACGCGTCGCCGTGGCCGGGGTACATCGCCTCGACCGTCCCGGGAAGCCGATCCAGTACCGTGTGGAGGCTCTCGATCAGCCGGTCGCGCGACTGGCCGGTCATGTCGGTTCGCCCGAACGACCCGTTCGAGAACGCCCCGTCGTTGTAGACGACGACGTCGCCGCTGTACAGCCGTTCCTCGCCGACGAGCGAAACGTGGTCGTCCGCGTGGCCCGGCGTGTACACGACCGAACACGCCTCGTCGCCGACGCGGACCTCGTCGCCGTCGTCGAGGGCGACGTCCCGCCGCGGGTGGTCGGCGTACGCGAACAGCGTCGCGTCGAACCGGTCGAGGACGGCGTCGAGTTCCTCGACGTGGTCGCGGTGCTGGTGGGTGAGGACGACCCGATCCAGCCCGTCGACCGCGTCGGCGACGACGTCCGCGACGCCCGGCATCGTCCCGGCGTCGACGAGGGTCGTCGTTTCTCCGGGGATCAAGTACGCGTTACAGGTGAACTCCGTCGCGTCGGCCGTGACGTTGATCGGTTCCATATCGGGGCTACGGCGCCGACCCGGTAAAAACGCACGCGATGGCGCGCGGGATCCGTATTCCCGCTCCGCTTGACGTCGCGTCCGCAAACGCTTATGCCCGGCCGCGAGCGACTCACGGCCATATGAGCGACCTCCCGGACGACTTCGACTGTACCGTCACCAACTGGGAGTACATCTACGGGCTCTGTCGGACCGTCTCGAACGAGGTGAAACGCGCCGACTTCGAACCGGACGTGGTGGTCGCGCTCGCCCGCGGCGGGTGGTTCGCCGGCCGATGCCTCTGTGACTTCCTCGGGCTCGACGACCTCACGAGCCTCAAGATGGAACATTACGTCGGTACCGCCGAGAAGTCGGGCGAGCCGCGTATCCGCTACCCGATGCCCGAGGGGAGCGTCGAGGGGAAGGACGTGCTGGTCATCGACGACATCGCCGACACCGGCGGCTCGATCCGGCGGGCGGAGGAGTACGTCGAGGACCGCGACGTCGCCACGATCCGAACCGCGACGCTCCAGCTGCTCGGGACCTCCGAGTTCGAGCCGGACTTCGTCGGCGAGCGGCTCGAAACGTGGACGTGGGTCGTCTACCCGTGGAACTTCATCGAGGACATTATCGACATCATCGAGGGCGCGATGGCGCGTGCGGACGGCCCGACGTTCGACCGCGACGACGTCCGTCATCACCTCGAGGCTGACCACGGAATCGGCCGAATCGAGATGGAAGTCGCCCAGCCCGGACGCCTCGACGAGGTGCTCGACGAGATGGTGCGCCGCGACGTGGTCGAGGCCATCGGGTCCGACACGTGGCGGCTCGCGGAGTGACCGTCACGATGTCGGACCGAGAGCCCGACGCGGTTGACGCCCTCCTCGGCGCGTACGCCCTGAAGGACGAACGGCGAACCGGCTGGCAGCTCCGCGGCGTCGACGACCCCGAATCCGTTGCGGCCCACACGTGGGGGGTCGTGTACCTCGTGTTGGCGCTCGGCGACCGGTTCGACGCGGAGCTCTCGGGCGTCGACCTCGACCGCGCGCTGCGGCTCGCCGTCGTCCACGACGTCGCCGAGGCGGAGACCGGCGACCTGCCGACCCGGGCCGACGCCCACGCGGAGACGCTCGACCCGGACCGGAAGGAGTCGCGGGAACGCGCGGCGATGGCTGACCTCACCGGGACGCTCCCCGACCGCCTGCGGGACGCGTGGGAGGAGTATGAGGCTCGGGAGACGCCCGAGTCGGTCCTCGTCAAGGAGTGTGACCTGCTCGACACCTGTTTCCAAGCGGTCGTGTACGAACGCGACGGCCGGTACGCCCCCGCCGACGGCGACCCGGACGCGTTCCGGGAGTACGACGCGCTCGACGAGTTCTTCGCGACGACCGAACCGCGGCTGCGGACCGACGCCGGACGGGCCCTGTTCGACCGGCTCCGGGACCGGTATCGGTCGGCGCGCGACGACCACGGCGGGTGACCGACCGGCCCCGTCGACCGCCGCAGTGACCGACCGTCGTGACCGTCATGCGACCGACGGCGTCAGTCGATATAAGTAACGAGCCAACCCACTCCGCCGTATGAACAGGATCGGGTTCATCGGCGGGAGCGGAATATACGACGGGCTCCCCCTCAACGACGTCCGCGAGGTCACGTACGACACCCCCTACGGCGAACCGAGCGACGCGGTCACGATCGGCGAGTTCGCCGACACGGGTCGGGAGGTCGCGTTCCTGCCGCGTCACGGGTCGGACCACGTCGCGTCGCCGACGGACCTCCCGTACCGCGCAAACATGTACGCGTTGAAGCGGGCCGGCGTCACCCACGTCTTCGCGTCGAACGCGGTCGGCAGCCTCCGCGAGGACCTCCCGCCCGGTACCCTCGTCGTCCCCGACCAGATCTACGACCGGACGAAGCGCCGTGATCTCTCCTTTTACGGGGACGGCGTCGTCGTCCACCAGCCGTTCGCGAACCCGTACAGTCCCGAGCTCGTCGACCACCTGACCGAGGCCGCCGACGCGACGACGGACGCCGACACGGACGTCGTGAAAGGGGGAACCTACGTCTGTATCGAGGGACCGCAGTACTCCACGCGCGCGGAGTCCGAGTTCTACCGCAGCCAGGGGTGGGACCTCGTCGGGATGACCGCGATCCCCGAGGCGAAACTCGCACGCGAGGCGGAGATCGCCTACGCGACGATCGCCGGCGTCACCGACTACGACGTCTGGAAGGCGGACAGCGAGGTGACCCTCGAGGCGGTCCTCGAACACGCCGAACGAAACCAGGAAGCGATCGAGGCGGCCGTCGAGGCGGCGGTTCGGACGCTCCCCGAGGACCACGCCTGCGAGGCACACGGCTCCCTCGAGGGGACCGTCAACACGCCGACCGAGGCGATCCCTCGGGAGACCCGCGAGCGCGTCGAACCGTTCCTCGGTGAGTACCTGTAGATCGCCGACTCCCCTGATCACCGGTGCGGTGGCGCGCTCCCGCGAGCGCCCGACGGGCGCGAGACGGAGCGCGAGGGAGGTCGAGGCGGCCCGCCGGCGGTTCCGGCGGTCGCCGAGACCGAGGCTGGGGAGGCGTGAGGTGCGAGTGTTGTACTGTGCGGTGCTGTGCGGGGCGGGGTGAGACTCAAACTGACGGCCACGAGGGCGATGCTTGAGGACGCACGCACCACGGCAAGCACCGCGAGCGAGGAGCGTGATTCGAGAGAGTGGAGCCCTCTCGTTATCGCGAGATGGCTCTGCCGACTCTCCGCCCGCGTTCAGTCCGCGATCGCCTCGGATTCCCCCATCGCCGCCGCGGGGTCGCCGATCCACAGGTCGCCGAAGAACTCGTCCTGTCTGAGTTCCACGCTCCCGCGATGAGCCATGAACAGCAGCGCGAGGAACGTCATGAATCGGCGGCCGCCGGCGGACTCCACCTCGGCGAACAGCACCTCCGCGCGGCCCCGCTCGAACTGCGGGCGTATCGCCGCCTCGACGTCCTTGATGACCGCCTCGATGTCCTCGTCGTGGGTGCGGTCGGTCGCCTCGCCCGCGGTCGGCTCCCCCTCCTGCCGGAGCTCGTCACCGGTATGATAGTCGAGCGTCTGGGTTCCGCGGCCGTAGCCGCTCGGCGAGTCCGAGGTGTCGTACTCGCGTGACCCCTTCCACCACGAGTCGCGCTCGGCCTCCCGTAGCTCGCGGACGAGCTCGTCGAGCGTCTCCGGCGAGCCGCGGGTGTTCTTCCGGTCGAGCCGCCGATCCATCTCCGCCTCCAGCTCCTCGACCGGGTCGAACCCGGGATCGGCCGGATCCTCGCGGCCGCCCTCCATCGCGACCTCCCAGGGTTCGGGCTCCGGCTCCCCGTCGTCGTCATCGTCGTCCGCCAACATCCCGTCGCTTTTCATCCGGAGCAGGACGCTCGCGTAAAACAGCGCGCGACCGGTCGTCCGGAGGTCGGTCTCGTCGAGCTTGTCGAGGAACGCGTCCGTCACTTGGACGATGTCGATGTCCCACGGCTCGATCTCGCCCTCCTCGGCGAGCTGAACGAGGAGTTCGACCGGCTCAACGTCGTCGTCCGCGGCGTCAGCATCGACGTTGACGTTTTCCCCGTCGTCGGCCGCCACGTCCTCGTCGACCGCACCGTCGACACCACCCGCATCGGCGTCGCGCACGCCCGCCTCCGGACCCGCGCCGTCGCGCTCGCTCGTCAGGTCGAGCTCCGGCACGTCGTCAGTCATCCGCGGTCACCTCCGACTCCTCGTCGCCGTCGTCGCCGAACCGCATCCCGGTCACGGCCGAGACGTTGTCGCCCTGCATCGTGACGCCGATGCCCCGGTCCGAGCGCTCCAGCAGCGCGGAGCGGTGCCCCACGACGACGAACTGCGCGTCCTCGGCCAGCTCCTCTATCATCTCGCCGACCCGCTCGGCGTTGACCGCGTCGAGGAACGCGTCGATCTCGTCGAGTGCGTAGAACGGCGCGGGGTTGTGCCGCTGGATCGCGAAGATGAACGACAGCGCGGTCAGCGACTTCTCGCCCCCGCTCATCGCTTCGAGCCGCTGGACCGGCTTGTCCGCCGGGCGGGCCTTCATTGTCAACCCCTCCTCGAAGGGGTCCTCGGGGTTCTCTAAGACGAGCTTGCCGCTACCGGCGGAAAGCCGCGAGAACACGTCCTGGAACTGCTCGTTTATCGACTCGAACGTCTCCATGAACGTCGCCTTCTTTTCGGCCTCGTACCCCTCGATGCGCTCCTCGATCGCGTCGCGCTCCTCGACGAGGACGTCGCGGCGTTCCCGGAGCTGGTCGAGCTCCGCCTCGACCTCGTCGTACTCGTCGATCGCGAGCATGTTCACGGGCTCTAACGCTTCCATCTCGGATTCCAGCTCCTCGATCCGTGACTCGACCTCCGCGATGTCCGGGACCGCCTCGGGGTCGTACTCGCCGACCTGCGACTCAAGTTCGTCGACCTCCCACTCCAGCCGGTCGCGACGGTCGACGAGTTCGTCCAGATCGGATTCGGCCCCGGCAACCCGGGACTGCCGTTCGTCGCGCTTCCGGGTCGCCTCGCGGATCTCCTCGCGAAGCGTCTCGCGGTCCTCCTTTAGCCCCGCTATCTCCGATTCCAACTCCGCGATCGATTCGCGTTTCGCCTCCAAGGTCTCCGCCTTTTCGGCTATCGCCGCCTCGTGCTCCCCGATCGCGGTTTCCGCCTCGCTCTTCCGATTCTGTGCCTCCTCGACGGTGTCGTGGAGGTCGTCGACGGCCTCCTCGGCGTACCCCTTCTCGAGTTCCAGCTCGTTCTGCCGACCGTCGAGGTCGTCGAGCCGGCGCTCGCGGTCGTCGATCTCGTCACGGATCGCGTCGGCCCGCTCCGAGAGTTCGGGGATCTTCGAGTCCGCGAGTTCGGCCTCGAGTTCGCCGATCTCGGCTTCGAGTTCGTCGATCTCGCCGTCGAGCTCGTCGATCCTCGCGTCGACCTCGCTCATCTCCTCGTCGACCGACTCGCGCTCCGCGCGGAGCTCGTCGAGCTCCGCCTCCGACCCTTCGATCCGGTCCTCGGTCGCCGCAAGTTCGTCCTCGGCGCGCTCGACGTCGCCCTCCAGCGACCGGACCCGATCGGCGGCGTCGGCCTTCCGCTCCCGGGCGTCGTCGATTTCGGCCTCCAGCTCGTCGACCTCGGCCGCCAGCTCTCGGCGGTCGTCCTCGAGGTCGGCGATCGTTTCCGCGAGCCGTTCGAGCTTCCCGCCGCCGGACTTCGTGAACGCGTACCGGGAGCCGCCACCGGAGCCGCCGGTCATCGCACCCGACTTCTCGACGAGGTCGCCGTCGAGCGTGGCCATCCGATAGTCGCCCATCAGCTCGCGGGCGGTGGTCATGTCCTCGACGACCAGCGTCGAGCCGAGCACGTACGAGAACACCGAGGCGTACTCGGCGTCGTAGTCGACGAGGTTCCGCGCGAAGTCGACGACGCCGGGCAGGGACGGCGTCCGCGGGAGGCTCCGGTCGTCCATCTCGGTGATCGGGAGGAACGTGGCCCGGCCCGCGTTCCGCCGCTTGAGGTAGTCGATACACGTCGACCCGACGCCGTCGTCGTCGACGACGACGTTCGCCAGTCGGCCGCCGGCGGCGGTCTCACACGCCTCGGCGTACTCCGCGTCGACCGCGCCCAGCTCTCCGACCGCGCCGTGGACCCCGTCGATCCCGCCGTTTTTCACCTCGGTCACCGCGCGCGGCCAGGAGGTATCGCCGCGCTCGTCGGCCGCCGCCTCCAGTTTCGCGTACTCGTTCTGCTTCTCGCGAAGGTCGTCCTCGATCGTTTCGAGCCGCTCCTTCCGTTCGGCCTTCTCGGCGAACAGGTCGGCGACGACGTCCTCGATCTTTGACTCGTTCTTCCGCGCCTTGTCGAGTTCGCCGTGGAGCTCGGAGATCCGCGCCTTCAGGTCCGGGACGTCCTCGTGGGCCGCCTCGAGCGCCTCGCGGGCCTCCTCGACCGCGTTCGAGCGCCGGCGCGCCTCGTCGAGCAGGCGGTCCTTCTCGCGTTGGGCCTCGTGTCTCGCCTCGCGGAGCTCGTCCAGTCGCTCCTTGGTATCCCCGAGTTCGATCTTCAGCTCGTCGAACTCGGTGTCGGCTCCCTCGATCTCCGCCTCGACGTCGGCCAGCTCGGAGCGTTTCGTCGCGAGCTCGGATTTGACGGACGCCTTCTCGACTTTCACGTCCTTGATCTCGGCGTCGAGCTCCTCGATCGTCTCCTGTTTGCGGTCGATCCGGACGAACGCGTTCCGCCGTTCGGTCTCGGCGTCCTCGATGCGCTCCTCGGCGGTCTCGATCGTTCCCTCCAGCCGCGAAACCTCGCCCTTGATCGCCTCTATCTCCGAGCGGATCTCGATCTGCTCGTCCTCGCCTTTGGTCTCGATCTCGTGGTTGAGGTCGGCCAGATCCTCCTCCAGGCGGGTGAGCGTTCCCTGCCTCGTGTCGAGTTCGGCGCGGAGCTCCTCGAGTTCGTCCTCCGCGTCGTCGATCGCGGACTCGACGTCCGCGAGTGATTCGCGTTTATCCTCCAGTTCGGACGCCTTCCGGTACCCCCGGTACTGCTCGGCCTCCTCGCGGAGCGACCGGTACTCGAGGGCGGTCTCCCGCTCGTCGGAGAGACGGTCGAGCCGCTCCTCCTTCTCGCCGATCCGCAGGTCGGCCTCGCCGATCCGGTCCTCGACCGTGTCGAGCTCCTCGAAGGCGGCCTCCTTCTTCTGGTCGAACTCCGCGACGCCCGCGATCTCGTCGATGATCCCCCGGCGCTGGTAGGGGGTCATGTTGATGATCTCGGTGACGTCGCCCTGCATGACGACGTTGTACCCCTCCGGCGTGACGCCGGCGGCCGCGAGCAGCCCGCGGATGTCGGAGAGGTTCACCGAGCGTCCGTTGAGGTAGTAGTACGAGTAGTAGTTCTCCTCGGTCTCCTTCACGCGGCGTTTGATCGTGATCTCCGAGACGTCACCGACGTTTTCCGACCCGGCCGCGGAGACGACCTGCGAGCGGTCGAGCGTCCCGTCCTCGTTGGACAGCACGACCGTGACCGACGCCTCGTTCGGCCCGTCCCCGGCCTCGCCGTCCTCGTGGCCGGGGTTGTAGATGAGGTCGGTGAGCTTCTTCGCCCGGATCCCGCGGGTGCGCGCCAGCCCGAGCGCGAACAGGATCCCGTCGATGATGTTCGACTTCCCCGAGCCGTTCGGTCCCGTGACGACGGTGAAGTCCTGATAGAAGGGGATCCTCGTCGTCCGCCCGAAACTCTTGAACCCGTCCAGAACGACCTCGGTGATGTACATATATCGCGGGATGGGCGTCGCGAGCTTACGCGACGATGATGTCGCCGTCGTCCGACTCGCCGCCGTCGTCTCCGTCTCCCTCCGCCGCCGACTTAGCGGCTTCGGCGTCGGGCGTCGTCGTCGACTGCTCGGGCACGATGGCGTCGTCCTCGCTCCCGTCAGTTCGGTCGGCGTCCGCGTCGCCGGCGGCGCCCCCGCTCGCGTCGCCGGTGGCCCCGTTCGCCTCCCCGGCGTCGGTCCGTTCCACGACGGCGACGTGATCGTCGGAGTGCGTCCGCTGCGTGTCCCCGTGAGCATCGGGCGACTCGTCCGCCGGGTCCCGCGTGGCCCCCGCGTCCGGGGCGGGTGACGCGTCCGCTTCGACCGGGACCTCCCGTTCGTCCTCGAGCTGTCTGACGCGCTCTTTCATTTCGACGAGCTCCTCGGTGAGCCCGTTGACCGCCGCCTGTAGCTCCGCGACCTGGTGTTCGAGGTCCTCGACGCGGTTACTCATTCTATTCACGTATGCCCGCGCGGGGCGTATAAATCCGCGTCAGACGTATGTGTGACCATGTGACACTACCTCGTCCTCGCACGTTCCGGGAGCGTGTCCGACGTCGGTCACGTGTCGGACGCGGAGGAAGATACTTATGCTCACCACGGATATCGGAAGGCGATGAGCAAGATCACGTTCCGAGCCGACGACGATCTCGTCGAGCGGCTGGAAGCGTGTGACGCCTCCAAAAGCGAGGTGATGCGCCGGGCCCTCCGGACGTACCTCGACGGCGTGGCGGACGACGACGCCCCGTCCGACGGCGGGGTCGACGCCGCGCTCGCCGAGCGTGTCGACGACCTCATCGCGGAGCGGCTCGATGCCGCGCTGGACGACCGGATCGGCCCGGCCCCTGCGGACGCGTATACACCGTCTACACCCGACAATATCAACGTAAACGTCACTCTCGACGCCCCTACGGCCGATGAGTCGGATGCGCGTGTAACGCGTGAGACGCCGGCCGACCCGGACGCGAAAACGCGTAAGACGTCGGTCGACCCCGAGGTGCAAACGGGCGAAAACGCCTGTGGCGGATGTGGCGAAAACGTGCCTGATGACCATGTTTACTGCCCGAACTGTGGAGAGAAGCAGTCCCACAGAGCGTTCTGTGAGTGCGGTGACGAGGTCAGAACCGACTGGGCGTTCTGTCCGGGCTGCGGTCGTCGGACCCCCGCTGCCGACGTCCTCAACGATCGATAGTCCAGTAAACACACGTTTTAGACGAGTATACGGATGTTTCCGCTCTGTCTTACATCACCCGTTAATTTTATAAGGTTAGCCTTGGTGGCTACAACCGCGTAAGACGGTCGTCTTACAGTCGGTGTCCGACGGCGGGGATGTCCCCGCCTTCGGGCGATCGCCGGCTGTAAGACACACGACGCCGGTCGTGTCGTCTTACCGGGGGAGTACACAAATGGAGCGTGTGACACTACGCATACCGAAACAGCAGATCGACGAGGTCGAACGGATGGTGGAAACGGGCGAGTTCCCGAACCGGAGCGAGGCGATCCGGTCGGCCGTCCGCGACATGCTAAACGAACAGGACGGCGAGCGCGACGAGCGCGGCCGCAACCGCAACTGGGCCAAGGTGTAACCCAATGCAAGACCTCGTTCAGGACGCCTTGGACAACGCGGAACAGGAGAAGCGCGACATGGACGCCAGCTTGGACGACGACGACGAGTTCGGGGAGCCCCGGATCGTCATCGTCGGTGCCGGCGGCGCCGGAAACAACACCGTCAATCGGCTGTACAACATCGGCGTCAACGGTGCCGAGACCGTCGCGATCAACACGGACAAACAGCACCTCAAGATGGTCGAGGCCGACACGAAGATCCTCGTGGGCAAGTCGCTCACGCAGGGACTCGGCGCCGGCGGCGACCCCGACATGGGCGAGCGGGCGACCGAAATGGCTCAGGGGACGATCAAGGAGGTACTCGGCGACGCCGACCTCGTCTTCGTCACCGCGGGTATGGGCGGCGGGACCGGCACCGGCGCGTCCCCGGTCATCTCGAAGATCGCCAAGGAGCAGGGAGCGATCGTCGTCGGCATGGTCTCGACGCCGTTCAACGTCGAGCGCGCCCGCACGGTGAAAGCCGAGGAGGGGCTCGAAACCCTCCGCAACGAGGC
>JAQCNI010000020.1 GCA_028275105.1 Halorubrum sp.
TCGCCCCGGGGTTGAGGATCCAGTCGTCGTCTCGCCGGATCGCGATGACCCGGACGCCGGTCGCCGACTCCATGTCGATCCGTTCGAGGCTCCGACCGGCGTACTCCGAGCCGTCTGCGACGGTCCCGCGGACGAGCGTCTCGACGCCCTCGGAGAGCGCGCCGCGCATCGCGTCCGGGAGGCCGATCTCCTCGGTGACGATCTTTGCGATGTCGCCGGCGGCGTCGGCGACCTTGTCCGCGGCGGCGACGACGCCGAGCACCGGCGCGAGCGTCTCGGCCTCGTTCGGATTGCGGGCCGCGAGCATCAGGCTCATGCGGGCCTGCATCTGGAGGGCGTCCATCCGGTGTTCCAGTTCGACGACCTCTTGGGCGACCGTCGGGCTGTTGTGGAGGACCGCGGAGTACGACAGGTCGATGAGAAGCTCCGCGGTGTCTTTCATCTCGACGAGCAGGTCCTTGACGCTCGTCGGCTCGTAGCGGACCACGTGCTCGTCGTACCGTCCCATGTCCGTTCCTCTCCGGCTCCGAGTAAAAGGCTTGCCACGACGAAGGTCGAAAACGAGCCGTCGGTAAGAACAGTTAGCCGCGGGAGAAGTCACAGTAGCTGGTAGTCACGTTCCTCGTGCTGGACGGATATCCACTTGGTCTCGGTCAGCTCGTCCATGATCCACTCGCCGTTGTATCGGCCGAGCCCGGAATCTTTCACCCCGCCGAAGGGAGCGTTCGGCTCGTCCTGAATCGGATGGTCGTTAACATGAACCATTCCGGCGTCGATCCGGTCAGCGACGGACCGACCGTGTTCGACGTCGCCGCTGTACACGCCGGCGCTGAGGCCGTACTCGGTGTCGTTTGCAAGTTCGACGGCTTCCTCGTCAGACTTGAACGGGATGACCGGTGCGATGGGACCGAAGTGCTCGTTACACGCCGCGGACATCTCGTTGGTGCACTCAGAGAGGACGGTCGGTTCAAGGAACAGACCCTCGACTTCGCCGCCCGTCTCCAGTGTAGCGCCGGATTCGACGGTCTGATCGATGAACGCACTAAGTTTGTCGATCTGGCTTTCGTTAATGATCGGGCCGAACTCCACGTCCTCGTCGAGCGGGTTCCCGATAGTCAGCGACTCCGCGTGCTCGACAAGCTTCTCAACGTACTGATCGTAGACATCCTCATGGACGAGGTGGCGGTTAATCGAGATACACACCTGTCCCTGATGACCGAACGCGCCGACGGAACCGGCCCTTGCAGCCGCCTTGATGTCGGCGTCCGCTGTGACGACGAACGGTCCGTTCCCGCCGAGTTCAAGCGTCGGCAGGGTGAGTGAGCTTCCGGCTTGGCTGGCTACGGACCGACCGACTTCCGTCGACCCGGTGAACGACATCACACGGGCGGCCGGGTGGCCGGCCATCCGGTCGCCGATGTCGGAGCCGTGCCCTGTCACGACATTGACGACGCCGTCTGGGAGACCAGCCTCCTCGGCGATGTCAGCCAGCAGAAGCCCGCCGGTGATCGGTGTGTCGGTCGCTGGCTTGATTACGGCGGTGTTCCCGAGCGCGAGGGCGGGACCGAGTGCTCGCGTGGTGAGATGCAACGGGAAGTTCCACGGTGAAATAATCCCGACAACGCCGACGGGTTCGTGGACAATGTGATGATCCTTGTGGTCGTGATACATCGAATCCCGAACCTCCTCTCCGGGCGGGACCATCTCCAGGGCGCTCTGGAAGTCTGCTATGGAGAAATTAGCTTCGGCGGTCGCCTTGGATTCGACACTGCCAGATTCAGTCGCGAGCAGTTCGACGACCTCATCGAGCCGGTCTTGCATCACCGCGATTATCGACTGGACGTACTCGTCGCGCTCCTCGCGCGGCAGCGCTGCCCAGTCGGACTGAGCTTCCTCAGCGGCCTCGTAAGCGTCGTTGACGTCGGCCTCCGTTCCGGCGGGCACCGCTGCGATTTCGCTGCTCGTCGCGGGGTTCGTTACCGGAATTGTATCTGACGTTGCAGCGTCGCGCCATTCGCCGTCGATATACAGCCGACTCCACGTTGTTTGGCTATCTAGTTGTGACACTCTATACCGTAATTGGCGCCGTCGACGGTTATACCTTCGTCACCAGTCCGAATCGTGCGGCCGGGTCACCGGTAGTCGAACGACTCAGCGAGCAGCTCCTCGTCGGTCTCGCCGACGACGTAGACGGGACCGTCGACGACGTCGACGGTGACGCGCGCGGGGGCGAACACGTCGGTGGGCAGGTCGTGGAACTCCCAGTCGGCGTCCGCGAACACCTCGGCGAACGGCGTCCCGTACTCCTCGCCGGCGGTCGAGACGATCTCCGGAAATCGGTCGTCGTCGCGCGCGACCCGGAGGTGGACCTCTCCGCCGTACGCCAGCGCGTCGTTCGTCCGCCCCATGGCCTCGGTCTCGTCGGTCGTCGTCGG
>JAQCNI010000027.1 GCA_028275105.1 Halorubrum sp.
ATGGTGGGGACGCCGACCCCGAAGGTCGTTCAATACGGGCGAGGAAAGACCGTCCTCCCCGGCGACAACTGACGGCGAGTCCCACAGCAAAGCCCCACCCTCAACGAGCGAACCCGTCAGGGTGAGCGAAGTACGATGGGGTCGGTTACAGCCATCCGTCGTTCTCGTCCTCGTCGTCGTACACGTCGAGTCCCATCTCGCGTCTGGCCTCACGGAGCGCCTCGAGCTGCCGGCGGAACCGTATCGTCCCCACGATCGCGACGGCAACTGCGACGACGAGAATTCCGCCGAATATCACGAGATCGGTCTCGCGGTACGACTGGACCACGATCGACCGCCTCACCGACTCCCAGACGATGCGGTCGCGGTCGCCGACGGTCTCGACCTCGTAGGCGCGCGGCGAGACGTGGCCGACGACGGGGACGTCCGTGCTGAACCCGGGCGGCAGCGTCACCGCGTACGACCCCTCGACGTACGCCAGCGACGTGAACCGTCGCGGCGATCCGGCCCCCGAGATGGCGACCTTGCCGCCGTCCATCCCGTCCGCAAAGCGGATCCACGTCTCGTCGGGGGTCCGCTCCACTTCGCCGCCACGGGCACGGAACTCGCTACCGTTTATTACCTCGCCGTCCGGGTACTGATACCGGAACGCCTCGAACTCCAGCGGCTGATCGCCGGCGTACACCGTCCCTTCGTACAGTCGGACCTCGTCCTGCTCGGAAACGTCGTACACGGCGCGGTACGTGCCGTTCGTCGTGACGATGAACGCCGCGTCGCGGTCGGTATCGAACGTGTACTCGCCGCCCGGATCGGCGTCCAGCGTCTCGTTCGCCACCTCGCCGCCGCCGGTCGCGTACGCGAGACATCCGGCGCTCGTGGCGAGTAGCGCGACCGTGGCGATGGCGAGGGCAAAGCGTCGGTTCACGGCTTAGACGACACAACGCATCTCGGCCGGGAGGTACGAGCCGATGGCGGCCAGTAGGCCCGGCGGGTCGGTTCCGTCCGCACAGACGATGCTCTGTTCGAGGAGCCCGAGGCGTTCGACGGTGACGATGTCGGACGCGTGGCCCGCGCGGTTCACCGTCGCTCGGACCTCGCCACGGGTCGCGGAGTTGACGTTGACGCGGCCGGCTCCCCGCTGCCGGTCGTAGAGGCGATCGCGTTCGGCGTCGGCAAGGCGGTGTAGATCGGCCTCGGGGTCGCCGGCATCGCCGCCGTGGACGAACGTCATCGGGAGATGCTGGACGAGCCCGAACCGCTCGACGACCTGTTCGGGCGAGCCGACGCCCAGCCCGAGTTCGTCGGCGGGAACGAACACGTCCTCGCCCGCGTCGAGAACGACCCCCGACTCGTTCCACGACTCGAGGGTGCCGACGTACGTCCCGCCGGCGGCCACCCCCTCGTCGTGGGCGACGACCTCGCCCCACGTCTCCGCGAGGACGTTTCGGGCGACGGTGGCGTCCTCGCCGGTGACGTCGACTTGGATGAAGCCGTCGTCGCGGACGCCGACGGTCCAGTCGGCGCCGAGGTCGCCGACGTCGTTGTCGACTAGCGAGTTCATGCCGTCGAGCGCCCGTTCGCGAGCGTCGCCCTCGACGTAGCACTTGGTTGCGAGGACGACCATCAGCCGGTCACGTCAACGTTGAGTTCGTCGCGGAGCTCGTCGACGCGTCGCGTCATCGCCTCGCGGAGCCGGTCATTCTCCATCGCGTCGAGCGGCGAGCCACATTCGGGACACTCGAACCCGAAGTCCATCGCCTCGCCGAACTCGAATCGGAGCGAACACACCTCACAGAGGTAAAACTCGTGGGTCCGCTCGTACTCCTCACGCTCCTCCAACGCCTCGAATAGCCGGTACATCTCCTCCTGGAGGTTCTCGGGAATGTTGTCGTAGTGGAACGTCCAGAGGTACGTGAGCCAGCCGGAGTCCTCGTCGCGGACCCGCCGGTAGGTGGCGAGGTCGTTCTCGTAGAGGATGAACAGGGCGCGGCGGACGTCGTTGAGTTCCAGCCCGAGCTCCTCTGCCAGCTCCTCGTCGGTGACCTCGCCGTCCGGCGGTGCGGCGGCGACCGGCATCCCCGTCGGCCCCACGAGTTCGTGGAGGTACTTTTGGATGACGGGGTCGTTCAAGAGATCCTCAAAAGCCATTACCTAAAACATGGTGAGGAGCGCGGTTAAAAGCTCCGAAAGGGACGGGAACGCCGGCGGCGACCCGCCTCCGAGCCGTCTCCACCCCGTTCCGAACGGGGTCGGCCATCCGGTCTCGACCGCCCCCGCCGATCGCTCCCGCAGAGCGATGGGGCCCACACCCACCAGAGCTATAGGCCGTCCCTCAGATCCATCTCGCGTATGGTCACCGACCGGTTGGCGGGAGTACGGACCGCCGTCGGCGCGATGGCGCTCGCGGTCATCCCTGTCCTTCTCGCGGCGGTCCCGATCGTCCCGATCGTCCTGCTCGTCGGCAGTGGCGCCGGGATCGGACTCCTCGCGGCGGCCATCGTCGGTCTCGGGGGCTCCGTGGTCCTCGGACCGGCCCTCGTCGGCCGCCGGATCGAGGGATTCCCCGTCCTCGATCCGGACGACAGTCCCGACGATTCCGATGCGCCCATCGGAGAGACCGTCGCCCGGATCGCGGCCGACCTCGACGTCGATCCCCCGGACGTCACGATCGTCCGAGCCGACGCCGCCAACGTCGCCGTCGCCGACGGCTACCGGGGATCTCGGCTGTTCGTTTCGACCCGGCTCGCATCGTTGCCACCGGCAGACCGCGACGCGGCGGTACGTCACGCGCTGATCCGGCTCCGGACGCACGAGGCCGCGTTCACCACCGCGACCCTGCCCGGTCTCGTCGCCGTCGAGACGGTGGCGTTGCTGGCGACGGTGCTCGTCGGTCGTCGATCCGAGCGGGCGCCGGGCGACCGGGCGGTCAACCGGATCCACGGCTACGACCCCGACCGGGAGCGGATCCCCGCTCCGGTGTACGTCCTCGTCGGACTGCTTCTCCGGTTGGCGATCCTTCCGGTCTGGATCCCGGCGGTCGTCGGCGACCGGCTGTTCGTGTCCGGGCGTCGTCGGGCCGCGGACGCCGCGGTCGCTCGCGCGGGCACCGCCGAACGCGACGGACTCGGGAACGCGGTCGAGTTCGCGGGCGACGCCGCCGGCGCGGCCGAGTGGCCGCCGCTCCTCGGTCGGCTGTCGCTCGTCTCGATGGCCGACAACGCGACGGTCCGCGTACGGGGAACGAGTCGACAGGAGGCCCGGATCCGCCTCGCGCGCTTGCGGTCGAAACGGGCGCTATAGCGGTCGAATCCTCACGAGCCGGTTGGAACCCTCATTCGAAGGGTGGTCCCCTCCGACTCGCCGGTCGCCACCGAGAACTCCCCGCCGGCCTTGTTGACGACCCAATACATTAGCCAGATCCCCAGGCGGTCCGAGTGGGTGAGCGAGGTCTCGCCCCGATCGAGCACGTGTATCTCGTGTTCCGGGATCCCGGGACCATCGTCTTCGATCTCGATTTCGATCCACTTTGCGGACGGCTTTTCAACCCGTATCTCGACGGTCGGGTTCGGGCCGTCGTTGTGTTTGACCGCGTTCTCGATGCCCTCCTCGATCGCGGTCACAAACCCGACCGCGCCGACGTTGAGCGTGTCGTCGTCGGGTACCGACAGGTCGAACGTCGCATCGGGGTACTGGTCGGTGAACCGACTCAATATCGCCCGAATCCGGTCGTTCAGATCGATCGTGCCCCCGTCCGGATCGCCGGTCGAGAGGGTGTGATCGATCTTCCGGACCGCCTCCGCGAGACTCATGAGGTCGCCGGTCGTCTCCTCCATCACCTTGAGTGGTTTCGTGTGCTCCCTCTCGGGGAGTTCCTGCCGCAGGAGGGTCGCATACCCCTCGATGAGATTCATCTTGTTCCGGAGGTTGTGATTGAGGACCCGGTTCATCACCTCCAACCGGCGCTCCCGGATCTTCCTGTCGGTGATGTCCACCTGGAATCTGACGTGATGGGTTACCGGGCCGTCGCCCTCGTCCAGCGGGGCGATGGTGAGGTTGTTCCAGAACTTCCGGCCGTTCGCCCGATAGTTCAGGATGTCCACGGAGACCGGCCGCTCGTCGTCGATCGCCTCCTCGAGCGTCGCTACCGTCTCCGGGTCAGTGTCCTCCCCTTGGAGGAATCGACAGTCCTCCCCGAGCACCTCCGAACCGTATCCGGTGAGTTCCGTGAACTTCGCGTTGATGTACACCAATGGGTCGTCGTCGCCGTCGCCGGACTCCGAGAGCGTGATACCCACGGGGGCTTCGTCCATCGCCTGTTCGTTTAACGTGAGGTCCGCCACCGTCTCCTCCAAGCGTTGCTCGCGTCTCGCGAGTTCGAGGGACGTCTGCCGGCGTTCCACCAAGTTCTCGATGCGGGAGACCAGCGCCGTTCGCCCGACCGGAAGCTCGATGACGTCGTCGACGTAGTTCCACGCGTTATCCGACAACGACCCGCCGGAACGGTCGCTCACGAGCAAGACGAACGGCAGGAAGACCGCCGACGAGAGCTCCCGCTTCGGCTGGACCGTCCCGGTGACCCGGCCGAACTCGTCCGCGTCGAACACGCAGCAGTCGAACGTCGACTCGAGCGTCCCGACGTCGGTCGTCGTTTCGACCCGGTACCGTTCGCCCAGCGTCTCGACCAGCAGCTCGCGGTCCCGCCCCGGCCGCATGAACAACAGGACGCGAGCGTCGTTGTCGGATTTAGGCGGTGCTTCGGGCGACGGCTTTCCACCTCGGCGTTCGCCACCGGAACCCATGTCGGATCAATCAACGAGCGACGTCCACTAAGAGTTATCCATTTATACAGAATCGAGGAGAATACTGGTGGCTTTAGCCACCAGATGAATCCGACAATTTAAGCCGCAAACTATCGTACGACACACTGTGCGTGGAGAACTGGCGGTTGACTCGGTGTTCGCCACGGTTCATAGCCGAGACCAAAAAGTAAGCCGACCACGCCGACAGTCGGTAAACAATCAGGTAACTCGAAGCCCTCTACGGGGTACGAGTAACGGCTTCGTGGCAAAGCCACTGGCTGACTGTCC
>JAQCNI010000091.1 GCA_028275105.1 Halorubrum sp.
GCGGCCCACTGCCGCGCGAGTTCGATCGCAGTGGCGTCGATGATCTGGGTGATCGGCGAACTCGGACGGAGCTCGATGTCCTCGCCGAGCTCATTCTTGAAGATACGCTTCAGATCCTGTCGGATCGTATCGACGTGCTTCCGCTCGAAACTCCCGTCCTGCTGAACTCCGTAGGGCATCTATCCGACCTCCGCGGCGAACTGGACGGTGTCGCTATCGAAGAGCGATACACCAACTATCACCTCGGCAACGCGTGCGCCCGGTTCGTTCCGCCCGATTTCGACGGAGTCCACTGCGTCGACGCGCTCGTCTCGGATCAGCGCCCGACGAATCTCCCGCTCCAGGATCGCGTCGGGGCCGCCGACCGCCTCGAAAAGGTCGAGACCGTGGTCCGGCGCGAACGGGTCCTCGCCGCGGACCGTCGAGAGTAGAATCTTGAGCTCCTGGACGGCGCCGCGCTGGCCGTCGAGGAACTCCGCTTTCTGATTCGGCATCGCGATATCGCCGTTCGATTCGACTCGGAGCGTTCGTTTGTATTTCATAATTCTCTCATGATGACTCTAGGTCGGTCGTTCCCGGGTCGATGACGTCGACCGTCTTCGTCGACATCGAGCCGTCGGGCTGGGTGTCCTCGTACTCAAGCTCGGCGTCGGCATTGAGGACCGCCGCTGCGGATGCTTCGTCGCCGATCGTCACGGCGCCGGTCGCGTCCATCGCAATGACCTTTCCCGAGGTGTGCTCGACGCGGACGCGGCCGTCAGGGAACATCCGCAGTGCCGAGCCGTCGTCCTGGATGGCAATCTGGAACTCCCCATCCTGGTGGTCGGGGACGTCCATGTCGTCGAGCCAAATCTCCGGGAGGAAGACGCCGGCTTCGAGGGTGAACCGCCGCTCCCCTTCCGGCGCGACCTCGCCGGACGTCGCGAGCTGTTTCTCGATGGGCTCGCGAGCGTGGAAGAGGAGCCCCTCGTCGCCCTCCTGAACGGGGACGATCATCCCGGCGCTGTCGGTCGCGAACGGCGAGGCGATCGGGACGTTGTCGACGAGGGCGTTCCGATCGGCCTTCAGCTCGACCTCGGCCCGCCGGGTTGCCTCGTTGACGCCGACCACGATGACCGTCGACGTCGTGTAAATCCCGCGGACTGAGTCGTTGACGAACTTCCGCAGCGTCGCGACGATGTTTAGCCCGCCCGAATCGCCGCCATCGCCCTCGGGTACGTCGCGGGACATCAGCGCGTCACCCCAGTTCGGGCGCGGCCGCCACCGTACGTCGGCTGGTTCGCGGGACGCGCCGCCTCGATCGGCGTACACTTCCCCCGGACGAGGTGGTCACCCGACTCGGTCGAAGACTGAAACTTGTACTCGTCGACTCTGTAGGCGCCCTCGAAGTCCTCGGTGTCGACGTAGACCGCGGCGCCCTTCTCGATCGCCGGTTCGAGCATCGCCTCGAACTCAAGCTTCTCGTCGACGTCGTCGTCCGGCTCCGTCGTGTCCTGGATCGAGAGCA
>JAQCNI010000028.1 GCA_028275105.1 Halorubrum sp.
AACGAACAGCTCGAAAAGCTGGCTAGCATCGTCTCTCACGACCTCCGGAGTCCGCTCGCCGTCGCAGAGGGCCGGGTCAAACTGGCCGAAGAGACCGGACGCTCGGAGCATTTTTCCGAGACCGAACGAGCCCTCGAACGCATGGAGGCGATCATTTCGGACATGCTGACGCTCACGCGGCAGTCCGCCACCGCGCCCGAGACAACGAGGGTCGATCTGGCTGTCGTCGCCGAGTCGGCGTGGGTGACAGTCGACAGCGAACGTGCGGATCTCCGCGTCGAGCGATCGATGGAGATCCAAGCCAACGAGGGGCGCCTCAGACAGGCGTTCGAGAACCTGTTCCGTAACGCCACCGATCACGGCGGCGAATCGTTCACCACGGTTTCCGTGGGGACGCTCGGTGCGGACGGGTTTTACGTCGAAGACGACGGCGCGGGCATTCCACCCGCCGAACGCGAGGACGTCTTCGAGTGGGGGACGACGACGGACGACGGGGGGACCGGGCTCGGCTTGGCCATCGTGAGCGAGATCGTCGAGGCACACGGCTGGACGGTTTGCGTCGGTGAAAGCGACAGTGGCGGGGCGCGGTTCGAAGTCACCGGCGTCGGGCGATCGTGATGTGTTCCGGATCGGTCTTAGAGTAATCAGTAGGAGACTGACACATCGAGGGACTCGCCCCGTCGGGCTACGACGGGAACGGGCCAGCTTTGATCGCGGCACGGACCGACCCGACCCGGACGACCGCCGCGTTCGGACCGCGCTCACCCGATGGGGTCCTCGTGGGCCTCCCGCAGTTCCACCTTGCGGATCTTGCCGGTGGAGGTCTCGGGGAGGTCTTCGACGAACTCGACGACCGTCGGGCACTTGTAGTGCGCGAGGTTCTCGCGGGCGAACTCGATGAGTTCGTCCTCGGTGAGGTCGGCGCCGTCGGCGGCGATGACGATCGCCTTTGGCGTCTCGCCCCACCGCTCGTGGGGGACGCCGATGACGGCGACGCGCTCGACGTCGGGGTGATCGTAGAGGGTGTCCTCGAGTTCGACGCTTGAGATGTTCTCGCCGCCGCTTATGATGACGTCCTTCTTGCGGTCCTTGATCGAGATCATCCCGCGTTCGTCGATGGAGGCGTAATCGCCGGTGTGGAACCAGCCCTCGACCCGGTCGGTGAACGCCTCGCGGGTCCGCTCGGGCTTGTTCCAGTAGCGGTCCATGACCTGGTTGCCGCGGACGACGATCTCGCCCATCGTCTCGTCGTCGGGCGGGACGTCCTCGCCCTCTTCGTCGACGACGCGCAGTTCGGTCCCGAGCATGGCGTGGCCCTGGCGGGTCTTGATCGCAAAGCGGCCCTCGCGTTCGATCCGGCGCGGCGAGTTGCTCGTCGTGATGAGCGGCCCCGTCTCCGTGAGGCCGTAGACGTGGAGGATGTCCCAGCCGAGTTCGTCCTCGACGGTCCGGATCGTCGCCTCGGGCGGGGGGCTGGCGGCGGTGGCGATCCGAACCGGCTTTTCGCCCGTCGCGGCGACGCCGGTGGTTTCGTAGTACTCGATGAGGCTGTCGAGCACCGTCGGCGCGCCACAGAGGTAGCTCACGTCGTGGGCGTGGATGCGCTCGAAGACGCCCTCGCTGTCGAAGTGGCGCTGACAGACGTGCGTCCCGCCGACGCCCGTGATGACGTAGGGGTAGCCCCAGCCGTTGACGTGGAACATGGGGAGCGTCCAGAGGTAGACGTCGTCGTCGCTGACGTCGGTGTGGTGGGCGGTTATCAGCGCGTGGTAGTGCTCGCTCCGGTGGGTCCGGACGACGCCTTTCGGATCGCCGGTCGTCCCGCTCGTGTAGTTGATCGTCGCGGGGTCGTCCTCGGAGACGTCGGGGCGCTCGACCGCGTCGGGGTCGGCGTCCGCGAGCAGCGACTCGTAGTCGCGCCAATCGCCCTCGACGCGGTCGGCCGGGGTGGCGACGAACGACGTGGCCGGGACGCGGTCGCGGACCCCCTCTATCTTTTCGGCGTACTCGTGGTCGGCGACGACCGCCGCGGCCCCGCAGTCCTCGAGGATGTACTCGTAGTCGTCGGGGGTGAGCCGGTAGTTGAGCGGGACCGAGACGGCACCTAGAACGTTCGTCGCGTACAGCGTCTCCAGAAACCAGTGGGTGTTCGGCGAGAGCAGCGCCACCCGGTCGCCCTCCCCGATTTCGAGCTCCGAGAGCGCCGCCGCCGCGCGCTCGACCCGCTCGCCGAACTCGGCGTAGGTGTACTCGGTGCCGTCGTGGGCGATTACCCCGACGGCGTCGCCGTAGACCTCGACGCCCCTATCCAGGAAATCGAGCGTCGTCATCTGTCTGTGCATGGCGTGTCACGACGTCTCTGTGCTACATAAATCCCTCTGCCGCTGTGGGATCGCGTGCCGCAGAAAGCAGCGAGGGGACGCCGGGGCCGATCCGACGGGACGACCCGGCCGACCCCGAACGTCCGGATCGGCGTTTCACGCGCGCTCGCCCCGTCGCCGGCGTCACCCGACGCGTCGGCGTGCGTTCGTTTCGGTCGCATCGGAGTGCATACGTGGCCGTAGGAGCGCGACGGGTGGGTCAGTTCCCGCGGCACAGCTAGCGCGTTTATAATCGACATCAGGCGTTGATCCGGAGCGTGATCGTGGTGCCGTCCTCGCCGGTGTCGTAGGTGATCGCGCCGTCGATCTCCTCGACGACCATCGTCACGATCCACAGCCCGATCCCGCTGCCGTGGGCGAGGACGTCCTCGCGGCCGCGCTCAAGCACCGTCAGTTCGTTCGGCGGGATGCCGGGGCCGTTGTCGGCGATCTCGATCACCACGGCGTCGTCCGGTCGCTCGAGTGTCACCCGGACCTCGGCGTCGGCGGCGGGGTTGTGCTCGGCGGCGTTCTCGACGAGGTTCCGGACGGCGGGTCCGACGTCCGGCGTCGTTTCGACCGGACACGCCGGCGGGCAATCGACGAGGAAGGTCGTGTCGGGGTAGGCCCGCTCGCACTCCTCGACCGTCGAGTTGAGGAGTTCACACAGCGCCACCGGCGTCGTGCGCCCGCGGTTCTCGGTGACCTCCTTCATCGCGCGCGTCTTTGCGCTGATCGAGAGCAGATCGTCGGCGGCCTCGTGTGCGGCGCGTGCGCGGGCTCGGTCCGCGCCGTCGAGGTCGTCGATCAGCTCCCGGCTGTTGGCTTTCACGATGTCGACCTTGTTGCGGATGTTGTGTCTGAGCGCGCGGGTGAGTATCTGCTTGAGGAGGGTCAGCTTCTCCTGGCGGCGGCGCTGGGCGGTGACGTCCCGGACGGTGATGGCGACGCCGCGGGTCTCCCCGAAGGAGTCAAGCGGCGCGGCGTACAGCCGGTACACCCGCTCGTCGCCGTCGCGGGCGAGCGTCACCTCGGCTTCGCTCGCCTCCGGGGCGTCGACGGGAACGGCGTCGACGACCGCCGCCGGCAGCACCTCCTCGCCGCGGCGACCACTGCGCAACGACCCGAACATCGCCCGCGCCGGGGCGTTGAAGTCCACGACCCGCTGTTCGGGGTTCAACACGACGACGGGGGCGGTGATCCCGTCGATGACGTCCGACGTGTCGACCGGCGTGTACCCGAAGAGGTCGTAGCGGTACAGCCCGACCACGTAGGAGACGCCGACACCCGTCACGGCCAGGGCGGGGTAGTCGACGCCGGAGACGGCGTAGGGGATCGTCGTTTCGAACACCTCGACCAGGATCGTCCCGGCGGTCGCGACGAAGACGAGGACGACCTGCCAGGCCCGCACGTAGTTCGCCGTCAGGAGCTTGTATAGGATCAGCCCGGAGCCGACGGCGAAGGCCGCTAAGGCGAGCACCTCGACGACCCCGGCGAGGGCGGTGTCGGTCCACGTCACGAACGTGAACGGCTCCTCGATCGTCGTCGGGTCCGTGTTCGTGACCGCCGCGACGGGCGGGAACGACTCCACGAGGAGCATGGCTACCCCCACGCCGGCAAGCGGGTACGCGACCGCTCGCCGGGTAAGGACCGCGCGATAGCCGGCGTAGACGGCGGCGAAGTAGAACCAGACGATCGTGATCAGCACCTGGAAGAACTGCTCGATGAGGTGTAGCTCCCACGCCAGCGAGACCGGGCCGACGATCCTGAGCAGCACGGTCGCGTTCCACGCGACGGTAACGATCAGGAACGCGAGAAACGCCCGCGCGGCGTG
>JAQCNI010000041.1 GCA_028275105.1 Halorubrum sp.
CCTCGGAGAGCGCGCGAACGGAAACGGCACCGCCCCGCGTCCGAAGCTCGGCGAGAGCGTGTTGCCGGCGGCTGTTCGAGAGCACGTCGTGGACGACGGTCTCCGGGAGCGAATCGGACCGGATCTGTAGGGGAATGTGCTGACACCTCCTCGTGTGTAGAGACGTCGGCAGGGGAGATATCTATGGGCCGCGTACGGGCACGACGCGAAACAATCGTTGTCGGCCCGTCCGTGGGTGGGCAGTTCACGGAACGCGGTAGGGGGCGCCACGGTATCCGGTAGGCGAGGTCGGCGACGGCGGTAGGGCGTGTCGTCGGACCGGTAGGCGGCCCGAAGCGAGCGGTATGTCTCGCCATCCACCGGCTCCAGCGGTATCTCTGTGGCGGCGTCGATCGGCCGATATCGGGCGAATCACCCGTTATAACCGTCGAGTGTGGCGTTCGAAGCCGACGTGTCGAGTCGTAACTATCCCCCCTTCCGCTAAGAGAAGGGTACTGGCCGAGACGCCAGGGATGACCAATGGACAACAACAACGACAACCTCGGACTCTCGCGGCGCAAGCTGCTGGCCGGCCTCGGCGCCGTCGGCGTCGCAAGCGCAGGCGCGGGACTCGGAACGACGGCGTACTTCAGCGACGAGGAGAGCTTCGCGAACAACACGCTCACCGCAGGCGAGTTGGACCTGAAGCTGGACTACCGCGCCACGTACGCGGGTGGGACCGGACGCATCGACGAGATCAACGGCTGGTACAGCGATTCTGGTCCCGGCGAGCCCTTCGACGTCGTCGAAGAAGAGGAGGGTGTCTACCTTATCGGCGAGGTTCCGAGCATCAACGAGGCCGACGCGTGGGAAGAAGAGGTTCAGACGCGCGACTTTTGTCTGCCCGAAGTCGACCTCGTCAACGGCGACGACATCCCGGTCTTCGTTCTTGAGGACGTGAAGCCGGGTGACTGCGGCGAGGTGACGGTCAGTCTTCATATCTGTGATAATCCCTCGTGGGTATGGATGAACGGCGAGCTCACCGCGAACGACGAGAACACCGTCTCCGAGCCGGAGGCCGGTGCGGACGGCGAGGGCAACGCGCTCGGCGACGATAGCGACGGCCCAATTTCTGGCGAGGGGGAACTCGCCGACGCGATCGACGTGACGATGTGGTACGACGAGAACTGCAACAACGTCTACGAGCCCGGAGGCGAGACCGGCGGTCCGCTCTGTGTCCAGATCGTCCTCGACGCGTCCGGGTCGATGAGCGGCAACCGCAATACTCAGGCCATCAACGGCGCGAAGACGCTCGCAGAGAGCATCCTCCAGGACAGCCCCGCCGGCAGCCGAGTCGGTGTGACGTTCTTCAGCGCGTCCGGATACGACCAGAGCGCGCAGGTCATCCAGACGCTGACCGACGACCTAGACGATGTCCTCGACGCGATCGACACGCTCCCCGCTAACGGGAGCAACACTGCCATCGGCGAGGGGATCGAAGCAGCACAGAGCGACCTCGAGAACTGCGACGACGACGAGTCGCCGACGATGATCGTGTTGACCGACGGCGATAACAACGCCGGGACCAACCCCGGAGTCGCCGCAGACGGCGCGAAAGCCGACGGGACCACGATCTACGCGCTCGGCGTCGGCGGCGCACAGGTCTCGACGCTCAACGCAATCTCCAGCGATCCCGACGAGGAGTACGTCTTCTTCGCGAGCGACGACGACGCGCTCGAACAGGCGTTCGGTCTGCTCGGTGAGACGCTGCTCGGCGAGAGCATCATCTTCGAGGGCTCGCTCTTAGACGCGATGACGGCGCTCGAAGAGGGAATCGCGCTCGACGGCAACCGCGCCACCGAGGCGAGAGAACCGTTCGACGGCGGGCTCACCCAGTGTGTCGGATTTGAGTGGTGTCTCCCAACTGACGTCGGCAACGAGGTCCAGACCGACTCCGTGGCGTTCGACCTCGGCTTCTACGCCGAGCAGTTCCGGCACAACGACGACCCGCAGGTGACGTTCAACGGGACGCAGGCGAACAGCACCAGCACCGGTAACGTGTCACAGTAGACACGCGACTCCGAGCGGGACACCCGCTCCCCCGGGCGATACTCGCCCGGTTCCCGGCTCGGCGCCTTCGGGCGGCCGACACGGCGATTCGCGACCGCCGCCGGGAGTTCCCCACTGGGGATGACAAATCATGAATGACGACACAATCGGACTCTCGCGGCGCAAGATGCTGGTCGGACTCGGCGCGGTCGGCGT
>JAQCNI010000051.1 GCA_028275105.1 Halorubrum sp.
CGCATGGTGCCGACGAGCGACGCCACCGAGATCAGGATCGGAAACACGTTCACGATCCCCAACAACGGCTTCGACTCGAGCACGCCGTACGCGACCGTGAGGAACAGTCCGGTGAGCAGCAACGCGAGAAACAACCCCTGGACGGCCGACTCGAAGATGATCCCCGAGATCGCATCGAAGACGACGATGCTGCCGGTTGCGGTCGCCGCGTAGCGGAACTGGGTCGCGTGCTCCTGGCTCTCGGCCGTCACCGCGTCCTGTGAGGCGTCCGACTCGACGCTGTAGACGACTTGGGTGCTGCGGCGGTCGTCGGTCAGGTACCGCTCCGCTCTGTCGCCGGACGGCGAGGCGAGCAACGCGTCGTACACGCGGTCGAGATTACGGTCCGGGACCCCGTTGCCGTCGCGATCGTTGCGCGCGACGAGCGCGGCGAACTCGGGATCGCGCCGGGCCTGGTTACGGATCACGGTGACGATGCTTTCGGTCTGAACGCGGTTGTCGTCGCCGAGCGCGAGCGTCTCGGGCGGGTCGGCGTCCGGACGCACGAGCGCCTCCAGCGCGTGGTCGCGTTCCATCGGCCCCTGGACGTATATCGTGACGGACTCGTCTTGGTTCGCGTCGAAGCGCTCCTCGAGAACGTTCAGCGTCGACGAGACGGTGTACTCGCCGGGGGCGAACGGCTCGGGCACGTACTGGACGTACGCCGGTTCCTCTTCGGGCGGGAGGAAGTCCTCCTGTTCGAAGGAGGTGTCGACGCCAGTGCCGTAGGCGGCCATCCCGCCGCCGAAAAGCAACAGTAACACCACGAGCACGACCGGAGCGCGGTCGCCGGCGGTCGCGAACATCGAGAGAAACCGGCCGAGCGTGGAGTCCTCGGACGCGATCGGCGTCGAGTTGAACTCGGGAACGCCAAACCGCTCGCGGAGCCGGTCGACCTCGAGTTTCGCGGCCGGGAGGAACAGCCCGAAGATGAGGAACGTGAACACGATCCCCACCGCCGAGATGATCCCGAGGTTTCGGATCGGCTGGAGGTCCGAGAGCGCGTTCGCGCCGAAGCCGAACACCGCGGTCGCGGTGACGATGATGAACGCGATCGTCAGCTGCCGGGTCGCGATCCGCATCGACGGGATCGCGTCGAGCCCCGTGACGGTCTCCTCGCGGTACCGGTTGATGATGTGGATCCCGAAGTCGACGCCGACCGCCAGCAGCAACACCGGCGTCGAGATCTGCTGTTGGGTGAACGGGATCCCGGAGAACCCGAGGAAGCCGAACGTCCAGATCACCGTCATCAACAACGCCGTGAGCCCGAGCGCGAGGTCGATCGGGTCGCGGTAGGCGATGATGAGAAAGCCGAGGAGCAACGTGGCGACGATCGGCATGACGAGCGCCAACGAGTCGCCGATGATCTGGCCGGTCTCCGCGTTGATGATCCCGCTGCCGAACGCCCGGATGTCGGCCGGCTCGTCGGCCGCCAGCGTCTCGATGGTCGTCTGTACCTCCTGAAGATCGCCGTCGGAGAATCCGTCCGGCACGTCGTGGGTGATCACCGTCACGGAGGCGGACGCCGTCGCCTCGTTCGGATTAAAATCGTCGGAGACCAGCCGCTCGAAGCCGGGCTGACGGTTGGCCGCCCGGATTGCCTCGCGAAGTTCGGCGTCTGTCGCCCCCCGAATCGCGCGCCGTTGTGCGGCGGGCGTTTCCGCGCTCGGGTCGATCCGTTGGGCGATGATCGTCGCCGGCCCGCGGGCGGACGCCATCCGCAGGTCCTCGCGGCCGTTGACGCGCTCGAGCACCCGGAGGCTCGCGAGCAGTTCACTCCGCGCGAGGACGTCCGTGCCCGTGTGGATGAGCTGTGTCGACTCGTCTTCGGCGGCGAAGGGGTCTTCGAACTCGCCTTCGACGGCGTCGAGCGCGTTCTGTGCCGGGATGTCCTGCGTGAAGCTGTCCGTCGCGTCCGACTCCGTCGTCACCATCGTCATCCCTCCCGCGAACACCGCCGTGGCGACGAGGAAGGCGACGATGACGGCTTTGCGGCGGACCACGACCGTCTCGCTGAGCGTGACGGTGGCGCGTTCGATCCGATCGCCGAGTCGGCTCATCGACTACTCCCTCTGGATGTAGTACACCGCGCCGCCGGCGACGACGACGACGGTGATGAGCAGGCCGAACGCCGAGAAGAGCGGGAATCCACCCTCGCTCTCGGCGACCGTAATCGCGACGCGCGACGTGTCCGACAGCTGGCTATCCCCGTCCGCGTCGTCGTAGCGGAAGTCGAACGACACCGGGTACGTCTTCGGCGTCGCGCCGGACTCGGCCGTGAGGTCGAACGTCATCGTCGTCGACTCCCCGGGGTCGAGTTCCGTGGTGAACCCCTCGTCGTCGCTGCTGTCGAGCGGGCTATTCGCGAACAGACGGGCCTCGACGTCCGACACCGGCTCGTCGAGGTTGTTGGTCACGGTCACGTCGAACGCGACCGAGTTTCCGGCCCGAATCTCCCGGTCTTCGACCGTCAGGCGGAAGACGTCGCGCTCCTCGCCGACGTCGTACAGCAGCTCAACGTCGTCGTACTGGCGCCCCTCGTCGTCCGTGTTCCGGTACTGGATCGCCATGTCGGCGACCCGGTCCACCGCCGCGGCCTCACCGCCGACCTCGACCGGGAGCGCGAACGAGGCCGACTCGCCGGAGGCGAGCGTACCGACCGCGACGGAGTCCTCGGTCGGCACCACGTTCGGCGATTCCTCGGCGTACCGGACGACGACGTTTCGTGCCTCGGCGGGGCCCTCGTTGGTCACGGTCGCGCGGACGTCGCCCTGTTCGCCGACGTACAGGTCCGACTCCGTGTCGCCGATGGTGAACGTCTGTTCGCCCTGCGGCACCACGCCGGCGGAGAGACCGTCGTCAGTCCGGGTGATCCCGTCCGTGTCCCGGAACTGGACGGTCCCCGTGAGGGAGTATTCGCGGACCGGGGAGTCCGCCGCGATGGCCACGTCGTACGGCACCGTCGCCGTCTCGCCGGGTTCCAGCTCCGCGACCCGGGCGGTGTCCGAGGTCGTGCCGTCGCCGAACTCGAGGCCCGCGCTCGCGGACTTCAGCGTCACGTCGGCCTCGCGGGCAACCTCCAAGCCGGTGTTCTCTATCTCGGCCTCGAGCGTCCCCGAATCGCCGATCTGCGCGTCGGTCTCCGTGTCGACGATCGCGAACCGCGCGTCGTCCGTCACCTCGATCTCGACGTCCTCGTAGACGGTTTGTGTCCGTTCGTTGATGTTGTTCGACCCCGACGGCAACACGGAATAGGTGTGGGTGTACGTCACGTCGACGTCGACCGAGTACGTCCCCGGATCGACGTCGTTCGGGACGCTGAGGTCGACGATCGCCTCGCCGGGCGTCGAGTCGGTCACCGCGCCGATCGACTGCTCGCCGGTGTCGACGGCGAGCGGCGTCCCGCCCGCGTCCGCCTCGACGCGGACGTTCCGGGCGGTCGTGACGCTCTCCCGTTCGGCCGACGACCCCGACCGGAGCGTCCCCGTGTTCGATATCTGGAGCGTCAACTCGTTGGAACGGCCGGGCGTGACCTCGTCGTCGGGGACGAGCACCTCGATGTCGGGCGTCCCGCGGAGGTACGAGGTTCCCGTCTGGGGCTGTCCGGCCACCGATCCGTCGATAGCCGCGACGGATCCCCCGTCGAGGGCCGCGACGGAGCCGTCATCGTGGCTCGACGTCGCCGGCGCCGCGCCGGCGGCGAACGCCGCGGTACCGCTCAGTAACAACAGTCCGACGACGAGGAGGACTAACGGCGTCTTCGTCCTCATCCCGTCACCTCACACCGGGATCATCACGCATCTGGCGGCGGGCCGGAGGGGGGCCGCGCGCCGACTGAGAACAAAATCGATTCACGATTATATTTCCGTTCACGAATCCATAACTGTTTCGTTCCTCGAGTCATGGGTCGTGGTATGGAACCGAGAGAGCAGGGCGGGCCCCCGGCACCGGTGGCCACCACATGACGCGGTTTTCGGCGGACGACCGGGAGCGGATCCGGGCGGAGCTCGTCGAGGCGGGCCGCGAACTCTTCGCCCGGTTCGGGTTCGAGCGCACCCGGATCAGCGACGTGACCGAGACCGTCGGCATCGGGACGAGCACGTTCTATCAGTTCTTCGAATCGAAGGAATCGCTGTACGTCGAGGTGCTTCGTCACGAACGCGGCCGGTTACACGAGCAGATTCACGGGGCAGTCGCGGACGCCGAGACGCCGCGGGAGGAGGTGGAGACGATGCTCCGGACGATGCTCCGGGAGGTCCGTGCGAACCCCCACACCTCCCGGCTGTTCGTCGAGGGCGAACTCCGGTTTCTCGAGGAGCACCTGTCGGATGCGGACCGTCGCTCGCTGGTCTCCGACGGGCCCGCGGACGACCTCCCGTACGCCGAGTCGTGGACGGCGCTGGACGCGTTCAGGTACGACGACCCGGAGGCGGTCCGCGACCTGCTTCGGGCGCTGGTGTTCGTCACCCGGGCCAAGGACACCGCCCTCGTCGCCTCCGAAGCGTACGAGGACGTCGAGGAGCGACTGATAGAGACGGTCGCCGACGGATTGTTCGTGGAGTGAGTTGGCGAACGGCCACCCGCCGATCCGGCGAACCGACATCCAGCAACGGACACATCGACGGATTTTTGCTCGACGAAGAGACTCTCCGAATAATATCATGCGAATACTCGCTCGGAGGTCGAACGCGGATCATGGCGGCCCGACGGGGCGTCGACCCCCGGCGGAGACGGAGCGATATCCCGCGGAGGGAGGTACCCGATGCCCAAGATAAGCGTCGAGATCCCGGCCGAACTACTGGCGGACCTCGACGAACACGTCGGCGACGACGGGAAGTTCGTCAACCGGAGCGACGCGGTCCGGGCTTCGATCCGCAAGACCCTCGACGTTCTCGACGGGATCGACGCGCGCCACGGCCGGTTGACCGACGAACGGGCCGCAGTCGGTCGGTCGATCGTCGATGGGGCCGCCGGCGACGGGGCCGCCGGCGATGGGGCCGCCGGCGAGGAGGACGCGAGCGACGGGGACGGCGAGGACGGGAATGAGTGATCGGACCGGCGAGAGGTCCGACGGACGGCCGTCCGGAGATCCGACCGAACCGCTCTACGCCGTCGACCCGCTGTCCAAGCCGGCGGTCGTCGGGGTCGGACTCGTCGCCCTGTTCGTCACCGCGCTCGTGACCGCCCAACTGACGGCCGCGAAGGTGCTCGCGCTCCCCCTGCCGGTCGCGTTGCCCGCGGTCGGAGCCGAGATCCTGCTGCCGGGCGCGGCGCTCGCGTACGCGATCACCTTCTTCGCGTCCGACTGCTTCGCCGAGTTGTACGGCCGTCGAGCCGCCCACGTCGTCGTCAACGTCGCGTTCGCGATGAACTTCGTCGTGCTCGCGTTGGTCTGGTCGACTCTCGCCGCGCCGGGCGTCAACCCCGAGGTCGCGGCCGCGTTCGACGCGGCGCTCGCGCCCGCGACCAACGTCGTCGCCGGTAGCCTGCTGGCGTACGTCGTCAGCCAGAACGTGGACGTGGTCCTCTTCCACGCGATCCGCGACCGGACGGGGCCCGGCCGGCTCTGGCTGCGCAACGTGGCGTCGACCGCGACCAGCCAGGCGATTGACACCGTGATCTTCGTCGGCGTCGCGTTCCTCGTCGCGCCGACCGTCCTCGGCGTCGGCGACGCGCTGCCGCTCGGGGCGGTCCTCACGCTGGTGGTCGGCCAGTATCTTCTGAAACTGTTCATCGCCGTCGCCGACACGCCGTTCGTCTACCTCGTCGTCGGCGCGGTCCGGGGGTAGGTCCACCGGACGTGAACGAGGATACCCGATCGTCGCCCGGCTCGCCGTCCGTGGCCGGGCCCAAAGCGATCGTTTTAGCACGGTCGTCATTCACGGAGTGCCACTCGGCGTCACGAGCGAGATGGTCGTGTCCCGCAGGTCGCGGGTCAGCAGGATCGACGTTCTCAGTCATCGTTGATCAAGTGGGCTCGGTGGTTCATGCTCGATTCGGTAGTCGGTCGCCCGAGGTACGTACGACGAGGGCGTGGCGACGGTGTACGTGGGCGATTTGACTGACGTGCTGGACACGCACTGGTCGGTCAGGGTGAATGAGAAGACGCACAACTTCTGGGCGTTCAAGAAGTTCATCCACCGCCTCGCGTGCGTCTGTGAGGAGTACGTCATTAGTCTTGAAGCCGAGTCGGAAGCGTGGACGAGTCAGACGTGTCCTGAGTGTGGCGACCACGAGGAGCCGGTTCGCCACGGAGATACGTTGACGTGTTCGTGTGGCTTCGAGGGACACGCCGACCTCACAGCGTCAGAGACGTTCCTTCGAGAAAACAGCGATACGGAAGTCAGGCCGATGGCACGGCCCGTGCGATTCGAGTGGGACGACCACGACTGGTCGGGGCAACCACATCCTCACGAAAGTCCCAAAGAAGCGCGCACAAACCCGCAAGTTGCCTCCGTGGGTCGATAGCCGAACCCCCAACGGAGGAATCCTCGCGCTTTAGCGCGGGGAGAATGTCAATCATTATTCATAACTGACTCTCGTTCATAGGTAACTCTTTGCCACCGTCGGAACCGACGGAAGAGACTTACTGCCCCGACCCCTGTGAAATACACACATGGACCTCCGCGTACAGGGGGACGTTCCCCCCGACCCGTTCCTCGGCGCCGCCGACCTGTTCGAAACCGAATTCTCGCTCGACGCGCCCGTCCGCGTCACCGTACGCGAGGACCCCGACGAGCGAACGTGGGCCGGCCACTACGACGACCATCACGTGTTGAACGTCTCCCGACGCGCGGCCACGAGCGCCATGGCGCGCGAGCTCGCGATCCACGAACTCGCGCACATGGCCCGGTACGAGGAGGGCCACGCCTCACACCGCCAGTCGACGGAGGAGGCGTTGTACCTCGGGCTCGCCGGCGAGCGGGTCGAACGGCGAAAGCTCGCGCACTGTTATCAGATCGCGAATCATATGAAGGACATCTACGCCGACGACATCACCCTCTCGGTCGCGCCGGCCGACAAGCTGCTCGGCTTCCTCGAGTCGACGCTGGCGGCCGCCGTCGCCGACCGGCCGGACCCGGACCGCGCCGGATCGCCTCCGGTGACCGCCGGCGCGGACCCGGAGATCACCGCGGTGAACGCGGCGTTCGCGCTGGCGCTGGTCGAGCGCCACGAGATCGCGACGCCGAGTCACCGGCTGTACGACCTCGCGCGGGCCGCCGACAGCGACGCCGACACCGTCGACGTCGACGCGTTCAAACGGCGCTTCCTCGAGTTGGGGCCGGACCCCTCCGAGAGCGACTACCGGAAGGCGCTCGTGTCGGCTGCGCGGGCGTACGCGATCTGACGACCGGGCGGAAGCCGAACGGTGGTTACTCGACCCTATCGGCCGGCAACTCCTCCGCAGGGGACCCGGAGCCCCGGTCGTCGTCCTCGAGGACGGTCACGCGCGCCTTGATGATCCGAGTGTTGTCGACCCGTTCGATCCGGATCTCGACGCCATCAAACTCGATCACTTCGCCCTCCTCGACGAGCCGACCGGCGCGATTGAACACGAAGCCGGCGAGCGTCTCGAACTCCTCGCCCTCGGGGAGGTCGATGTCGAGCATCTCGTTGACCTCGTCGATGTTGACCTCTCCCTGGACGAACGCGGTGTTCTCGTCGAGAAATTCGATCGGCTCGGGTTCGTCGCCCTCGAGGATGTCGCCGACGATCTCCTCGACCATGTCCTCCAGCGTGATGATCCCCTCCGTCGTCCCGAACTCGTCGATGACGATCACCATCTGGAGGCGGTTGTCCTGTATCTCCGCCAGCAGTTCGTCGGCGTTCTTCGACTCGGGAACGTGAAGCGTCGGCTGGACGACCCGCTTCAACGAGGGCTCGCCCTCGGAGTAGTGGAGCTCCCGGACCAGGTCGCGGACGCTGATGATGCCGACGATGTTGTCGAGGTTGCCGTCGTAGACGGGGACTCGTTCGTGGTCGGCGTGGACACAGCGCTCTATCGCCTCCTCGACGCTGGCGGACTTGGCGACCCCGGTGACGTCAAGCCGGGGCGTCATCACCTCCTTGGCGATGGTGTTGTTGAACCGGAAGATGCGGTCGAGCATTTCGCGCTCCTCCTCATCGATGACGCCCTCCTGCTCGCCGGTCTCGATGATGTCCTGGATCTCGTCACGGGTGACGTACGTCGACTCGAGGGCCGCCTCGCCGCCGGTGAGCCGGTTGATCCCACGGGTAATGTAGTCGAACAGGACGACGAGCGGATACAGCGCGTACTCCGAGGCCTTCAGCGGCCGGGCGATCCGGAGGGCCCACGACTCGGTGTTCTCGACGGCGTAGGACTTGGGCGCGCTCTCGCCGAAGATCAACACCAGCGTCGTGATCCCGAACGTGGTCGCCAGGACGGACTGGCCCCGCGAGAGGTACACCGCGAACAGCGCGGTCGCGATCGAGGTCATCGCCACGTTGGCGATGTTGTTGCCGACGAGGATCGTCACCAGCAGCCGGTGGGGGCTCGACTTCAAATTCCGGATCGTCTTCGCGCCCTTGACCCCGTCGTCGACGAGGCTATCCACTCGGTGTTGCGGCAGGGAGAACATCGCGATCTCCGACGAGGAGAAGAACGCGGAGAGGCCGATCAGAACGACGATCGCGATGGTGCCGATGACCGTTATCGCGTCCTCGCCGGGGACCGGCATCTGTAGCAGGCCGGCTACCAGCATGCTTGACGACAAACCCATCTCTCTCACGTTCGATCGGGCAATAGTTAAAGGATTCTTTCCGACGGGTCGTCGTATCGGAACGCGGCCTCTGGGCATCGTGTTCCGCCGAGACCATCGTGTTCCGTCGCAACGGCGTGTATCCGTCTCCAACGCACGTGCCGCGGGCGACACGGTTACACCGGCGGCGGCACAACGACCGCCCATGACCGACCCACAGATCACCCTGTATCGGCTTCAGGCATGTCCGTACTGCGAACGTGTGGTCCGGACGCTCGGAGAGTTCGGGCTCGAGTACCGATCGCGGTACGTCGAGCCGATGCACTCGGAGCGGAACGTCGTCAAGCGCGTCTCGGGCGCGCGGAGCGTCCCCGCGATCGTGGACCACGAAACGGGCGTGACCATGTCCGAGAGCGCCAACATCGTGGAATACTTGACGGGGACGTACGGCGCGGCCGCCGGGGAAACGGGGACCGGCGAAGCCGCGGCCGACGGAGGAGTCTGAGATGGTCGAGTTCGACGTCGTCGAACTGCCCGAAACGGACCACGTGACGACCGGCGAGACCGCCCCCGACTTCACGAGGCCGCTCGTCGGCGAGGAGTTCTGGGAGGACCGCTCGCTGTCCGACGTCGTCGACGGGCCGACGCTGCTCGTCTTCCATCCGATGGACGGCACGTTCCAGACGACGTACCTGTACAACGCGCTCGACGACCACGGCTGGGCGGAGGCGGTCACGGTGCGCGGGGTCTCGATCTCCTCGCCGTACGAACACAAGCGCCTGCTGTCCGAACGCGGCGACGGCGTCCGAGTCTTCTCGGACCCGAGCGCGGCGGTCATCGAGGAGTACGGCCTCGACCACGATATCGATGGAATGGCCGGGATCACGGAGACGCGACCCGCCGTCCTCCTCCTCGATGGCGACCGCGTCGTCCGATACACGTGGGTCGCGAGCGAACATCCACAGTTCCCCGACCACGACGCGATCGAGTCCGCGATCGACGACTTCGTCGACTGACTCCGCCGACCGTCCTCGCCCTGTGACTTCGTCGACACCCCCGCCGATCGGTCGCTCCGGCGGGACCCGCTACCCTTTTTCGACTCGATCCCGAACTCTCGGCCGTGAGCGACGACGCGGACTTCGACGACGGCGACGACGCCACCGGTTCCGGTCCCGCCGCCGGCGACGTTGCGGGCGCGGACGGCGGCGCCGGTCCGGGCGACCTCCCGGGCGCCACGCGCGAGGCCCTCGACCGCGCCGCGACCGCGGTCGCGGCCGGGGACGTCGTGGTGTATCCGACGGAAACCGTGTACGGGTTGGGGGCCGACGCCCTCGACGCCGACGCCGTCGGGAGCGTGTTCGACGCGAAGCGGCGCGACCGCGACGACCCCCTCTCGCTCGGGGTCCCGAGCGTCGACGCGGCCCTCGGCTACACCCGGCCGACGGCGGTCGCGACGGCGTTCATGCGCGCGTTCCTCCCCGGCCCGGTGACGGTCGTCGTCGAACGGGACCGGACGGTCCCGGACGCGTTGACCGCCGGCCGCGACCGGGTCGGCGTCCGCGTCCCCGACCACCCGATCGCCCGCGCGCTGCTCGCAAAAACGGGGCCGTTGACGGCGACGAGCGCGAACGTCTCCGGAACGGGCAGCGTCACCCGGGTCGACGACCTCGACGACCGGATCCGTGAACGCGCCGACGCGGTGGTCGACGGCGGGGAGGCGCCGGGAGCCGAGAGTACGGTCGCCGACCCCGACGCCGGCCGGATCCATCGGCGCGGCGCGATGGCGGATGCTATCGAGACGTGGCTGGACGACCCGCCGACGTAGCTGCCCGTGTGGGCTCGCGCCTGCGAAGGAACCCCGACACGGGAACGAGGGCGGCTAGACCGAGAGGTCACCCTTCGCTTGGATCACGTTGAGCGCTTCGGCATCGATGGTTTCGACGTCGAGCCAAACGGGGACGTACTCACGTTTTTCGTAGGCTTCGCGCTCGTCCGGCGTGCCGACGGTACACCAGAGTTGGGGCTCGTCCGGGCCGTGCCACCCGCCCTGCGTGTTGATCCCGAAACAAATCAACTCCTCCCCGTCGTGTTCGATGATCGCATCCTTGCGGATGTCGAGGTCGCCGCGGACGATGAGGTGACGCATACCTCGCGGTTGGCGGGTTCCGCGCTTAATCGCTTCGGTACGGCGGATCGGCGGCGGGCCGGGGTGACGGACCGACACGAAACGGGGCGGGGTCGGTTACGGTAGTTCGAGGAGAAAGCCTCGCGCTTTAGCGCGGGGATGAATCCGACAAACCCTCTGTGAACCACGTTCGACGTGCCAAGCGGATGTTTCAAGTAACGTGACACCGTACCGTCACCTAACCGAGGCGGTCTGCCCGCCCCACTAATTGGACAGTATCGGGTTTCCCCGATTTCATACAGAAAGCACCCCTTTCTGTTGTGGAACTCGGGGTGTAGTAAGAAGTACCTCCGAATCCCATGCCGGGATAGGAGTAACGGCTGGTTGGCACAGCCAGTAGCCGTCATCGGGACAGCTACAAACCTCAAACATCCCAAACCAGCGGTACGGTGCCATGGGAATCTTCGCCCTTCAGGGCGGAGAGGATGTCAACCGCCAGACTACGGCGCGTAGTAGTACTCGCCCTCGCGTTTCTGCTGGCGGTCCTTCTGTGAGTCCGGCTTGTTGATCCGGGGACGACCGGTCCGCTCGTCGCGGCGGAACGTGATCCCGAGGTCCGCGAGGAAGTCGTTCATTCCCTCGCGCATCTCCTGGGGGGGCGTCGCGCGGCCGCGTTCGGCGGGCTCGCCGTCGAACACCATCAGTCGGTCCGCCAGCAGGTCGATCATGTAGATGTCGTGGTCGATCACCAGCACGGTCGCGTCGTGGTTCTCCGCGTAGCGGCGGATGGCGGTCGTCGCCCGCACCCGCTGTTCGACGTCGAGGTGCGCGGAGGGCTCGTCGAGCAGGTAGAGGTCGGCGTCCTCGGAAAGACACGCGGCGATCGCGACGCGCTGGCGCTCGCCGCCGGAAAGGTCGACGAGGTCCTGTTCCATGATCCGTTCAAGCTGGAGTGGCTGGGCGACCTCCGTGTTCCAGTAGGAGCTCCCGAACTCGTCGGTGATGGAGGAGAGGAACGCGTCGACCCGCATCGGCCGGTCGATCTCGATGTACTGTGGCTTGTACGCGATGTCCAACTCGAAGTCGAGCGACCCGACGTCGGGTGCCAGTTCGCCCGCGAACAGCTTCGCAAGCGTCGATTTCCCGATCCCGTTCGGGCCGACGATCCCGAGCACCTCCGACTCGTGGATGACCCCGCCGTCGACGTGGAGTTCGAACTCTCCCTCGCCGTACGACTTCGTCAGATCGGGGTACTCGACCAGCGGCGTCCCCCGCGAGGAGGCGCGCGGAGCGTGCTCCTCGAAGGTGATCGCCGACGGCCGGATGCGCATGTTCTCGTTGTCGAGGTACCCCTTGAGGTACTCGTTGATCCCGTTTCGAACCGACTTGGGGTCGGTGATCACCCCGTACGCGCCGGGTTCGCCGTACGCGACGTGGAGGGTGTCGGCCAACAGGTCGAGGATCGCGAGGTCGTGTTCGACGACGAGCATCGACCGTTCGGCGGCGGCGTTGTCGGCCAATTCCTCGATGAGCCGCGCCACGGTCATCCGCTGGCCGATGTCGAGATACGGCGTGATCTCGTCGAGGAAGTAGAAGTCGGCGTCGCGCGCCAGACACGCCGCGATCGCGACGCGCTGGAGCTCACCGCCGGAGATGGAGTCGATCGACTGGTCCATCACCGGGCTGATCTCGAGCCGGTCGATGAGGTCGTCGAGCGCCCCCCGCTCGTCGGTACGCTCCAACAGCTCCCGAGTGTTGCCGTCGAACTGCTTGGGGATCTGGTCGACGTACTGCGGCTTCCGGGCGACCGAGACGTCGCCCGCCTCCAGTGCCGCCAGATAGTTCTGGAGTCCGGTGCCGCGGAACTGGTCGAGCACGCGCTCCCAGGACGGCTCCGTCTCGTGGTCGCCGAGGTTCGGGACTCGCTCGCCCGCGAGCGCGTGGACCGCGGTCGACTTTCCGATCCCGTTCGGGCCCAGGATGCCGGTGACGTTGCCCGGCTCGGGGGTCGGCAGCCCGTACAGCGAGAACGCGTTCTCGCCGTATCGGTGGACCGGGTCGTCCTCCAGTTCGGCGGGGAGATTGATGATCTCGATCGCGTCGAACGGACACTTCTCGACGCAGATACCGCAGGTTTCCCCGAGGCAGATCTCCTCGGAGATGTGTATCTGATCCGGGTCGCCCTCGTCGGCGTCCTCCCCGCGCTTGGTGATACACTCCTTGCCCGTCCGGTTCGGCGGACAGTAGTTCGCGCACTCGTAGTTACACCGGTCCGGCTGACAGCGATCGAGGTCGACCACGGCGATGCTGTCGTCGGCCATCTCAGAACGTCACCGCCGACGTCAACAGCACCGTGTAGCTGATGAACCACAGGGTGAACGTCATGAACGCCACGTAGAGGTTGTCCTTGGCGCCGAAGTCGGCGATGTCGACGCCCACGACGCTGTACACCGGGTACTGGACGAGCACGAACGCACCCATCACCAGGATCGTCGTCGTGCTTGCGGCGGCGGCGGGATCAGTTCCGACGTAAACGGCCGACACCACGCCCGCGAGGATCCCCGCGAGACAGCAGATCGTGGTGACGATCACGCCCCGGGCGTGCCCGGAAATCCCCGTGTCGTCGCTCATGCCTACGGATCCGCGAGGCCCCGTGAAAAGCCGTTCGTTCCGTCGGCTGTGGGTCACGGCGGGATGGCGGCCAAGCCGACGACGGTGCTTCCCCGAGGGTCGGCCTCCGAGAGATCACCGGGGAGCGGGCCCTGACCACCGCCGACCGCGCGCCGGCGTCGCCGCTGACTGACCGGTCAGTCCATCGGGGGTTCACCGGCCACGATTTCCGGTTGATCCGGTCAGTACCGACAATAGCTGCCCGTTTTACCCGACGGGATCCGGGAAATTCCATCAACATTTATGCCCGTGTACGGTGTCGATCGTGGCAATGGCCGAAACTCAAGCGGAGGAACTCGACGACCTCCCGCCGAGCGCCAAACTCGTCTTCAAAGTCCTCGAGTACAACGGACCGTTGACACAGAAAGGGATCGTTCAAGAGTCGATGCTGTCCGCCCGAACCGTTCGATACGCGCTCGAACGGTTGGAGGGGATCGACGTCGTCGACGAGGACGTCTACTTCGCGGACGCGCGACAGAACCTCTACCGGCTCACCGAGCCCGGCCAGGAGTTCACCGGCGACGACCGCGACGCGTCCTGTACCGCCGACTGACCGCGCGCACCCCTACCGGAACCGATTTTTCGCGCCGCCGGAACCGATTCCTCGCGCCGCCGGGACCCATCTCACTCCTCGCGTCCGACGGTTCTGACCCCGCGGACCGCCTCGAACACGGTGAGCGCCGCCGCGACCAGCAGCGCGAACGTCGCCGCCAGCACGAACGCGAGCAGGAGGAACCAGACGGCGGACCCGAACACCGGATACTCGCGAACCCCGACGACCGGCCCGAGGAGTTCCAGCGTCCGAACGAGGTACAGCAGGGCCGCGAACGACACGCCGACCACGACCCCGATCCGTACGTTCCGATAGAACTCGAGGGATTCGAGGAGGACGAGCATCGGGGGTTTGTCCGCGGATTCGTCGGTCACACGGGCGCGTAGCGGCCGCGTCAGCAAAGGGGCGTCGAAACGCCGGTCGACCGGTTGATCCGATCCACCGGTTCTCAAGTGGGGTCCGACCGTACTGTGACGCATGACACGCGTGTTGCTGTCGGACTACCCGATGATCGACCCGGATACGTACCGCACGCGACTCGCGGAGGCCGTCGAGGGGCCGATCGAGATCGATGTCGCCGAACTCGGCTCGACCGACCGGCTGATCGCGGCCGGGACGGGGGTCGACGTCGTCGTCGCCGACATCGACACGCCCGTCACCGCCGAAGCGATCGCGGCGCTACGGCCGGACCTCGACGCGATCATCCGGTCGGCGGTCGGGATCGACAACATCGACGTTGACGCCGCGGTCGACGCCGACGTGACGGTGACGCGGGTCCCGGAGTACTGCACCGAGGAGGTGGCGCTCCACTCGGTCTCGCTGCTTCTCGCCTGTCTCCGATCGCTGAAGCCGTACGACGACGCGGTCGCCGCGGGCCGATGGACGTGGGAGGACGGGCGGCCGATCGGGCGGCTAAGCGGGGCGACGGTCGGACTCCTCTCGTTCGGCCCCACCGCACGCCGAGCGGCCGAACAGCTCTCCAGGTTCGGCGCGGAGTTGATCGCTCACGACCCCTTCGTCGACGCCGACGCGATGGCCGAGCACGGCGTCGGGAAGGTCGGCCTCGAGGCGCTGTTCGACCGGAGCGACCACGTCGCGGTGTACGCTCCGCTGACCGAGGCGACGCGAGGGATGGTCGACGGCGACGCACTCGGGCGGCTCGACGAGGGCGCCGTCGTCGTCAACGTCGGACGGGGGCCCGTCGTCGACGACGATGTCCTGCTCGACGCGCTCGAAGCGGGGGGGATCAAGGCCGCCGGGCTGGACGTGCTCGCCGCGGAACCGCCGGACGATGACCCCCTCGTCGGCCGCGACGACACGGTCGTCACGCCGCACGCGGCGTGGTACAGCGACGACGCCTACGACGACCTGAACCGGAGCGCCGCCGACGACGTCGTCGCCGTCCTGAACGGCGAGGCCCCCGCAGGGCGGGTCGACCCCGACGCGGAGTGGCTCTGACGCGCTCCGAACCGGGGCGGAGCCCGACTCAGATCCGGTCCGTGAGGTCGAACCCGTCGGCGTCGGGAGCGGCGCCGTCCTCCGAGTCGATGTCGTCGTCCGGGTCGGTCCCGTCCTCCGAATCCCCACGACCACCGCCCGGGTCGCCTGCCGCTCCGGGGGAGTCGGCCTCGTCGAGCCCCGCAGCGAGGCCGTCGCCGAGGCCGTAGGTGTCCCGCACGGTTCGGGCGAGCACGCCGTCGCGCTCGAACACCACGTAGACGGCGACGAACTCGTGTGCGGCCGGCCGGAGCACGAACACCTCACGCGGGGCGTCGTCGTCCCGGGTGTCGTTGACGCGGGCGACGAGCGGTTCGATCGGGAGCCGCCCGGACGTTACTTCAGCGAACGTGTCGGATCCGGGGCCGTCCGCGAACAGGTACAGCGCGCCGTTCGGCTCGTCGTCGGTCGACCGGGTCGTGATCGATCCCACCGACTCGCCGTCGGCGCGGATCCGCCGCCACGTCTCGACCGCGGCCTCGAACATCCCCTCGACCCCGTCGGCAAAACGGAACCGGCTCGCTCGAACGACCGTCAGGTCGGCGAACCTCGCGGCCCCGTCGTCCCACGCCAGCGTCGCGTCGACGACGGCTCCCGGATCCAGCGACGCGACCCGGTCGCCGAGATCTCCCTCGTATCCGGTCGCGGCCACGTGAATCGGGTCGTACGCGTCGGCCGCGTCCGGATCCGTCGGGTCGACGAACTCGTCCGGGAGTTCGACGAGAACGAACTCGGCGCGCGCGTCGGCCCCGTCCGTCCCGTCCCCCTCGTCCGCGACGGCCGGTTCCGACCGCCGGTCGTGGACCCGGAACCGGCCGCTCGTCGTCGGGTTCATATCGGATCATCGGCCGGGCGACCGATAAACCGGTCGGAACGGGTCGAAACCGACCCGATGAAGATCGGTTCCGGATGTGGCGGACCGACGGTTCCGGGCCGATCCCGGGGGTGTACGCGCCGGATCCGTGTCGTTATGGGATCGGCCGTCGAACGGGACGGTATAATGGGGATCCTCGAGGACAAGTCGAACGCCCGGCTGTTCTACAAGTACCTCTCGACGGTGTACGACCGGGTGAACCGGTTCAATTGGACCGAGGAGATGCGGTCGGAAGCGCTCTCGTGGCTGGAGTTCGACGGGGACGATCGCGTGCTCGACGTGGGCTGTGGAACCGGGTTCGGGACGACCGGATTGCTCGAGCATGCGGACGACGTCCACGGCCTCGATCAGAGCATCCACCAGATGGAGAAGGCGTTCGAGAAGTTCGGCAAACGCGATCGAGTACGCTTCTACCGCGGGGACGCCGAGCGGCTCCCGTTCGTCGACGACGCGTTCGACGTCGTCTGGTCGTCGGGCTCGATCGAGTACTGGCCGAACCCGATCGCGGGACTCGCCGAACTGCGGCGGGTCGCGAAGCCGGGCGGGCAGGTGCTCGTCGTTGGCCCCGACTACCCGAATAACCCCGTCCTCCAGCGTGTCGCGGACGCGATCATGTTATTCTACGACGAGGACGAGGCCGACCGGATGTTCGAGGCGGCGGGCTACGAATCGTTCGACCACCACATTCAGCGGGCGAGTCCGCGGAGTCCACGGGCGATCACGACCGTCGCACGGGTCCCGGATCGGTGAGCATCGACGACGGGACGCGCCCGGTCCCGTTCCACCCCGAACTGGCGGCCCGGACGACCCGGCCGGACTAACCGGTCGGTCACGCCCGTGCGTCGAGGCTCACGAGCAGACGGCCACGGACCACGAGGCGGACCTCGACGCGGTCGCCGGCCGCCGGCGTCGGGTCGTTCGTCCCCGCGATCCGGAACGAGGCCACCTCGCCGACGGACCACTCGTCGTCGTTGCTCGCGGCGTTAAACGGGCCGGTTGGCCCCGGCTGAAACCCGGCCGCCGAGAAGAACGGGATCGACGGCTGGCGGGCCAGCGGCTCGTCGTTCACGCGGACACGGACCGTCAGCTCGTCGACCTCGACCGGGTCGCCCGCCTCGTGCGTGATCGCGATCCGATCCCCGTCGGCGGAGAGCGACAGGAGCGCCGTCGGCGCGGGTTCATCCGGCGCGTCGAGCGTCGCCGTCGTGACGCCGGCCGCGAGGATGACGGCCATGGCGATGAGGAGCACGCCGGCGACGGGCGCGATGGCCCGTGCGGTCGTTCCCGGGGCGGACGCGGAGGTGAATCCGATCGGCACGGGACGAGTGGGTCGGCATCCGGGATAAGGGATCACCCGGGTCACGACCTCAATTTAAAGGGACCGGGCGTCAAACGAGTCGATATGGCGGATGAAGAAACGGAAGCGGAGGAAGTAGAGTCGAGCGTCGAAACGACGGCGGAATCGGTCGAAAGCGATGAGGACGCGGTCACCCTCGACGTGGAGGCGGTCGACGAGTATCAGAACCGCATCGAGGGACTGGTGTCGGAGCTGGAGGATCGGGAACGGACCGTCGAGCAGCTCGAGTCCGTCGTCGAGGAACAGTCGGAACAGATCGACCAGCTCGAAAATCGGTTCCTCGACCTTTCGGCCCGCGTCGCCGACGGGCGGAACTTGGGGGTCTGTCCGGAATGTAACGGGCCGACGGAAAAGAAAAAGCGGCTGTTCCGAAGCGATACGATCGAGTGTAACCGGTGTGGCGAGGTCGTCCACACGTACTGAATCGGCACACCGATACCGCTCCGTCGGACGGTTTAAGATCCCAAACGATGCGGGGGGATGTACGAGGGGGATGGGGATCGTACGACCTCACATGTCGACGTCAACCGCGAGTTTCGCGCGGCGTCACGTTCTCGATGAACCGGAAGGGACCGCCGCCCTCGCCTCCCGCGGGGCACTTCTCCTGTTGACCGTCGGATTCGGCATCCTGTACGCGACGGGGACCGAGCTGACGCTCCGCACGCAGATGCTCGCCTATCTCGTCGGGATGGTCGCGCTGAACCTCCCGCACGGCGGGTACGAACACTTCTCGAACCTTCGGCGGCGCGGGCTCCCGTTCGGCGCGCGGTACGTGGTGATGTACCTCGGGTTCGTGACGGCGTTCATCGGCCTGTTCGTCGTCGCGCCGCTGCCGGCGCTCGCGTTGGCGTTCGGGACCGCGGTCGCGAAGGGCGGCCACGGCGACCCGCGGGTGATGGACGCGATCGTCGGGAGCGACCACCTCGTCTCGCGGCCCCAGCGAGCCCTCGCGGCGTTCGTCCGGGGGGGCGCGGTGATGCTGGTGCCGGCCGTGCTGTGGACCGGGACGTTCTACGGGTTCACCGGCTACATGCTGTCCGTGTTCGGCGGGGAGTTGGCCGGCCCGGTCGCGACCGCCCCCGGAACGGTGACGACGGCGATCGGCGGGCTATACGGCGCCGCGGTGATCGCCCACCTCGGCGGCGGCCTCATCACCGGGGGGCTCCGTGAGTCGTGGCTGCGTGACGCCTTCGAGACGCTGCTGCTCGTCGCCTACTTCGTCTTCGTTCCCGTCGTCATCGCCATCGGGCTGTACTTCCCGCTGTGGTACCCGCTCCGGCAGTCCGGCCGGAGCGTCGTCGTCGAGCGGGAGGAGCCCAGCCGACGGGAGGGCGTTTCCGTCGTCGTCGCGTGGGGCGTCCTCGTCGTCGGCGCGCTCGTGACCGCCCTCGTGGCGACGACGCTCTGGACCGTCGCGCCCAACCCGCTCGCGGGCGCGTCGTTGCTGCCCGGGGCCGTCGCCTTCTACACCGTCTTCGTCTGTGTGATCGCGCTCCCCCACGTCGTCGTCGGCGAATGGCTCGACTTCGGCCGGGGGATCTGGTACGTTCCCTGACCGACCGCGGCCGGGAACCGACCGGTCGACCGATCTCATCGCCGACGAACCGGGCAGCAATCGTCGACGGCAGTCCGGGCGACCGCCGAGACGATAACAAACGATAAAAGCGGGCTCGTCGACCGTTTCGGTATGTACCTGCGGTTCGTCGGCCGGCTCGGCCTCGCCGACGCGGTCACCGTGGCCAACGCCGCCGTCGGCTTCCTGGCGGTGATCGCCGCCACCGTTGACGTCACGCTCGCGGCGCGGTTGGTCCTGCTGGCCGCCATCGCCGACGGGCTCGACGGGGTCGTCGCCCGCCATCGCGGGTCGACCGCCGCCGGGCCGTACCTCGACTCGCTGGCCGACGTCGCCTCGTTCGGCGTCGCGCCCGCGGCCCTCGTCGCCCTCGTCGTCCTCGACGCCCGGTCGTTTGCGGCCGACCCGTTCGTGACCGCCGCCGGCGTCGGGGCCGCCGCCCTGTTCGTCGCGATGGCGGTCGCCCGCCTCGGGATGTACACCGCCTACGACAGCGACAGTCGGGAGACCGTCGGCGTGCCGACGACGCTCGCGGCGACCGTCCTCGCGGCCGCCGTCCTCGCGGGGTACACCGGGGCGGTCCCGCTCATCGCCGCGACGGCCGTCTTCGCCGTGCTCATGGGGTCGACGGTGACGTACCCGGACCTCCACGCGCAGGACGCTGTCGTGATGGGGCTCGTCCAGGCGGCGGTCGTGCTGACGCCGGTCGCTCACGGGATCACGGACGCGCTCCCGGCGTGGATCGGCGAGGGATTCGCGTTCGCGCTGCTGTTCCTCGCGAGCGGCTACCTCCTGTTTGGCCCCCGATTCTACTGGGGTGACGGGATCGGACCGCCGAAGGGGGGCGTCGGCGGCACGTAAGGCGTTTATAACAGTTCGTCGAACTCCTTGTACTTGGAGATCTCGACGCCCTCGTCGGTGACGACGGCAACGTTGATCCCGTTCCCGGACGCGAGGTCGCGTTCGACCGCGGACTGGATCGCCCGCGCGGCAACCGTGGTGGCCTCGTCGACGGTGAGGTCCTCGCCGTACTCCTGTTCGAGGACCCCGAGCGCGTACTGCGACCCGGAGCCGGTAACCGTGTACTCCTCCTCGGTGGTACCGCCGAGCGCGTCGATCGAGTAGATGTGGGCGCCCTCGTCGTCGACGCCCCCGAGGATCGGCTGGACGATGAAGAACGCGCCCGTCCGGAGCAGGTTCCCGGTCAGCGTCGAAAGTGCCTCCATCGACATCTCCTTGCCGCGGCGAGCCTCGTAGAGGTTCGTCTCCGCGCGGAGCGTCGAGATCAGATTCTGGGCGGCGGAGACCGAGCCGGCGATCGTCAGCGCGCCCCGCGGATGGATCTCCTCGACCTTCTGAACGTCCTTCGAGGAGACCATTCCGCCGAGGGAAGCGCGCATGTCGGTGGCCATCACGACGCCGTCGGCGGTTCGGATCCCGACCGTCGTCGTGCCGGTCTTCATTTCGCCCTCGCCGTCAGCCTGTGCGGCGCGGCGGTCGCTGTGTTCGAACTCGCCGAGCTCTGGCCCGAAGACGGGCTGGTCGCGGCCGAGTTCGGCGGACGGCCCGTCCGAGAGATCGCCAGTCGGTGTTCGCATTACCGGCAAGTTCGGTCCTCGCGCTGATAAAGGCAACCCTTCGGGGGTCGACCGCCGGTTCCGACCGCCTTATCCCGTGGACCGACACGGGGCGGAACGCCGCCGGGACCGGCGTGATAGTGATTACTGCGAATAGTTTTATGTACGATGTCGAAAGACGCCCGTTACCCGGCTCTCATCGCCGACACGGATCGTCACGGTGGTAAAGACTCGCAGTAATCACTATGAATCCCGTCACCATCGATCAACGTCCCGCCGACCGCGTCCCGCCGCCGTCGACGTCGACGTCGCCGGTCCCCACGGCCGACGACCGCTAGCCGTCGTCACGGATGACCATCGTCTTCACGTCCTGGTGCTCGTGTTGGACGCCGTGGAGCGCCTCGATCACCTCGTGATACCGGTAGTCAAAGGCGACGAGCGCGACCACGTCACCCGTCAGGTCCTTCAGCCGCGAGTGGGACTCGATGTACTCGCGCATGGTCGTCGGTTGTGCGGGGCCGTACGAGAGTTCGGGTATGGCGATGGGCCCGTTTCGGTAGTAACAACGGTTATTCCCACCCGGCGTGGAGATGCCGGACGAGATGTTACACGGCGAGGCGTTCGGGCTGCTGGTCGGTGCGGTCGTGCTGGGCGCCGTTCATGGGGTCGAGCCGGGCCACGGCTGGCCCGTCGCCGCCTCGTACGCCCTCGATCGGTCGAATCAATGGGCGTACGGATTCGCGGCGAGTCTCATCATCGGCGTCGGCCACCTCGTCAGCAGCATCGCCATGGTCGGCGCGTTCTTCTACGCGAAAGGGTACTTCGACCTGACAGCGGTAAACGAGCCGATCACGGTGGTCGGTGGAATTCAGATCGGGGGCCGCATAAGCCTCGTTGCCGGCGTCCTGCTCATCGGTCTGGGCATTCGAGAGTACCGTCACGGTCATCACCACGGAAGCCACGGCGGGGAACACGACCACGGCGAGGAACACGACCACGGCGAGGAACACGACCACGATCACGGGATCATCTCCCGTCTGAAGCGTCTCGTCCCGTTTGGCGGCGAGGACACCCACTCACACGAGGGGTTCGAGGAGGGAGCGGACCGCGGTCTCCTCGGGGTCGCGTGGTTCGCCTTCGTGCTGGGGTTCGCCCACGAGGAGGAGTTCGAGATCATCGCACTCTGTACGGGGTCCAACTACTGTCTCGAGCTGATGGCCGCCTACGCCATCACCGTCATCGTCGGGATCGTCGGACTGACGATGCTGTTGATCGCGGGATATCAGAGCTACGAGGAACGAGTGAGACGAATCACGCCCTATCTCCCGGTCGTCTCGGCCGTCGTCCTCGTCGGCATCGGTCTCGGGTTCATCGCCGGCGTGTTTTGATCCCCGCGAACCAAAGAGGAGATCGGACGTCCGATCCGAGCGTTCCTCGGCGCCGTGACGACTACTCTTCGGCGCTGGCGTAGGCCTCGCCGGTGGTCTCAACGAGTCGGTGAACGGGGATGTCGATGCCGAGCTGATCGCTCGCGAACACGGCCACGGGGAACAGCGAGATCCCGATGGCGACGGACGTCTGGTGGAGCCCGAAGAGGGCCGCCGTACGGATGCGGTCGAACATGATTCTTCGAAGCTCTCCAACGGCGGGGCATATATATATCTTGTGTCGTGAGCATATCGGATTTTACGCCGCAGTCGGGCGATTTTGTCGGTTGTTTCGGATCGATGAAACGAGCTGCCGGAGTGGCGGCTAACGGCGTAGCCAAAGCCGATCGAATTCGACCCGTTCGCATAAGTTATGCGGATATGTCTCGTCACATGCGCCTATCCGCGACCGCCGGCCAACCGTGCCGCATATCGGGTCGTTATGACGGATCGATCGCGCCGAACGTGAATCGAACGAAATGTCAAGGACCCGGCGGAGTGGGGCGCGGGCGACGCCGACCGGTTGGTCGAATCGCTCCGATCGCTTCGGTCGACCGACTTCCGGCGGGAGACCGACCTCGGGCGTTTCGTCGCCGAAAACGACACGTATCTGGTCCGTTGATGATGACGATTTCCGTTGAAGCGCCCGGGGCACCGACCTCGGTCCCGGAAGCGTCGAATTCCGGCCGCGGCCAGAACACCTTTTTTCACGATCGGATCGGATCGTCGTGTTGATCTGTGGCTGCGTTCGGTTTCATCGCCGACAAGTGGTTATATTTGTCGCGTATCCGTGGATTTTATACGACGAATCGGCATCGATGAACGGACGCCCGTGTCGAACGGGCGTCGGCCGCGGGACTGGTACTCCAACGCGGCGACTCGGTCAACACGGCCCGTGAGGGCCGTTTTCCGCGGCGTTCCTACTCGTCGAGCAACGACTCGACGTACCGACCGACGTGATCGTCCATCCGCCGTTTGAACCCGTTTTGTCTCGCGAGCCGGTCGATCTCCCGGGAGACGTACGTGCCGTATTGGACCGCCTTCTTGTCCGCCGTGCGGACCGACTCGGGAACCACGCCGACCGCCGCTCGACGGAGCGCGATCTTTCGCTCGTCGGGGGTCGCGACCAGGGCCGCCGGGAGACGGAGCGCGGCGCCGACGACCCGGTCGTGAAGCAGCGGTGCGACCGGCTCAACTCCCGCGGCACGGAGCGCAAGGACGTCGCGTTCGAGCTGGTTGGGCAGCGTCCGGACGGTCTCGGTCCGCGCGCCCCGGACGGTGTCGGCGGCGACGCGGTCGTCGACGGCCGGCTCCACCACCTTGCTATAGCCGCCGAACAGCTCGTCGGCCCCCTGTCCGACCGCCAGTCGGTCGACCCCGTCGGCTGCGGCCGCCTCCGCGGTCAGGTACAGCGGGAGGGCGATCGCGAGATCCATCGGATTTCGACGGCCTGTCGCGGCCACGATCTCGGGGACGGCCCGTCGGAGGTCGTCGTGGGTGAGTTCGACGACCCGCAGGTCACGGTCCATGGCCGCGGCGGCATCCCGGGCGGCCGCGACGTCGTGACATCCCTCGAAGCCGGCGACGTAACACGGCGCGTCCGGGACCCCGGCGGCGACGAGCGCGGAGTCGACGCCACCGGAGAAGGCGACCGCGAGCCGGTCGTCCGGGCGGTCGTCGTCGCGGGTGGAGTCAGCGGGTCGAGCACTCCCCGCGGGGACGGAGCCGGAGCCGAGTTCGTCGAGGGTGGTCCGGACCGCGTCGTCGACGGCGGCCTGGGCCGTTTCCGGATCGTTCGGGTCCGGCGTCGGGAGCGACCAGTACCGGGCCGAGTCCGCAGGCTGCGTGGATCCGGAGCGAGTCGCCGACGCGACCGATCCGGCTGGAACGGCGGTCGGATCCCGGAGGTCCGTCGGGTCGAAGCTCCACGCCGCCGGCCGCGGCGCGTCGGTCGCATCGCGCTCGACGAACAGTGGCTCGCGGCCGAGCACGTCGCGAACGAGGACGGGGGGGTCGGCGTCGGCGTTGCGACCCTCGGCCTCGGCGGCCACCGGTGGGTCGACCCCGAGCGACCCCGTCGCGATCGATTCGGCCGCAAGCACCCCGGCGAAACCACCGGTTCCGGGCAGGGGGTCCCGGTCGCGTATCGCGTCGGCAACGGGACCGGCGGACGCGCCGCGAAGCCGGTCGGTCACGGTCACCGGAGTCCGTCGATGGCCCGGAGCGCGCGGCGTTTCGCCCCGCCGGCGAACTGGCGGATCGAGACGCGCCACGGCGTCCGTTTCCCGACGACGCTCGTCCGGCCGTCGGCGATCGCCGAGAGGATCGCGCTCGCGGACCGGTCGTCGGCGCCGACCTCGGTGACGGCCTGGCCGACCATCTCGGAGACGTGCGCGTCGCTGCCGGCGGTCATCGGGAGGTTCCGGCGGATCGCGAACTTCTCCGCCTGCCGGTTCGCCCGCCCGGTGAACAGCCGAGAGTTGTACACCTCGATCGCGTCGGCGCTCGCGAGTTGTTCGGCCGAAACGTGGGCCGCGACGCCGTGGCGGGTTTTCTGGAACGGGTGGGGGACGACCGCGACCCCGCCCGCATCGCGGATTCGGTCGAGCGTCTCGTCGAACGGGAGCCCGCTCGGGATGATCTCGTCGATCCCGAACGCGAGCACGTGGCCGGCCGCACACGTCACCTCCATGCCGACGATCCCGACGAGCCCGTGGTCGGGAGCCTTCGCGGCCGCCTCGAGGCTTGCGTCGATCTCGTCGTGGTCCGTGACGGCGAGCGCATCCAACCCGACCGCGGCCGCCTGCTCCAAGAGGAGGTCGACCGGGTCGCGCCCGTCGTGGGACAGCGCGGAGTGGGCGTGTAGCTCGACCGATAGCACGAACGACGATTCGGGAGACGAGTAAAAAAGCGCCCCGGTACGGGCCGTTTTCCCGCGACGAGGGAGTCGAAGGCGGCTGGAATGGACTCGGAACGGAAGCGGGACGATCGGGACCGGAGTAGCGACCGGTGTCGGGGTAACTACCGAAATTGGGACCACCACCGAAAATCGACCCGGCGATCGGACAAGAACACCCTTAACAACCCCGACGGCGTCCGTAGGCATGGGAACAGCACAGCTGCGGATCCGACGCGCCGGGGCCTCTTCGCCCACGGCTTGGGAACGTAGCAGTGCGCCGCCGCCTCCGGCGTCGTGGCTCGGGTCGATCCGCTCGTGCGGACCGACCCCCCGGACCCGCTCGCTCGACGCGAGCATCCGTCAGCCGCGCCGTGCGGAGTCGCGGTCACGTCTCGCGGTTGTGCCGTTCCAACTCAACCAATGGCACGAATGCATACGCGCCGTCGCGGTTCGTCCGGTTCGGACAAACCGGCGACGGACGAGAACCCGGAATGGAGCGACGTCGACGTCGAGGAGATCGAATCCCGCGTCGTCGAACTGGCCGAGCAGGGACACGACCCCAGCGTCATCGGAATTAAACTCCGTGACGAGGGCGTCAAGGGCGTACCGGTGCCCGACGTCAAACTCGCGACGGATAAAAAGATCACCGAGATCCTCGAGGAGCACGACGCGGCGTCCGACCTCCCCGAGGACCTCCGGAGCCTGATGGCTCGGGCGATACGGCTCCGCAAGCACATGGCCGAGAACGGCCAGGACCACCAGAACAAGCGGGCGCTCCAGAACACGGAGGCGAAGATCCGCCGGCTTGCCGACTACTACCGCGGCGACGAGATCGACGAGGAGTTCTCGTACACCTACGAGAACGCGGCCGAGCTGCTCGAGGAGTAACACCCGACACCGACCCGTGACCGAAACCGCCACCGCCGCCGAAACCCGAACGCCCGACGCCCTCGCCGCCATCCTCGCCGACGCGCCGTTCGTCCGGCTCGTCGCGAGCGACGACGGCGACGCGCTCGCGGCCGCCGGAACGCTCGCCCGCGCGCTCCGTCGACGAGCGGTGCCGTTCCACGTGCGGGTCTCGCGCGATCCGGTTCCGGATCCCGGAGACGACGACGTGGCGGTCACGGTCGGCGGCAACATGGGGACCCACGCGATCCCCGGGACCGGGCGACCGGCGAGCGTGACCGCCTTCGCGATCGCCCGGGAGTTGGGGGGCGAGCCCGACCCCGTCGTCGCCCTGGCCGGCGGCGTCGCCGCCGGTTCGGTCCCGGGCACGGACGGCACCGGCGACGCGCTCGACGCGGCGGAACGCGCCGGGATCGTCGAACGGCGGCCCGGCGTCTCGATTCCAACCGCGGACCCCGCGGACGGGCTCGCGGCGTCGACGCTGATCCGGACGCCGTACTCCGGCGACCCGGACGCGACCGGGACGGCGCTAACGGGGATCGGATTCCACACCGCCGCAGACGGCGACGACGCCGCAGACGGCGACACCGGTGACGACGTTGACGCCGATGGCGACGCGCACCGACGGCTCGCCTCGCTGGTCGCCGTCGACGTCGCCGCGGCGGAGGGAGCCAGCACGCGAGCGGCCTCGGCGGTCGAACGCGCGCTCCGCCCGTACGCCATCGACGGGGCCGTCGCCCCGTTCGCGACGGTCGGCGGCTACGCCGACGTCCTCGACGTCCTCGCCCGCGAGGCACCGGGGACCGGCGTCGCGCTGGCGCTCGCCACGGAGCCGGACGACGACCTCCGAACGGCCGCACTCGACGCGTGGCGGCGTCACGGGCTCGCGGCCCACCGCGCGGTCGACGAAGCGACGACCGGCCGATACGACGGGTGTTTCGTCGCCCGCGTCGACGCATCGCCGGCGACGGTACCCACGGTTGCCCGGATCGTCCGGGACTTCCGGTCGCCCGAACCCGTCGCGGTCGCCATCGACGAGTCGTCGGGGACGCTCGCGGCGGCCGCGATCGAACCGGTCGGGGTCGGCGACGCGTTCCGGGCGGTCGCCCGCGACGTCGGCGGTGACGGATGGGGCGGTCCCGCGCGGGGCGGCCTCGAGGTCGACCGTGACACGACCGACCCGACGGGCGCCCTCGCGGCGCTCCGGGAGGCGCTATGACCGACCGCGACGCCCCCGTCGGCGCCAACGAGAACGACGAGGGAGACGGAGACGGCGGAAGCCGGACCGCGAGGGTCCGGACGACACACGCCGATGCCGACCGCGTCGCGGCCGCGCTCGCGCCCGACGACACGAACTCGATGACGGTCCGTGTTACCGGCGACACGGTCGACTGTACCATCGCGCGGCCGACGACCGGCGGTCTTCGGTCGACGGTCGACGATTACGTGGTGAACCTGCGGGTCGCCGAGCGCGTCAGCGGGCGCGCACGGACACACCGCGGAGGCCCCGGACTCGACCGGGACTCCGGCGTGGAACCCGGGCGAACCCCGACGAACGGGGTCGCTCCCGACACGAACCGGCACACGAACGAGACGGAGACGACGGACACCGACACAACCACCGACACATGAGCGAACGATCAGTATCCAAGAGCAGAGGACAGAAACGCTGGTACGACGTACTGGCACCCGAACAGTTCGACCGCGATGCCATCGGCGAGACGCTCGCCGAGGAGCCCGACCAGGTGGTCGGCCGCACGATCACGACGACGCTGGGCGACCTCACGGGCGATTCGGGCGCGAACAACACGAAGCTCACGTTCAAGATCACCGACGTGGGCAGCGACACGGCGTACACCGAGTTCATCAAATACGAGCTGACGCGCGACTACCTGCGCTCGCTCGTCCGCCGCGGGGCCTCGAAGGTCGAGGCGTCGATCACGGTGTTGACGACGGACGATTACCGCGTCCGCGTCCAGCCGGTCGCGCTGACGACGAAGAAGGCGGACCGGTCACAGGAGAAGGCGATCCGCCGGGTCATGATCGACAAGGTCCACGAGGCCGCCGAGGAGCGGACCTTCGAGTCGTTCGTCGACGCGATCGTCGAGGGGAACCTCTCGTCGGCGATCTACGGCGAGGCGAAAACGATCTATCCGCTGCGCCGCGTCGAGGTCCAGAAGCTGACCCTCGAGGCGCGCCCCGCGGAGGTCGCCGCCGAGGAGGAGACGGCCGTCGACGTCGACGCCGACGAGGTCGCAGTCGACGAGTAACCAGGGTTCGAACCCGCCGCGCGACGGCCGGATCTCGTTTCGTCCGAACTTCCGTTACGCTCGAAGCGGGCGTGTCCCGCGTTCACAGCCGCGCCGACGCCGCGGGACGGTGACCAGGCTATAAATGCGTGCGTGATAGTATCTGTCAGGAACAACCCGATACGGACGCGACCCACTGCGATCACGGCGGGGGACCGGTGATCGGGGTCCGAACGTCGGGGACACGAGATCATGTCGAGCACA
>JAQCNI010000061.1 GCA_028275105.1 Halorubrum sp.
GTACCTCTGAATCCCATGCCGGGAGAGGAGTAACGGCTGATTGGCACAGCCAGTAGCCGCCTTTCGAGGTCGCTACAAACCGTAAATATCCCAACCCAGCGGTGCGGTGCCGTGGGAATCTTCGCCCTTCAGGGCGGAGAGGATGTCAAACATTTCGCCTACTTTGTCGCTTTCCTCGGAGTACAATCAGTCATCGTCGGCGGTGTACGCACCACCATGGCGCTTGATTCGAGCAACCACCATGCGCCGTTCGTTCTGGCGGAACGTCACGGCGAGACGGAACTCTCCAACACGCACTTTCTTGTGCGGACTGTTCCGAAGTGGTTCACCGTGACACAGTCTTCGCTATGTCAGCAGAAACGGATGCACAGGGACGGCTGTACATCCCGAAAGAGGTGCGCGAGAAGTACGGCCAGAAGTATCATATCGTCATGTACGAGGATAGAATCGAACTGATCCCGGTCGCGGACGACCCACTCGCCGCTGTCCGCGAAGCGGCAGGCGAACTTTACGACGCGTCCGTCGAGGAAATCCGAGAGGACATCGAGGCAGAGGCGAAAGACGAAGCTGCGGAAGCCGGTAGCGACGGATGACGGTGTACGTCGAGACGGATTTCCTGCTCGCACTCGCCAAAGATACCGATTGGTTGCGGAGATCCGCAGAGGACGCCCTCAAGGAGTACAACGTCGAAACGGCGTCGTTCTCGTACCTCGAACTCCTCCTCGCCCGAGAACGCTACGAGTTCGACTCCGTTCCGCTGGTAGCGAACCTACTCGAACTCGTCCCCGTGAGGAACGAGGAAGAGAAACAGGTCGTGCTGAAAGCCGTCAACTACTACGACGGGGGGATGACGCCGTTCGACGCGTTCCACGCGGCAACTGCGGAAACGCGTGGGATGGACGTGCTCTCGTCCGAGAAAGACTACGAAGAGATCCAGGTCGAACGACTCCCACTCGAACCGACTGACGAGAAATGACTCCGGGCGGAGGACATAGTCACAACTGAGCGAAGCGAGGTGCTCGGAGCGGTTGTCGTGATCGAGAGTGCGGCAGACCTGGTCGGATCTTCCGGCTACTCATCGAACCCAAAATTCGCAAGATGGCGTCAAGAATCGACACCTCTATCTACTAATGTGCGGCTAGAATCCTCTTACTAACCGTTTTTCCTGCTATCGACTCTCTCTTTGCTCCACCTTGTTCAGGTAGCTGAAATCCATACTGTAATCTCGTGAAAATAGAGTCGTATCACAGACTTATTGCTCTACATTCGAGATGGAGAGGGCGTCTATAGACACCATATATAAATAGAGCTACTCCCGCTCTACGGGCGGTCGTTCCGATCGACTAGAGTGTGTCGAAAGAGTCGATCACGTTGCTCGTCGAGTGGGCCTCGACGACATCCTGTTCCCCGAAGTCGGAGTCGTCGCTCCAAATATCGGCATCACTGGCAAGAGCACACGCGACGTACAACACGTCGTCGGGATCAGTGTCGCCAATCGCCTCTTCGGCCTGCTCGATATACGGATAGAACTCGCTGGCGGGAACGACTTCGATATACTGGAAGAGGAGGTCGACAAACTGTGCGACTCGATTTGGAGTCATCCCTGACTTCTCGACGATCAGCTCCTCGTAGTTCCCGATTTCGTCGTGGACGAACTCGGGTGTAAAGAGATCGGGCTCGAGTGTGACGATGAGTTCGCGGGTTTTTGAGTCTGTGATGAGTGCGGAGATGACGACGTTGGCATCGACGACTAGCTTCAATCGTCGAGACTACTCCGACCCCTCTTCGACGCGCTCGCGTGCGCTCTCGTTGATCCTGTCGGCGATATCGGCGATATCACTCTCGGTGAGTTCACTCCCGGATGTGAGTTCGTCCATCACGTCGAGTGTCTCGATTTTTTCCTGGATGGCCTGCCGGGTAACCTCACTCCAGTTGATTTCCGGATGTCTCTCCATCCGGTCTTTGAGATCGTCGTCGACATTGACGGTGATACTGGGCATACAGAAAACTATGTGTACACAGAATATTGTGTCTTTGGGTTGGAGTACAGAAACAAGAACTGACCGCTAGCTTCGCGGTGTTTCTCTCACCGAGACTGTGCGGGGTAGTTGAGTGGGGTTGTTGGAACGTATTCAATGCGGGCGAGTATCCGGTCTCCCGGCTGCTCGTCGAGTCCGAAATTCGCAAGGTGATGTCGAGGACCGACACTTCTATCAAGTAATATGCGGCTAGAATCCCTGAAACAGCCGCTCTATCGCCTATCGACTCTCTCTTTGCTCCACCTTGTTCAGCTCGATCAACAGCCGGAAGACGGCTTTCACGAGGTTGGCGTCGAGGTCGAACCGCTCGGCGTTCTCGCCGGCGCGTTCCATCACGCGCGCCTCCTGGGACTCGTCGGTCGTCGGGAGGTCTCGGTCCGCTTTCACCGCCGCGACGGTGTCGGCAACGTAGGTACGGCGGGCGATCAGTTCAACGATCTCGCGGTCGATGTCCTCGATCTCCCGGCGGAGTTCGTCGAGGCTCATCTCCTCGGGGTTCGGTGTGTCACTCATGGGTAGTTACCTGACGGTCGCACCGTCGTTTCGCGTCGTCGTTCGCCGAAGCGTTCCGGGTCGATCGCTCCACCGGTCGGCCAGCGCGTCGAGGTCGGCGTCGGGGTCGGTCGCGTCCGCGACGGCGACGACGCTCGGTCCGGTCCCCGACAGCGACACCCCCGACGCCCGGGGCATCGCCTCCACGGCTGGGTCGGCGTCGAACCCGAGCGCGGCGGAGAACGCGAGCCCGTTGACCGTCATCGCCTCGACGTACCGGCCGGCCGACGCGAGGTCGGCGACGAGGTCCGCCATCGGCGCGATGGCCCCACAGCGCTCGACGTCGGCGTCGGCACTGTAGGCCCGCTCGGGGGGGGTCCACACGAGGACGTCCCAGTCGACGGGCTCGCGCGAGCGCAGTTCGTCGGCGTCGTTGTCGGTGAGACAGACGCCCCCGAACATCGAGGCGGTCGCGTCGTCGAACGCGCCGGTGACGGTGACGCCGGTCTCGCGGGCCGCCCGGACGCCGAGGCGACAGGCGGCGAGTCGGGTAACGTCGACGTCGGTCGGCGGGTCGCCCGGTTCCGCGCCGTCGCCGACGGTCAGCCCGAGCGCCGCACACGTCGCGAGCACGGCCGCGTTGGCGGCCGCGCTGGAGCTTTTCAGCCCCGCGGCCAGCGGCACGTCGCTCTCGGTGCGGACGGTTCCGCCCTCGCCGTCGCCCCACCGGTCCGTGGCGAGCGTAACGCAGCGCTCGATCAGGGCGGTGTCGGCCGTGGCGTCCTCGGCGATCATCCCCTCGACGCCGTCGCGGTCGGGGTCGAGTTCGACGGTCGCGTGCGTCTCGACGTCGAGGCCGAAGGCCGCGCCGGTCCCCGTCGCGAGGGCGTTCAACACGGTGCCCGCGCCGAGCGCGGCCGCCCGTCCCTCCATACACGCGTTCCCGACGAGCGCGCGCAAAGGGTTAGCGGTCCCGGCGAGTCTGTCGGGAGGACCGCGGGAGGGGCCGACCCCGCCGGGCGCGGCCCCGCCCGCGACGACTCCGCCGGACGCGGCCCCACACCGAACGCGGTCCTTTTGAGGCGGGCGGGCGGATCAGTCGGTATGTCGATACCGTCACGCGGCGACGTTCCCCCGACCTCGATCGGCATCGACCTCCGCGAGGAGGGCGTCGTCGTCGAGTACCTCGACGGCCGGACGACGCTGTATCGCGGGATCCCCGACGACGTCGAGGGCTCAGTCACCGCCGGGCCCGGCAAGGCGACTCACGTCCTCGTCACCGATCCGACCGAGACGGAGGGTGTCATGACGTACGTCAACGACTACGACACGGACGACGACATCCTCCGCGAGTCGGGCGTCGGCCGCGTCGTCGTCGAATCCGGCGAACGCGAGGAGGTGTTCCCCGGCGTGGTCGTCGGCCGCGACGGGCAGCGGAACGAAGTGATCGCCGACCCCGAGATCGCCGGCGGTCGGGTGTTCGTCTTCGTCGAGGACGGATGGAGCGAGGGGAGCTACGAGATCGTTTCGGGCCCCGAGGCGGGACTCGACGCGCATCTGTGAGGCGCGAACGATGAGCCTATCAAAGCCGTGGCGCGACCTCGACCGCGAAGCGGTGCGGGACGCACCGAACCGCTACGCGCTCTACGAACTCGGCGACGACGAGCGGAACACGGTCGGGTTCGGGACGGGGATCCTCCGCGACGAACTGAAGGAGGCGCTCGCGTACGGGGGGAGCGCGACGCTCCACGCCGCGGGCGACGAGTCGGCCGCCGGCGACGAGACGCGCGTCCGCTGGGCGCTCGCCGAGTCGGCCGACCACGCGGAGCGGCTCCGCTCCGAGCACGTCGACCCGAACGGCGGCGACGTCGAGGGGGAGTGAGATGTCGCTCGACCCGTTCCTCGGTGCGGGCCGGACGACGGCATCGTCAGCGGCGTCGTCGTCTTCGACGCCTTCACTCGTCGGCCATCGGGGGTGTGCCGGGCAGTACCCCGAGAACACGGTCGCCGCCGTGACGGCGGCAGCCACACACGTCGACGCCGTCGAGGTCGACGTCCGCCTCTGTGGCACGGGCGAGCCCGTCGTCTTCCACGACGAAACGCTCGACCGCGTGACCGACGGGAGTGGTCGCGTCGACGAGGTCCCGCTCGGGAGGCTCGGGGAACTCGACGTCCACGGAACCGACGCGTCGATCCCGTCGCTCGCCGAGTTGCTGTCGGCGGTGTCGTCGCTGCCGACCGACCTGCCGGTCAACGTGGAGCTGAAGACGTCCGCTGTCGCGTCCGCCGCCGTCGACGTTCGAGCCGAGTACGAGGTCGACGTGATCTACTCGTCGTTCCACGACGACGCGCTTCGGGAGCTCCGACGGGCGGACCCGGACGCGCCGCTCGCCGTGTTGTGCGGCCGGGACCCGGACGCGGGACTGGACGCGGCCGCCGCGTTCGACGCGCCCGCGATCCACCCGTCGATGGCGCTCGTTCTCGAAACGGCCGTCGTGCGGCGGGCTCATGACCGCGGACTCGCGGTGAACGCGTGGACCGCGTCGACGGCGGCGGACGCGGGACGACTCGCCGACGCGGGGGTCGACGGCGTCATCGCGGATCGATGGGACGTCCTCGATCAAGGGTCGGAGCCGGACGCGTAGCCGACGCGCGGCGGTCCGGGCAGTCCGGGACGTCGTCGTCTCGTCATCTCGTTGTCCGCCAGCATCACCTCCCGTCCGCCGTCTAGACGATGGCCCGCACGATCCCATCACGGACGGACTCGATTCGCTCGACGGCTTCGGCCACCATCGCGAGGGCCGGATACGTCACCGGGAGTTCCTGGTACAGGTACGTCTGGGCGTCCGAGACCGCATCAAGGACGACCAGCCGTTCCGCGTCGACTCGTTCGCGTTGTCGGCGTTCCGCGATTTCGTCGCACGTCTCCTCCAACACTTCGAGTCGCGCTCGGTAGCCGTCCAGCACGCCGAACCGCTCGGCGGAGAACTCCGCTCGTGACAGCGTCGCGAGCTCCTCGAGCACGGGACGCAGGTCCGACGTGGCCCGGGAGAGCGACGCCGACTCGGCCTCGACCAGGTCGAGGAGCAGGTCGCGTTTCTCGATCACCTCGGCCGACATCGAGAGCACGGACGACCGGGACCGGTCGTATAGCCGTGATTCACGGGTGAGTGCGGCCGCAACTTCCGGGCCGAACTCCGCGACGAGGCTGCGTTGATACGTGTCGTTGTACTCCGTCTCGTAGTGTGGAACCGACATCACCGTTTCCTCGTAGGCGTCCCGAACGGCGACGAGGCCGCAGCCGGTCGTCGTCGTCCCGCCCCCGACCGGCGGCGACCCGGCAGGGGCCACGCCGGACGGGGTCGTCGTCGCGTCCGGGGCTCGCGGAGCCGCCTGCGGCGCGGCCGCTCCCGTCACCGGGGAGTTCGCGTCAGGGGGGATGTCGCGGACGCGCGACCGGAACGCCTCGAACGCCTCGCGCTCGTCGATGACGCGACGGCGTTCGACGCGGAGGGCCTCGCGAGCCGCATGGAGTGGCGTCTCGGGGACCCGCGTCGGGTCGGCGGAGTCGGAAGGATCGTCCGTGGGGCCGGTCGAGTCGTCCGGTGGATCGGTCACGGCCATACTCCATCTCCACACCCAACGACAATAATCGGTTATATGACCGGTACGTCGACCTCGGATCGATACGTATGTGAATATATCCCAAGAGACCGGGAGACGCGTCGTAAGTAAGCGTTTCGACCCCGTCATATGCCACCCAGAAAAATATATATTTCTATATACCGATACACCCCGTGTTATATTCCTCATAGCATCGTATTTAGGTTGGCATACGACACCATTCGATGATGGCACCCAGCCAAGATCCGGATGTGGAGTACATCACGCGACGAAAATCACTCGCCGCAATCGCCGGCGTCAGCGGGCTGGCGGTCGCCGGTTGTACCTCGGACGATGGCGGTTCCGGGGACGGAGGCGGCGACGGGTCCGGAGGCGGAGGCGACGACGGGTCCGGAGGCGGAGGCGACGACGGGTCCGGAGACGGGAGCGGCGACGGGTCCGGAGACGGAGGCGACGACGGGTCCGACGGCGGCTCCGAGACACTCTCCGGAGATATCCGGATCTCCGGGAGCAGTACGGTCTACCCGGTCGCCCAGGAGGTCACTCGTCTGTTCAACCAGAACAACTCGGAGGTGAGCTTCAACCTCACTCGGGACGGCAGCGGCGGTGGGTTCGAGAACGTCTTCATCCCCGGCGACAGCGACATGAACAACGCGAGCCGACCGATCAAAGACGAGGAACTCCAGCGCTGCCGCGACAACGGCATCGAGCCGGTCGAGTTCTTCCTCGCACAGGACGCACTCACCGTGGTCGTCAACAACGAGGCCGACTTCATCGACTCCATCTCGCTGGAGGACCTCGGGACGATCTGGTCGCCGGACACTGCGCCCGAAACGTGGGCGGACGTCAACTCGGACTGGCCGGACCAGCCGTTCGACCTGTACGGTCCGGCAAGTACCTCGGGCACGTACGACTACTTCACCGAGACGGTCATCGGGGAGACCGAAGCAGATCAGCCGATCCGCAGCGACTTCGAAGGAACCGAAGAGGACGACCTGATCGCACAGGGTGTCCAGGGCAACGTGGCCGCGTTCGGCTACCTGCCCTTCGCGTACTACGTGAACAACCCGGACTCGGTCAAGGCGCTCAGCCTCAGTGAGGGCGGCAGCGACCCGGTCGCACCGAGCCTCGAAGGCGCAAAGAGCGGGAACTACCCGCTCGCTCGGCCGCTGTTCACCTACGGCCACATGGGCAAAATCCAGGAGAAGAACCACCTCCAGGCGTTCATCGAGTACTACATCAACGAGTCCGACGAGGACTACGTCGCCAACGACATCGGCTACGTCCCCGCCAACGACCAGATGGTCGAGGACAACCTCACCGCACTCGAAGAGGCGATCAACGGCGAGTACGAGTACAGCGCGTAGAGTCCGAACGGAAACGCTGATTACCCAGCTTACGTTTTACTACCCCATATGAGCAAGGAATCGGAGAGCGGGGTCGGGTCGCTCCAGCGGAGCGGGTTCGTCGTCCGCAAAGAACGACTCTACGGCCGTCTGATCGCGGCGTGCGCCGTCCTGACGATACTGATAACCGTCGGGATCATCCTGGCGCTGTCGGGACGAGCGCTCTCGTTCTGGTCGCAGATATCGCCGATCGTCTTCTTTACCGGAACGAACTGGAGTCCGGTCATCGCGAACTCGTACGGCGTACTCCCGCTGATAAGCGGGACTCTCATCGTCACCGTCTTTTCGGCGCTGATCGCGCTGCCGATCGGCCTGGCGGCGGCGATTTACCTCAGCGAGTACGCGAGCGATCAGGCCCGGTCGATACTGAAACCGAGCCTGGAGATCCTCGCCGGCGTCCCGACCGTCATCTACGGCTACATGGCGCTCGTGTACGTCACACCGATGATCGACAGCGTGCTCCCGTTCTCCGCACAGCTTATTCCACCGTGGGTCCCCGTCATTCCGGAGTTCACGTTCGTCATGCCGTCCCTCGGGACGTTCAACGCGCTGTCGGCGAGCATCGTCGTCGGGATCATGATCATCCCGATGGTGTCGTCGATCAGCGAGGACGCGCTGAGCGCGGTGCCGGACAGCCTCAGAGACGCTGGATACGGACTGGGGTCGACGAAGTTCGACGTCTCGACGCAGATCGTCGTTCCGTCGGCGACTTCCGGTATCGTCGCGTCGTACGTGCTCGCGATCTCGCGGGCCATCGGCGAGACGATGGCCGTCACGATGGCAATGGGAATGAGTCCGCAGATGCCGTACTTCCCGAACGTGCTCAAGAACCTCGCGGAGTCGAGCCAGACCATCACGGCGGCGATGGTCCAGATCGCCGGGGCGGACTCGCTCGGTACTGGCCCCACCTACGAGGCGATGTTCGCGCTCGGCATGACGTTGTTCGCGATCACGCTGACGATGAACGTCCTCGCCGAACTTGTCAGACGGCGGTTCCGGGAGGAGTACTAGGATGGCAACCGAAGAAACACCCAGCGATCAACTCGGACGGACCACGGCGCTCCGGCTCCAGCAGCTGAAGGGACAGCTCTTCGAGGTCGCGCTCATCGCGGCGACGCTCGTCGGGATCGTCTCGCTGCTCGTGTTGTTCGCGCAGATATCGAACGACGCGTTCCGGCCGGGGACCGCATCGCCCGCGTGGTTCCTTATTTACCTCAGCACCCTCGTCGCACCGACGGCGGCGTTCACGCTGTACGCCCGCCGGAGGCCGGCGGTGCGGAAGACGAACGCCAAGGCGTTCGCGGCGGTGTTCGGCGGACTCCTTTTGAGCCTCGTCACGTACGCGGTCGTCGACTCGCTCAGCCCCTACGACGTGTTCATTTACGCGGCCTTCGCGTCGCTTCCGCCGGTGCTCGTCCTGGCGTACGACCGGACGACGGACGACCGGACGTACACCGGACCGGCCGTTCCCGTGTCGATGATCGTCGGTACCGGCGTCGCGGCGGCATTGTACGATCTGATCCGCGGGCCGATCGGGATTGCCGCGGAGTGGATCATGTACTTCGGTCTCGTCACCGTCCCGGCGGCGCTCCTCGTCGCGTGGCTGACGGCCTCGCGTCGCGGTCGCCGTGCCGGCTCTATTGTCGGTGGAGTTGTCGCCGCCGGCGGTCTCGTCGTCGCCGTGGCGGCGATCGCTGCCGGAGTCAACGCGTCGCTTCCGGTCGTCCTCTTCTCGGCGTTCGTCGTCCCCACGAGCTACGTCGTCGTGCGGTCGGTCCGGACGAATCCGGAAGGACGTATCGGCGTCGCCGGGCCGTTCATCCTCCTCGGCGGCGTGCTACTCGGCGCCTCACTCGCGTACGAGGTCAAGAGTCCGGACACGTTCCTCACGCCGAACCTGCTTTTGAACTCGTGGGACGGGCTGACCGCGAGCAATGCCGGCGTCTACCCGCAGATCGTCGGATCGGTCATTATCGTCGGCTTCATGGCGGTTCTCGCGTTCCCGGTCGGAATCGGCGCGGCCGTGTATCTTGAGGAATACGCGCCCGACACCGGCTGGGGCGGGCGGCTCGCAACGCTCTTGGAGATAAACATCTCGAACCTGGCCGGCGTCCCGTCGGTCGTGTACGGGCTGCTTGGGCTCGCGCTGTTCCGGCGGACGCTCGGGCTCGGGACCGGCGTCGTCGTCTCCGCGGCGGGAACGCTCGGACTGCTCATCCTTCCCATCGTCATCGTCTCGACGCAGGAGGCACTGCGGTCAGTCCCCGATGCCCTCCGGCAGGGCTCGTACGGAATGGGCGCAAGCCGGTGGCAGACGCTCCGCGAGGTCGTCCTGCCCCAGGCCATTCCCGGAACCCTCACCGGGACGATCCTGGCGCTGGCGCGGGCGATCGGCGAGACCGCGCCGCTCGTCATCATCGCGATCGCCACGACGACGTACAGCCCGCCGAGCGGGCTGTTCTCCAGCGGGACGGCGCTCCCGCTACAGATATTCGCCGCGTCGGCGAACGCGAAGCCGGAGTTCCGACACGGCGTCGTCCCGGCGGCAGCCGTGGTGTTGCTCGTACTGATGCTGCTGATGAACGCGACGGCAATCGTTATCCGGAACAAGTACGGACGTGAGAACTAACACATGAGTGAGTCAGACAGTGCCCCGAAGATTCAGACGAGTATCGAGACCGGCAAGACGGACTCGGCGCCCCCCGAGACCGAAGACGTCGTCATCGAATCGCGGAGCTTGGACGTCTACTACGGCGACGAGCAGGCGCTCGACGACGTTTCGATGGAGATCCGGGAACGAGAGGTAACGGCACTCATCGGCCCATCGGGGTGTGGCAAGTCGACGTTCCTCCGGTGTATCAACCGCATGAACGATATGATCGACGTCTGTCGGGTCGAGGGAGACGTGGAGTTCAGCGGCAAGAACGTGTATGACGACAACGTCGACTCGGTCGCGCTCCGCCGGAAGATCGGGATCGTGTTTCAAAAGCCGAACCCCTTCCCCAAATCGATACGCGACAACGTCGCATACGGGCTGAAGATCCAGGGGTTCGACGGCGACGTCGACGAGCGAGTCGAGGAATCGCTAAAGGAGGCCGCGCTCTGGGACGAGGTGAAGGACCAACTCGACTCCTCGGGGCTCGACCTTTCCGGCGGGCAACAACAGCGGCTCTGTATTGCCAGGGCGATCGCGCCCGACCCCGAGGTGGTCTTGATGGACGAGCCGACCTCCGCGCTCGACCCGGTGGCGGCGTCGAAGATCGAGGACCTCATCGACGACCTTGCCGGCGAATACACGGTGATCATCGTGACCCACAACATGCAACAGGCCGCGCGTATCTCCGACCGGACGGCCGTCTTCCTCACCGGCGGCCGGCTCGTCGAGTACGACGACACGGCGACGATATTCGAGGATCCCGAGCACCAGCGCGTCGAGGACTACATCACGGGGAAGTTCGGCTAATGCCCCGGGAGAGCTACCAACGGCGGCTCGAGCAACTCCGGACGGACGTCGTCGGGATGGGCGACCTCGTGCTCGGCCGGTACGACGCCGCGATCGAGGCGGCGGTGACCGGCGACGACGACCTCGCCCGCGACGTGATAGAGGGGGACCACGAGGTTAACCAGCGGTACCTCGAACTCGAAGAGGAGTGTACGGAGTTGCTTGCGCTCCAACAGCCGGTCGCGACGGACCTCCGGCTGGTGACGGCCTCGTTCAAGGTTATCACCGACCTCGAGCGCGTCGCCGATCTCGCGACCAACCTCGCGGGGTACGGCGGCGAGCAGGGCGGGCTTCACCCGGCGGTCGACTTCCGCGGACTCGGCGAGTCGGCCGGCGGCATGGTCGCTGACGCGGTCGCCGCCTACGAGTCGGGCGACCCGGACGCCTGCCGGGCGGTGGCCACTCGGGACGATGACCTCGACGAGCGGTGCCGTCGGGCCAGCGAGGCGGTGGTCCGTGACCTCCTCGAGGCCGATCGCGAGCGGGTCGAAGCGGAGCGAAACGTCGAGATGGACGCCGACGAGTTGGCGGCCGCTCTCGACGACGTCTCCCGCGCGCTGCTGGCGGTTCGCGACATCGAGCGCGTGGGGGACCACGCGGTCAACATCGCCGCCCGGGCGCTGTACATGGTCGAGAACGACGACGAGTTGATCTACTGAGCGGCGACCCAACCGATCGAACCCATCATGAAATCAACTGACACCACGGACGGCGGCCGGAAGTCGAACGGAGACGGACGAGAGAAAGCCACGCTGACGTTCATGTGCGTCCGGAACGCCGGCCGCAGCCAGATGGCGACGGCGTTCGCGGAACGCGAACGCGCGGAGCGGGAGATCGACGACGAGGTCGAGATCGTCACCGGCGGCACCGACCCGGCCGACGCCGTCCACGACGTCGTCGTCGAGGCGCTCGCGGAGGTCGACCTCGACGTCGGCGGGCGCGAACCACGGCACGTCTCCGAGGCGGCGCTTGCCGACTCGGACTTCGTCGCGACCATGGGGTGTTCGACGCTCGACTTGCCCGGCGTCGACACCGACGACTGGGCGCTCGACGACCCCGGGGAGCGCCCGATCGAGGAGGTCCGCCGGATCCGCGACGAGGTCGAAGAGCGGGTGGTCGCCGTCTTCGACGAACGGTTCGGTGACCGCTAGCGAGGATTCAGCGAACGCTACCCGCCGTGGGGGCCGCCGATCGACCCGCCGTGGCTCCCTCCCTCGTGGATAGATCCGCCATGCTCCCTCCTCCGTCAATCACCCTCGCTCCCGGACGACCGCCGTCCCGGCGACGTGGTCGCCGATCCGCCGGTCGTCGCCCGTGAGCACCGCGACGACGGCCCCGACGAGGTAGAACACCGCGCCGTCGACGACACGAAGGACGTTCCGGATCGCCGCGGCACGGAGGTCACACGCCGAGCCGTCCCGACGGACGACGACGAGACCGAGGAGCCGTTTCCCGGGCGTTCGACCGTACACTCCCTCGAAGGCGACGTAATATCCGAGGTACACCACCGGGAGCGCCCACCCGGCGACGAGCGAAAACCGCACGAACATGAGCGTCGTCGCGGCGAAGATGAGCCCGAACAACACCCCGGCGATGGTCCCGTCGACGAGCAGCGCGGCCGCCCGTCGTAGGAGCGTCCCCGTGTCGGTGGTGGCGTCGGCATCGGTGCGAGTACTGCCCCGGCGTTTCCGTCGGTCCATACCTCTCGGTCCTTCGGAATGACGTATAACGTGATCCGTGGCCCGGCGGGGGATTCGACCCGGCGACGCCGGCCCGAGAGCGGTCGGCGGGGACTCAGCCCCCGCCGTCGTTCGGGCGGGACACCCGGTACCGACCCTCGAGGCGGTCGCCATCGCCGTCGGTCGATTCGGTCGGCTCGACGGCGAACCCGAGCCCCGTGTAGAACCCCGCCAACGACGCGTCGAACGCGGCGGTGACGCATTCGACGTCCGGGTCCCGCCACCCCCGACGGACCGCGTTCGCGACGAGCGCCGACCCGGTTCCGCGGCCGCGTCGCTCGCGGCGGACGGCGACCGCGTCGACGTGAAGCCGGGTCGGGGCCGGCCGCGTGGCCACGAGCGCGCCGACGACGGCGCCGGTTCGGTCGGATCGGGCCACGAGGCCGTCGCCGGCCGCGATCCGGGTCGCAAGCGCGTCGGCGTCGGTTTCGAGCATCGACGCGTCGAGCACGCGAAGGACGTCCAACCGGTCGTCCGGCGTGGCCGGTTCGATCGTGACGTCGTCGGGAGCCATCGATGCGTCGACGGGCGACGGGAGCGGCTCAGCCACCGCGACCCCCCTTGATCAGGCGGAGGAGCCGGACCCGGTCCGCATCGACCGGCCGGTCGTCGGGGACCGGCGAGCCGTCGACGAGAACCGACGCCTCCTGCGGGTGATGGCCCGCGGCGCGGATCAGGTCGGCGTACGTCGCGTCGTCGTCGACGGTACAGTCGCGTTCGCCCTCGCCGACGACCTCGACGGTTACGTCCATGCGACAGTTCCGACCGTCGGCGACCGGCGAGCCGTCGGTGGGCATCGATTCATCGACGGCTACCCGTCCAGTCGCTCGCGGAGGAGCCCGTTCACCTGCCCGGGGTCGGCGCTCCCGCCGGTCTCCTGCATCACCCGTCCGACGAGGAAGTTGATCGCGCCCTCGTCGCCGTCGTGGTAGTCGGAAACCGCCTCGGGATTCCCCTCGATGGCGGCGTCGACCGCGGTCTCCACCTCGTCGGCTTCGGCCTTTCCGAGTCCCTCGCGCTCGATCACCGCGTGGGGGTCGTCGCCGGCGTCGAGCATCTCGCGGAGGACGACCTCCTCGGCGTTCTTTACCGTGAGCTCCCCGGCGTCGACGAGTTCGATCAGGCGGGTGAACTCGTCGAGACGGTCGGTCACGTCCGTGATTCCCATGTCACGGTAGTTGAGCTCGCCGAGCAGGTTGTCGGCGACCCACGTCGCCGCGAGCTCGGGGTCGAACTCGCCGGCGACGTCCTCGAAGAAGTCCGCGACCGCCTTCGTGGAGGTGAGCTTCGAGGCGGCCTCCGCATCGAGCCCGTACGCCCCGCGGAACCGCTCACGGCGGGCGTCGGGCAGTTCGGGGATCGGGATCCGTGCCTTCCAATCGGCCACCTCCAGGGCGGGGAGGTCGGCCTCCCGGAAGTACCGGTAGTCCTTTTCGGCCTCCTTCGAGCGCATCGCGACGGTCACGTTACGGCCCTCGTCCCAGTGGCGGGTCTCCTGGTCGATCCCGCGTCCGCGACGAAGTTGGTTCCGCTGTCGGGTGACCTCGTAGGCCAAGGCCTGCTCCGCGCCCCGGTGACTCGAGATGTTCTTCACCTCGACGCGGTTGGCGTCAGCGAGGACGGCGTCCGACACCGACCCGTCCGCGGCCATCTCGTCGGCGTCGACGAGCGAGACGTTCGCGTCCACGCGGAGGCTTCCGTCCCGGGTCGGATCGAAGACGCCGAGATACTCGAGGACCTCCTCCAGTTTCGCGAGGAACGCGCGCGTTTCCGCGGGTGACCGGAAGTCCGGCTCGGTGACGACCTCCATCAGCGGGGTCCCCGCGCGGTTGTAGTTCACGAGCGTGTGGGTCGCCGACTCGATGGAGCCGCCGGCGTGTTGGATGCTGCCGGGGTCCTCCTCCAAGTGGGCGCGGGTGATCCCGATCGTTCGCCGGTCGCCGTCGACGCGCACCTCGAGTTCGCCGTCCGCGCAGATCGGGGCGTCGTACTGGGTGAGTTGGAAGTTCTTCGGCAGGTCGGGGTAGTAGTAGTTCTTCCGGTGGAACGTCGTCGTCTCCGGAATATGTGCGTCGAGCGCCTTCCCGATCTTCACCGCGGCCTCGACGGCGGCCTCGTTGAGGACCGGCAGCGCGCCCGGAAGTCCGAGACAGGTGGGGCACGTACGCGTGTTCGGCGCCTCGTCGTCGGCCGGTTCCGTCGAGCAGCCGCAGAATATTTTGGTGTCGGTTTCGAGTTGGACGTGGACCTCCAGCCCGATCACGACCGCAGTGTCCCCCGTCGCGGCCTGTGTACTCATTACCGGGGCGTTGCGCGCGGGTCACCTAAATCGTGTCGGCACGGGGAGCGCGTCGATATCGTGTCGGGGCGGCCGGAGGACGACGGCGACACCGGCAGTACCGGCGTCCTGGCAGCACTGGCACGCTGGCAGCACCGGCGAGGCAGTGTCCAGTGACTACGCCGTGGTCAGTTGTCGGCTCATAGCCGAGCAGTATTCGGCTTCGGCCCGGGTTTTATACCCAACCAGTCATTAGTCCCAATTGATTATGGGCTTCGGGAGCTACGATGAATCCGAACAGGAGAATCAAGACCTGGATGCGGACTTCGACGACGAGGACGGAGTCCAGGCCGCCCAGGAGACCCACGACGGCTCCGTCGAGTACGAGCCCGGCGCCTCGAACGACGAGCTTCTCGACCGTCTCAAGGAGATCAAGTCCGAGGAGACGTAGTGCGCCCGCCGAGCCGGACGCTCGGCGTCGCGTTCTCCGACGCTAACCGGGTCAGTCACATCGCCGGATCCGTCGTCAGGGCCAACGGAACGCTCGACGGACTGGCGTACGGGGCGTGTTCCGTCGGCGGGACGGACGCCACCGACGCGGTGATCGAACTCGCCGACGACCTCGGGCGCGAGGACGTCCGTCACGTCTGTCTCGCCGGCATCGCGCCCGCGTGGTTCAACCTTCTCCACCTCGACCGGCTTCACGACGCACTCGACCGCCCCGTGTACGCGGTGAGCTACGAGGCGAGCCCCGGGCTCGAACCCGCGCTCCACGAGGCGTTCGACGGCGGAGCGCTCGACGAACGGCTGACGACGTATCGGTCGCTCCCACCCCGGCGGCGCGTCGAGCGGTCCCCGGCGAGCAAGGAGTCGGTCGACGGCGACGAGGTCGGCGACGACGAGCCGACCGTCGACGCTCCCGCGTCGGCCGGGGACCCCCTGTTCGTCCGTGCGGTCGGGATCGACGACGACCGCGCCGAGACGGCCGTTCGGGCGCTTACCCGTGAGGGATTCCGGTGTCCGGAGCCCCTGCGGATCGCGACGATCGCGGCGAGCGCCCACCGAGAAGCACTCGACGACGACCGCCCATGAGCGAAGTCACCGTTGAGGACCGCGAGCGGGTCGTCCGGACCGCCGCCCACGGCGTCGCGCTCGACTGTCTCGCGGCCGGGATCTCGGCCGCGTTGCCCGCGAACGTGATCGGCGGAACCGTTTCCGTCGCGGACGACGTTCTCCGGATCGACGCCGTCGACGGTTCGGTCGGCGAGTACGATCTCGGCGCGTACGACGCGGTCCGGCTCGTCGGGGCGGGGAAGGCCGCGGACGGGATGGCGGCCGCCGTCTCGGACCGCCTCGGCGACCGCCTCGACGGCGGCGTCGTCGTGACCGACGTCGACGGGTCGACCGACGTCGAGGTGGCGGCGGACGTCGACGTGTCGACGAACGCCGAGGCGGCGTCGGATCCCACCGGGGGACCGGGACCGGTCACGCTCCGACCGGGTGACCACCCCCTACCGAGCGAGCGCGGGGTCGACGGCGCGCGGCGCGTGGTCGACGTCGCCGACGCCGCGGGGCCGAACGACCTCGTCGTCGTCGTCGTGACGGGCGGCGGAAGCGCGCTGCTGGCCGCGCCGGCCGATCCGCTATCGGTCGAGGACCTCCGCGATCTGACCCGGGAGCTGCTCGCCTGCGGGGCGTCGATCGACGAGATCAACGCCGTCAGGAAACACTGCTCGGCGGTCAAGGGCGGCCGGCTCGCCCGGATCGCGACCCCGGCCACGGTCGTCACCCTCGCCGTCAGCGACGTGGTCGGCGACGACGTCGGGGTGATCGCCAGCGGGCCGACCGCACCGGACCCCTCGACGTACGACGACGCGCTGGCGGCCTGCGACCGGTACGGGATCGACGTCCCGGTTGCGGTCCGCGACCACCTCCACTCGGGCGCTGCCGGCGAGCGGCCGGAGACGCCGACGGCCGACGACCCGGCGTTCGAGCGGGCCCGAACCTTCGTCGTCGGCAACGGTCGGACGGCGCTTGACGCGGCCGCAACCGCCGCGGCCGACCGTGGGTACGACCCGCTCGTGCTCGCGGCCGGCGTGCGGGGCGAGGCCCGCGAGGCGGCGCTCACTCACGTCGCCGTCGCGGAGGAGTGCGCCGAAACCGGGTCGCCGGCGACGCCGCCGGCGGTCCTCATCTCGGGCGGCGAGACGACCGTGACGCTCCGGGAGGCGGACGGAAGCGGCTCCGGCGGAGCCGACGCCGACCGCGACGGCCCCGGGTCCGGCGGCCCGAACGGGGAGTTCGCCACGAGCGCCGGCCTCGCGCTCGACCCCGGGACGAAGCAGATCGTCGTCGCGAGCGTCGACACCGACGGGATCGACGGGGCGACCGAGGCGGCCGGCGGGGTCGTCGACGCGACGACGCTCGATGGGGCCACCGCACGGGACGCGCTCGACCGCCACGACGTCGCCCCGACGCTGGACGCGACCGACGCGCTCCTCCGGACGGGACCGACGGGGACGAACGTGAACGACCTGCGGGTCATGGTCGTCGGGAACCCGGTGGCCACGGACGCGACCGCCGGTACCGGGGACGTGGACTAACGGAGTTAAGTCGGGCGCGGACCGATCCGAGGTCATGAGCGAGGAGGGTGACACGCTTGACGACGACCTCCGCGTCGGGTCGTGCGAGCGGTGTCCGGCGCTGGTCGAGTCGCGGAGCCGCATCGTCAACGGAGTGGGGCCGACCGACGCCGACCTCCTGTTCGTCGGCGAGGGGCCGGGCGCGAACGAGGACGAGGCGGGCGAGCCGTTCGTCGGCCGGTCGGGCGACGTCCTCGACGAGGCGCTGCGGGATGGCGGGCTCGCCCGCAAGGACGTCCGCATCACGAACTGCGTGCGGTGCCGGCCGCCCGAGAATCGCGACCCGCACGCCGACGAACTCTCGAACTGTCGCGGCCACCTCGAGGCCGAGGTGGGCCGGCTCGATCCGGAACTAATCGTCACGCTCGGGAAGGTCCCGAGCGAGCACCTCCTCGGACGCTCGGTGTCGATCACCGCGGAGTCGGGGGACGTGGTCGACGCGCGGGTCGCGAGCGAGGCCCGTCGGGTGTTGCTCTCGGTCCACCCGGCGGCGACGCTGTACGACCGGAGCCAGCGCGAGGGGTTTCTCGCGACGATCGAGCGTGCGGCCGACCTCTCCGGCGCCGGCGAGGGTTCCGACGGCCAGTCGCGTCTCGGCGAGTTCTGACCGGTCCGGTTCGAGGGGTTCCGATCCGGTCGGACCGGACGCGACTCGAGCGAGACCCGTGGACGCCGACACCGCGGGGTCGGAACCACGAAAGGCGCGGGCTGCCCGCGGACGGTGCGTTCTGGGGAGACCTCCATAGGAAACATAGAAAATCATTAGTCACGCGAGAAGTATCGCCGAATGTATGTCCGACAACAGGTGGTCGGAGAGTCGACGAACGTTTTTGAAAACGGCCGGTGCCGCCAGCGCCGTCGGGATGGCCGGCTGTCTCGGCGGTGAGGCGGCCGACATCGAGCTCGTTTTGAACCCCGCGGAGGCCAGCGTCGACATCCAGACACAGTATCGACCGATCATCGAACACATCGAGTCGGAGGTCGGCGTCACGATCAACACGACCCGCACGGCGAGTTACACCGAGACGGTGACGGCGCTCCGTGACGGACAGGCGGAGATCTCCGGCGTCTCGCCCGGCGCCGTGCCGGCGACCGACGAGAGCGTCTTCGACATCATCGGGATGCGGATCGCGTTCGGCGCCGCACAGTACTTCTCGACGATCACGACGACGATGGACAGCGGCGTCGAGGAGCTCTCCGACCTCGCCGAGCTCGATAACCCCCAGATCAACTTCGCCGACCCCCTGTCGGTGTCCGGCACGCTGGTCCCGCTGTCGGGGCTGTTGGACGCCGGCCTCGAGGTCGGGAGCGCTCCGGACGGCGATCCGCCTGACTTCGAACCGAACTACTCGGACCACGAGACCTCCCGGGTGAACATGGTCGAGCGCGACGAGGTCGTCGCCGCCGGGCAGGGCGCGTTCCAGTCCGCATCGTGGATCAGCCAGGAGCAGTTCGACGAGATGAGCCCCGAGTTCACCGAAGTCTCCGCGGAGTACCCGAGCGCCGGCGAGAACATCGGCGACGAGCACGGCGAGCTCCGGCTGCTCGCGGTGTCCGACCCGATCCCGCGCGCGCCGATGGTCTCGCGTGCCGACTGGGACGACTCGGTTCGCGAGGAGGTCGAAAGCACGATGCTGAACGCGCCCGAGGAGGCGTTCCAGCACGAGGACACCTCCGACGTCGGCGACAACGAGGAGCTATGGTTCTCCGGGATCGAGGAGGCCGGCCGGTCCGACTACGCCCCGATCCAGGACATCATCGACAACCTCGAGATCGAGTTCGAGGACATCAGCTAACGGCCCGGGGTATCGGCTAGCGAGCACCGGGCGGCGGCCGACGGATTCGGGACGCGGGCGGCGATCCCGAAACACGGTCGCCGAACTCGGACGGGGCTGCGGACCCGGACCACGGCCGCGGACCCGTCGAGCGGTTCGACGACACACGACGACCACGCCACTCCAATCGAATGTCAAAGATCACTGTCGACGGCCTCACCAAGCGGTTCGGGGATACCGTCGCGCTCGACGACGTCTCCTTCGAGGTCCCCGAGGGGGAGTTCGTCATCATCATGGGCGTCTCCGGATCGGGCAAATCGACCCTGCTCCGTTGTATCGGCGGACTGCTGGAGCCGACCGAGGGATCCGTCCGGATAGACGGCCGGCCGACCGCCAGCGACGACGACGACGTCGCGTTCATCTTCCAACAGCACAACCTCATCGAGGAAATGACGGCGTACTCGAACGCCCTGTCCGGCTCGCTCGGCCGAAACGGGCTTTCGGCGAGCCTCCTCCAGCTTCAGGACGACGACGAGAAGTACCGCTCGCTAGAGGCGCTCGACACCGTCGGACTCCTCGACGAGGCGCGGTCCGAAGTCCGGCAGATGAGCGGCGGCCAGCAACAGCGCGTCGGCATCGCGCGGGCCCTCGTTCAGGAGCCCGAAGTGATGCTCGCCGACGAACCGGTGTCGAGCCTCGACCCGGGGTCCGCACAGGAGGTGATGAGATATCTCAGACGGACGACCGAAGACCGGGGGCTCACGACCCTGACGAGCCTCCATCAGGTCAACATCGCCCGGAAGTTCGGAACCCGGTTTATCGGACTCCACCGGGGACGAAAGGTGTTCGACGGATACCGTAACGAGCTCACGATCGACGCCATCGACGATATCTACGGCGACATCGACACCGAGGGGATGTTCGTGTCCGACGAGACGGGAGCGCGGAACGACCCCGCCGAGCCAACCGAGGATGAAGCGGCACCATGACTCGGGACGTCGACTCGGGCGGGACTGATCCGGACCGATCCGACTCGATCGACGGCGGCGTCGCGAGAGCGGACGGGGGCGTCGCGTCCGACACGTCCGGGGAGTCGGCCGGGCGCGATGGCGACGTCGACCGACAGTTCGACGAGATAGCGATCGCGCGGAAGGGGCGCTGGCTCGGGTACGCGGTCGTCGCCGTGATCGTCACCTACCTGTTCTTGATGGCGCTCGAAACGGTCGAGTGGTTCCGGGCGGACCTCCCGGCGTATCTCGGCACGTTCGCCGAGGCGCTCCAGGACTACTTCCCGTTCCTCGTGTTCGGCGAGGGACCGATCGGAGTCGCGTTCGCGCCGGCCGGGTTCCTCGAGTACGTGGCGTTCATTCGGGAGCGGAATCTGCTGTACGAAAGCGGATTCTTCGCCGGCGCCGACGGCGTACTCGAGTACCCGATCCTGTTGTTCACGCAGACCGGGGGGCCGATCCGGCTGTTCGGCGCCGCCGGCGAGACCCTCGCGATCGGCTTCGCCGGGACGGTCATGGGGTTCCCGCTCGCGCTGCTGTTCAGCATCCTCGGCTCCGGGCGCGTCACCCCGTTCCCCTTCAATTTCCTCTTTCGGGGGACGATGTCCGCGATCCGGGCGATCCCGGCGCTCGTGTGGGTGCTGATCTACGTGCCGCTCGGCGGTATCGGTCCCACGACGGCGACGCTGGCGGTCGCGACCGACACGGTCGGCAACCTCGGTCGGCTGTTCACCGACGAGCTCGAGGAGATCGGTGACGGCCCGGTCGAGGCGATGCGGACCACCGGGGCGAGCAAGCCGCAGATCATCGTCTTCGGGATGCTCGCGCAGGTCCGGAACTCGTTCATCGCGTGGACGCTGTACGTCTTCGAGATCAACGTCCGGATCGCCGTCGGCCTCGGGATCATCGGGGCCGGCGGGCTCGGACTCGTCCTCTCCGTCCAGCAGGGGCTGTTCGCGTACACGAACATGATGGCGACCATCATCGTCATCTTCCTGCTCATCGTCAGCGTGGAGATGGTCTCCCAGCGGACGCGCGCCTACCTTCGGGCTGAAGAGGAGCCCATGGCCGCGATCCAACTGATCGTGGGATTCCCCGAACGATTGATGCGATCGCTCCTGAAGTGACGACCGGGGCGAACCCGCGAAGGGAAACCGATTTTTCGGTGCCCGCCCGAGGACGGGTATGAGCACCGTCGAACCGCCCGCGGAGACGCTGGCGGACGTCGTCCTCGTCGACTACGGGCTGGGGAACCTCCGGTCGGCGACCCGCGGGTTGGAGCGCGCCGGCGCGAGCGTCGAGATCACCGACGACCCGGACGCCTTCGCCGCCGCCGACGGGGTCGTACTCCCCGGCGTCGGCGCGTTCCGTGAGGGGATGGAGAACGCCGGACCGCTCCGTGGCGCGCTGACCGACCACGCCGAGGCGGGCCGCCCCCTGTTCGGCATCTGTCTCGGGATGCAGATGCTGCTCACGTCGAGCGAGGAGGCGGACCACGAGGGGGAGGGCGACGTGACCGGGCTGGATCTCATTCCCGGCACCAACGTTCGGTTCGACGTCGACCGCAAGGTGCCACACATGGGGTGGAACGAGCTTCGCGTCCGCCGCGAGCACCCGCTCGTCGAGGGAGTCGCGGACGAGCACGCGTACTTCGTCCACTCGTACTACGCCGCGCCCAACGACCCGGACGCGGTCGTCGCCACGGCCGCCCACGGCGTCGACTTCCCCGCCGTCATCGCCAACGACGCGGGCAACGTGTTCGGCACGCAGTTCCACCCGGAAAAGAGCGGAGAGACCGGGCTCCGGATCCTGCGGAACTTCGTCGAGTACTGCGCGGAGCGGTAGTCGACGGATCCGGCGGACCCTAGAGATCGTCGTACGGCCCGGCCGTCGCGGCGGTGAGCCGCTCGACCTGCTCGTCCGAGAGGTCGACGGTCGCGGCCGCGAGGTTCTCCGCGAGCTGGTCGACGGTCCGCGCGCCGACGATCGGAGCGGTGACGCCGTCGCGGTGGGGCAGCCACGCGAGTGCGACCTGTGCGGGGGAGGCGTCGACCGCGTCGGCGATCGCGTCGAGTTCGTCGTGTACGTCGAAGTTCGGCGCGGTGAGATACGCATCCTGGAACCGGGGCGACTCCGCCGCCTTCGACTCCTCGGGGAGATCCGCGTCGCGGTCGTACTTCCCGGTTAGGAATCCCTGTCCGAGCGGGCTCCACGGACAGACGGCGAGCCCTTGCCGGCGGGCGAACTCGAGGTAGTCCCCCTCGATCTCGCGGTCGATGAGGTTGTACCGCGGCTGGAGTACGGTGAACGGCTCCCATCCCTCGCTCTCGGCGATCGCGTTGGCGCGGGCGACCTTCCACGCGTTCGGTCGGAGCGTGGACGCCCCGAGGTAGTGGACCCGGCCGGACTCAACGAGGCCGTTCAGCGTCTTCATCAGCTTGCGGGCCGGCGTCTCGTCGTCCCAGCGGTGGATGTAGAGGACGTCGACGTAGTCGGTGTCGAGCCGGTCGAGCAGCGCGTCGATCCGGTGACGGACGTTCTTCCGGTTCGTCCCGCGGCTGTTCGGGTCGCCGTCGCGGGTCTGCCAGTAGATCTTCGAGGCGATCGTGTAGCGCTCGCGGTCGCGGTCGGCGAGCCAGTCACCGATCCAGCGCTCACAGTCGCCCCCACCGTACACGTCGGCGGTGTCGATGTACCGACCGCCGGCGTCGGCGTAGGCGTCGAGCAGTTCGTGTGCGCGCGACTCGCCGATCTCCACGTTGCCCGCGTCGGTCTCCCGGCCGAACCGCCACGTGCCGAACTGGAGCTCGCTGGTTCGGATCCCGGTCCGTCCGAGCGGTACGGTGTCGAGGTCGATTCCGTCGATCGATGGCGTCATCGGTCAGTGGTTGGAGCCGTCCGCGGAAAAGGGTAGAGGAACCGGCCGGCGACCCAAGGATCAAACCCGTCGGGATCGTACGCATCGTATGGACCGATCCGAGGTGCGGCGGGCGTGGGACGAGGTGGCGGAGACGTACGCCGACAGACGCGATCCAGACGGCTCCGACGCGGCGCTGATAGACGATTTTCTGGCGGACATCCGGTCCGACCGGACGGAAGCGGCACCGCCGACCGCCCTCGACGTCGGCTGCGGCGACGGCGCACGGACGCTCGCCAATCTCCCGCCTGGCAGCGTCGGACTCGACGTCTCGCGCCGTGGGCTCGAACTCGCGACGGGAACCGTGCCGGACGCCCGTCTCGTTCAGGGCGAGATGTCGGCACTCCCGTTCGCTGGTGACCGATTCGACGGGATCACGGCCTATCACGCGGTGTTTCACGTCGAGCGCGACCGGCACCCGGCGGTGTACCGGGAGTTCGCCCGCGTGTTACGGCCCGGCGGACGGCTGCTGATGACGCTGCCGGGCGGCCGATTCGAGACGGTCCGGCGGGGATGGATGGGCGGCCGGATGTTCTTCTCGTCGCCGGGTCGCGAGCGAACCCTCAGTTGGCTCCGGGACGCGGGGTTCGGCGACGTCGAGACCACGACCGCGACCGACCCGCTCGGCAGCAGTACGGAGTTCGTTCTCGCGACCCGGCACGCGGCGTGATCGAGCGTGTCCGACGACCGTCCAACCGAAGACGTCCCACACGACGTTCGAGCGGCACTCACACAGCTCCTCGAAAAGGCCCGCGACGCAGCGACCGACGGCGACACGGAGACGGCGGCCGCGCTCCTCGAGACCGCCGGGACCGTCGCCGCAAACAAGATCCCACCGGGCGAGCGACGCGACCGGATCCGGCGCGGCTGCGAGACGGCCCGCGATGCCCTCCCCGACGGCGACCTCGCGGCCGCCTACGCCGCCGCGGCCCTCGGATACGTCCCCGAGGCGTGAGCGCCCCCCCCGAGCCCTTTTGATCCCTGAGCGCCACGTCCGACCATGCGCGTCGCCTCGCTGCTCCCCTCCGCGACGGAGACCCCGTTTGCGCTCGGCATCGAGCCCGTCGGCGTCTCTCACGGCTGTGATCAGCCACCGGCGACCCGCAGTCTGCCGACGCTGACGAGCACGGTCGTCGACCACGAGGACCGGACGGCCGGCGATGTCGACGCGCAGATGCGGTCGGTTGAGGGCGTGGTGTGCGACCTCGCCGTCGACCGGCTCCGAAAGCGGGCGGCCGATGCGGCCGCAGGCGGCCGTCCGCGGACCGCCGTCCTCGACTGGACCGACCCGCCGATCCGGGCCGGCCACCGGGTTCGCGACATGGTCGACATCGCCGGCGGCGACCCGTCGTTTCAGCCGGTCGGGGCCTCCGAACCAGTCGCCTAGGCCGACGTGTGCGCGTACGACCCCGAGGTGCTCGTGGTCGACGGTAACGCGCTCGTCAACCGGCCGAGCCACCGGCTCGTCGCGTCACTGGAGGCGGTGTTCGGGTGTTTGTACCCCGACCACGCGGCGACCACGGACGCCGGTCGGCGGGTCGAACGCGTCGACGGGCGGCGGAGCGTCGACGCCCTCTGATAGTGATTACTGCGAGTCCGTACCGCCGCGACGATCCGTGTCGGTGATGAGAGCCGGGTAACGGGCGTCTCTCGACACCGTCCATGAAACTATTCGCCGTAATCACTATGACGCGACCGCAACGAGGCGCCGGGACGCGCGGCGAACGGCCGGCTACGATCCCGCCCGCTCGTCAAGCGCCGAAAGCGTGCCCGCCGTCCGGAGGTCGTCGACGGTACAGTAGAGTGTCCCTCGGACCCCGTTGGCGTCGTTCTCGACCGGCGACGCCAGCGGAACGAGCGAATCGAACGTGAAGACGACCACCACTCGCTCGTCGGTGAAGGGGTCGATGAGCGCCTCCCAGTCCGGCTCGTCCATTGGGCCGGGCTCTCCGCGAACCTGTTCCGTGCGGTCGACGACTCGCGCATAGTGGGTGACCGCAGAAACCGGAGTGGTGCGATAAAACGCCATGTACGCGAACTCACGCCGGGTGCGGTCGTACGATCGGGGAGCCGGATAGAAGCCGTCGCGACACCGCTCGAAGGTGTCCGGTTGCGTTGCGACGACACAAACCCTAGCATCTCCGGGCGCGTCGTCGGCTG
>JAQCNI010000066.1 GCA_028275105.1 Halorubrum sp.
GGGAACAATCGTACTACATCGGAACGGCTGGTCAGGTATCCAGCGAGACGATTGGACAGTATATCGAACGTACAGAACACGTTTGAGTGTCGGCTTCACCCTCGGGGTCAAGCCCCGAGGCACTCGCCTTGCTTATCTGTAGAATCAACTGGCCGAGCCCCCGCGGACGTCTTCGCCGTCATCAACGCCGATAGTCGAGCATGTGGAGCACTACTCGAGAGCGCCGCGCCCACGGACAACCGTCTTCGATCGTCCGAAACCCCGAGGGTCCCCCGCTCACGCCGCGTCACATGAAGTCCGCGATCCCGGACTGTTTGTTGGTGTCATCCTCGAACATCGACTCGAGGGCCGCCTCCAACACGTACAGCCGCTGTTTCGTGTACGGTCGGCAGCCGTACCGCTCTGCGACCGCGATCGCCGTGTCCACGTACTTGCTCACGGAGCCCTCGTGGACCGTGAGGTTCACTCGACCGCCGCACTCCCGACAGTCGCCCGACAGCGGCACCCGCCGGTACTTCTCGCCGCAGTCGAGACACCGAGTCTCCTGGCGCGAGAACGCCCGGAGGTTCCCGATGATGTCCGGTAGGAAGTGGTACTCGATGACCCGCTCGGCGACGTCGGTCTCGTCGACCGCGCGCAGCTTCCGGGCCAGCTCCAGTTGCGCGTCCATCTTCTCCATCATGTCGCCGAGCGTCTTGTACGCCGACAGGTCCGGCCCCATCGCGATGTCGGTCGTGTCGTGGGTGTGGTCGAACCCGCGGTACTCGTCGTCGGTACCCAGCGTGTCCTCCCCGAGCCGGATCAGGTCCGCGACCGACTCCGGATCGGCCATCTCGCGGGTCGCCTCGTAGAACTCGCGCGGGTACTCGCGCACGATGTCCATGTTGTGCGCCTCGTCGTCGATCTCCGAGGGGTCGATCCGCGAGGACATCACGAGGGGCGCGTCCATGCGGCCGCCGCGCTGGTCCGGGAGGAACGTTTTCGAAAAGTTGAGCAGCCCGTCCATGAGCAGCATCACGCAATCCTCGTCGCCGTCACACTGCTTCACCCACAATCCGTTCGCAGCGAGCGTGTGCGTGTCGGATATGGTGAGGTTGTAGGTGTACTCGACTCCGCTTTCGACGAGTTGCGTGTCGACGATTTCGTCGGCCCCGATCCCCCCATCCGCGCTGGCTATGGGGATATCAGTCGACCGTCCACGTTCACCGGAGCGCGCAGCGGGAACGGCGTCGCCGACCGTCAACTCACGAGCAAGCGTCTCCCGTACCTCGCTGTCGACGAGCTGTAGCATCGTGTGATCTGGCGTGATGCGGATCGTTCGTCCGAAACGCGTGCGGATCCGGACGAAGTGGTTTTGGCTTGGATGTTTGGAGACGGCCGTCACCGACCGTGTCGTCGTGTTTCCGTGTTCGTCGATCGAGGGGACGCGAACGTCGCCCTCGAGTTCCTCAACCAGCGTACCGAAGTCGTTGGATTCGGGGTTGTCGAGCCGGGATTCGACGAACGTTTCGATCGAGATTCTCCGACGATTTCCTCCTTCCAGATACTCGATCTTCGTCTCCGGATGGAAACAGTTCCGCCGTTTCGCGGCGTGAAAGTACGGATGCGCGTACCCGACCGCGGCCGACGTAAAACCGATGACTCGCCCGACGGTTGCGGCGCTCGTGTGGGGGGCCATCCCGAACACCAGTTCGCCGACGAGGTCGTCGCGCTCGTTCACCTCGTAGAAGCGGGGCAGGTCGTAGAACTGCTCCAGGAGGTCGTCGACGAAGTCGGCCGTCCGCAGCATGTGCTCGGCGGCCCCATCCGAGAGGACGACGTCCTGAACCTTGATCTCGACCAGCTGGTCGTCGTGGCGCAGGGGATCGCCGTCGATGTCGGTCTCGTAGCCCAGCTCGCGGAAGTGATCGGCGGTGACGTCGAGCTCGGCGGGGCGGACCGCAGTGACCGGCAGGTCGGTCATGTCGTATCGGACGGTCCCGTCCTTGAACGAGGTCACGCCGTTCTTCGCGCGGAGGATCCCCTTCTCGATGGGTTCGGGGGTCTTGTTCGTCGACGTGAGTCCCTGAACCCCCTTCAGGATCTCGAAGGCCGATTCGCGCTCGCCGACGGCCGCCAGCGCCGAGCGGTAGGCGTCGTTGACGTCGACCTCCCGGCGCGCCGCCGCGGTCACCTCCAACCCGCAGTGTGGGCACTCCACGCGGCCGGCCTCGTCGGGCTTACAGACGGTGCCACAGTCGCCACACTCGTAGTGCGGCTCGGTGTGGGTCCCGCAGTCGGGACAGGCCGTCCGGTACGTGTGGGTCCCGCAGTCGGGACACGCACGGTCGGCGACGTCGGTCGCGAGATGACCGCGCCGCCCGCGGTCGTCCATCGTCGACGCGGCCTTCGCGACGTCGCGTTGCGGGCCGCCCGCCTCGTTGATCGGGAACAGCGTGTGGACCGCCGGCGAGAGATCACGGCTCTCCGACTTCTCCGGGCGACCCATCCGGTTGCCGACCCGGACCGGCGCGCGCTCGCGAACCTCGAAGGGGGCAACCGCGTTGACGGCCCTCACGGCGTTGTCGCCGCCGTCCCACTCGCGGGCCGCTCGCGGGAGGTCGTCGTCGGTCCAGCCCCTCCGAAGCCCGTCGTCGACCCCGAGCGAGCGCGCGAGCGGCCGCCACGCGGGGATCCGGAGCGCGTCCGGGGTGGCGGCGTGCTCGACGAGCAGCCGCTCCAGCGCCGTCCGCGTCGGCTCCGTGTGCTCGATCGTCAACACGCCCTCGACGACGTCGCCGTCGGCGACCGCGGCCGCGAGCGTTTCGAACGCGTCGACCGATACGTCGTGCCAGAGGTAGGTGTACTCGGGATGGAGCGGGCAGTCGTACGACGTCGCCCAGTCGAGCGCCTCGTCCGGCGTCGGGTGCTCGAGATCGACGTTGGGGTCGTCGGTAAGCGCCTGAACGTCGGCTCCGGCGGCCTCGAACTCCTGTACCCACCACTCGTAGACGTACGATGCCGGCGCGAGCGGGTGGTTGTTCTCGACGAACTCGCCGTAGTTCACGAGGTACTCGCCGAGGTCGAGCACCTCCTCGATCCCGTTCCGGACCGCGAGCGCCTCCTCCGGGTCGTCGATCCGCCGGACCTCGCCGTTCGCGAGCTTCACCGTCGGCCCCTCGATCGAGTCGACGGGGACGACGCCATGGGCCTTCCCCGGCCGCTCCGTCTTGATCTGCGTGCCGGTCGCGAGGAAGTCGTCGACGATCCGCATCGTCGCCGGGTGAACCCCGCCGGTCGCGAAACCGTGGTTTCGCGCGCGACCGTATCGGAGCCGGAACCCACCGGGTTCGGACGGATGGGTGAACACCGGCCGCCCGGCGATCAGGTCACGAAGGAACTTCTCGGAGGCCTCCGGGCGTGGCGGCCCGGCCGCTCCCGTCGCCCCGTTGCTGCCATCGATTCCCGCAGTTCCGTCGTCGTCGTCGGTCCCTGATTCGTCCCCGTCGGGACCACCATCCGTGCCGTTCCCGGCTTCCTCCCCGGTTGTGTCCTCCGTCTCGCTCCCGTCCGCGCCGATCGTTCCGTCGATGAGGTCCTGGAGCCAAGGCCAGTCGACCTCGTCGAGCTCGCGGGTGTATCGCTGGATCTTCGGGGCCTTCAGCGCGATCCCCTCGGCGGCGACGAGACACATCCCCCCGCGGGCGGCGTTGGTGTCGACGCGTTCGAGGTCGCGGAACCCCGACACCTCCTCGTCGCCGGTCGCCTCGCCGTCCAGCATGATCGGCATGTGCTCGGCGATGAACGTCGATTCCGTCTCCTTCGGCGTGTACTGGAGGCCGGTCTCCCTGTCGTAGAGGGCGATCTCCTCGGCGTAGCGCTCGATCTCCGCGTCGCGTGGCTTGTACCGGTCGATACCCAGAAGCGACCGGGCGTAGTCGGCGACGAGAACCGATAGCGCCTGTGCCGTCCCGCCCGCCGACCGGATCGGCCCCGCGTAATAGATGTTGACGAACTCGGTCCCGTCGTCGTTCGCCAGCAGCTCGACGCGGTCGATTCCCTCGATCGGCGCGGCGACGACACCCTCGGTAAGCAGCGCGACTGCGGTTCTGACCGCGCCCTCGATCTTTCCCGCCCGCGAGTCGTACTCCCCGACCGTCCCCTCGACGAAGTCGGTTACGAGCTCGAGGGCGGCCTCCTCGCGGGACATCTCCCCCTCGAGTTCCCGGACCCGCTCTGCGACGCCGTCGATCCCGAGGATGTTCTCCACCCGGTCGGCCATGTCCCGGGCGACCGGGATCTCGATCTCCGGTTTGGGGTCCTTCCCCTGGCCCTTGGCGGTCTCGGCGACCGCAAACGCCTCGTCGAGCCGGTCCTCGATCCGCGCGAAGTACCGCTCGTCGGTTGGCCTCATCGGGCCGATCGATCGCCCACGGTCGATCCACCCGATCGACCGCCCACGGTCGATCGCCCTACAGCCATAAGTCGAGATCCGTCGCGGGATCGTGTGACCGTTCGAGCGGCTCGGCGAACGCTCGCAGGTGACACTCCCCGGCCCAGACCGTCGCGGCGTCGAGGTGGCCGGCGAGCGCCTGGCCGCTCGGCCGGGACAACACCGCGTGGGTGTGCGCGAAGACGTCGCCGTCGAGCATCGAGACGTTCCCGACGCAGCCGGCGACTTCCAGCGGTTCGTCGAACGTCACTGACTGGTACTCCGTCTCGTCCTGATCGTAGAACCACACGTCCGCGTCCTGAACGGCCCCGAGCGCCGTAAACCAGCCCGCCTTGACGTCCTCCTCGCGGGCGAGTGCCTCGATCTCCGCGCGCCAGTCCGCCCCCGTCTCGAACCGAGCAACGTACTCCGCCGTCGGTTCGACCTCCCGATGATACATACGAAATCGCGACGGTCCGGGGCGTGAAAAAGCTTGACTCGTCCGGAACACGCTGGACCGCCGACGGTGGATTCCATATTGCGATATACGATTTATCGATGTGGATCGTCGACGGCGGCCGCCAGATCGCTGGAGTCACAAAAACGGCGTATTACGGCCTATTTCGGAGGAACATGCGGATTCGGATGAAACGGGAGCCCGATGGCAACGATGGGGTTCGACCGGAACGGAAAAAACGTCGGAGTGGAACGTGACGGACCGAACTACCGAACGCCGTCAGAAGGGGGCTTGCGGCCCTTCGTCGTCGCCGCCGTCGGCCGTCTCGCCCGGGAACGAGGGGGACGTCCCGCCGCCCGTGCCGCCGAGATCGCCGTCCGCACCGGCGGCCGCGCCGGTGTCCGCGTGGACGGTCTCGATCTCGGGGATTTCCTTGACCATCCGGGACTTGATCGCCTGGATCGTCATCGGGGAGATGCCACAACCGGAGCACGCGCCGCCGAGCTGGACGTGGACCTCGCCCGTCTCCCGGTCGAGGTGGCTGATCGCGGCGCTACCGCCGTGCATCTGGATCTGCGGGAAGTTGCGCCGCAGGAAGTTCGTGATCCGCTCGCGGAGGTCGTTGTCCGCGTCGCTCGTATCCGTACTCATAAACCTCAGTTGACGGGCAGCGGGCTTATGCCTTTGGTTCGGTCGAACCCCCCTAGGGCGACTCGACGCCGAGCGTCCGGCACAGTTCGGACTCGATCCGGTCGACGTACTCCTCGAGGGCCGTCTCGAACGTCTCGTCGTCGACGAGGACGCCGTCGAGCCGTTCCCGGGGGTTCGCCGGTAGCTCGACGCGGAACTCACCGTCCTCGTACATCGGTTCGGATTCGTTGAGCACCATCTGGTCGATCCCGTGGATCAGTTCCGAGTCGTAGCGCTCGTTCATCTGGTTGAACGCGTTCTTGTACGCCCGTTGGAGCTCGGCGAAGTAGTGGACGTACTTCTCCTCGAACTTCTCGGGGTCGAACTCGTCGGCCATGTCACGATCACGACCCCGGCGGGAAAAAAGCCGGTCGATCGACGACGAACCCGCAGTCAGCCACTCGCGAACGGGGATGGGACGGCCGTGCCCTGGACCGGAGTCGGGATTCGGTTCGACGGCTCAGGCCGTTCCGATCGAAAAATAAACTGTATTTCGATATATCAAACCAGTCCGGCGTGGAAGTTGAGACTACACCGGGCTTAGCCAGAATGGGTGCTAAGCCCCCTTCCTCAAGGAGCGACCGGAGAGCGTGAGTAGGGAGGGGATACAGCACCCTGTCGCGGAGTGGTACTTCTAATCCAGAATTTTAAGTTGGTGTAAAAACATGTTTGAAGTACGTCGCATGAAGTATAGTCCACGTTTCCAATTGTTTCCTGACGACGATCAGCGTGAGTTGCTGAAGTGGAACGTGGATGTTGTGCGGCAGTTGTATCACGATTGGCGAGTGCTCATACTCGCCAGTTAGCTCGACCTGTACAAGCCAATCTACCGCTCACCATATCGAGTATAGCAGACACGCGAACGCGAAGTAGAAGAACCGAAGCCCGAAATCCTTCGAGGTCATCGCCGTCATGAACCGCCTGATGAGTGGAAAATTGTATAAAATCGATCAGAAGCCTGGTGAAATATGTAGAGGATATGACATCCTCCCGCGGCTAAAGGCGCGGGCCTCCCACCCGGTGTTGGCCGAGCAGGTCAATCCTAAAGATTGGGAGTCTAAGGTTTGCTGGACAGTCAGCCAGTGGCTTTGCCACGAAGCCGTTACTCGTACCCCGTAGAGGGCTTCGAGTT
>JAQCNI010000072.1 GCA_028275105.1 Halorubrum sp.
TGGTGGTTGTCTCGGCGGTCACGCCCGACCTCGACGTCGTCCAGATGGGGTTCGACGCGTATCTCGAGAAGCCCATCGACCCGCCGATGTTGTACGAGACGATCGACCGCATGCTGACCCGCGGCGAGTACGACGCGAAGCTTCAGGAGTTGTTCTCGCTCATCGAACGACAGGACGCGCTCGAGGCCGTTCAGCCGCCGGAGGTTCTCGACGCCAGCGAGGAGTACCGCTCGCTCGTCGAGCGCCTGGAAACGGTCCAGGCCGATGTCGAGGCGTTGTTGACGGAGCTTCCCGACGAGGATTTTCGTGTCGCGGTCGAGCGTCTCCAGCGAACGGTCGCCGAACGGCGGAGCGAACGCCGGTACGAGTCGCTCACGGAAGACGTTCTCGACACCTCGCGAGAGGCGACCGTCGTGGTCGACGCCGACGGAACGGTCGTGTGGGCCAACGAGGCGACGGAGACGCTTCTCGGGGTCGACCGGAGCGACATCCGCGGCCGCGAGTACGTGACCGTCGCGGCCGAGCAGTTCGAGGCAATCGCGGCCGAGACGCAGGCGACGTCGCTCGCGTCGCTCGTGCGAACCGGCCTCTCGGAGCGCGACCGAGAACTCGACGCTACCGTCCACGTGCCCGCAGACGGAGACCGAACGGAGCGCTGGCTGGAGTACTGGAGCGCGCCCATCGAGACCGGGTTGTACGTCGGCGGCCGAATCGAACACTACCACGACATCACCGGCCGACACGCGCGCGAGCGATATCTCCAGGGGCTCCACAGCGCGACCCGGACGTTGATGACAGCGGACACGGTCGAGGCGGTCGCCGAGCGGGCGGTCGCGACCGCGACTGCCGAGTTAGATCTGCCGTACGCGGCGGTGTTCACGAGAACCGACGGCACCGGTGACCTCGTTCCGACGGCACGGGAGACGACAGATCCCGACGTGGATCCGACTCTGCCGACCCTCTCGGACGGCTCCGGCCCAATCTGGACGGCGTTCGTCACCCGACTCGACCGCTTGGAGGCCGAGACCCATCGGGAGCGCGGCGGCTCCGGCAGGTGGCTCGACGAGGCGTTCGACGACTGGCTGGTCTGTCCGCTCGGCCGACAGGGCGTGGTGTTGTACGCGACGGGCGACGGCGAGTTGTTCTCGGCGACGCAGCGTGACCTCGCTGAGACGTGGGCCGCGAACACACAACAGGCGCTCGAGCAGATCGCTCGCACACGGGACCTTCGAGACCGCGACCGCAAGCTTCGCCGACAGAACGATCGACTGGTGCGGTTAGACCGGATCAACCGGCTCATCCGGTCGATAACGCCCGCAGTGGTGAGCGCGAACACCCGCGCAGACGTCGAACACGAGGTCTGTCGTCGGCTGTGTCGCATCGAGGCGGTCACCGGGGCCTGGATCGCGGACGTGGACCTCCCGACCGACGCGACCGTTTCGCGGGCCGCCGCCGGCGACCTCGACCGCTACCTCGCTGACGTTCCCGCGGTGCCGATGGAGACGGACGCGCCGCGAGCGGCCGCGCCGACGGATCCGGTCCCGGCGCGCCGCGCCTGCGAGACGCGGTCGTCGGTGTGCGTGACCGATCTGGTGAGCGTCGATTCCGACGCCCCGTGGCGCGAGCGAGCGCTCATCTCCGGAACCAACACCATCGTCGCGATACCGATCGCCTACGAGTCGATGTGTTTCGGCGCGGTGGAAGTACACGTCGACCGTCCCGACGGGATGAGCGACGAGGAGGTCGAGGCGCTCGAAGAACTCGGCCGCACCATCGGCCACGCCATCGGCGCGATCCGCCACCAAGACGCGTTGCTGGCGGGCGGCACGACGAATCTCACCTTTCACGTCGAGTCAGACGGCGCGTTGTCGGCGTTTATGAGCGCGGTCGACGCTTCTGTCGCGAGCGTGGACCTCTCACACCGAGACGACGGCGCCTGGGCGGTGTTCGTCACGGTGGACGTGGCCGACGACCCAGACCCGGAGTCGCTGTGTACACGCATCGCAGCCGAGACGGCCGCGTCGGTCCTCAGCGCCGACGCGACCATGATAACTTGCGTGGTGACCCTGGCGGCAGACTCGCCGATTCAGCAACTGGTCGAACGCGGCGTCACGCTCCAAGGGGTCGCGTTTCGTTCTGCTCCCGCGCGACTCCGGGTGACAGTACAACTGCCGTCCGAGCGGGACGTTCGCGAGTACGTCGAGGACGTCACCGCGGCGCTCGACGGCGTCGAACTGGTCGCGAAACGCGACACGTCCGTCGACTGGGAGACGGACCCGACGCCCGTTGCCCCCCTCGGCGACCGCCTGACGGACCGACAACGAGAGGTCCTCCAGATGGCCTTCCACGCGGGATACTTCGACTTGCCGCGGGACAACGACGCGACAACGGTCGCCACGGAGCTCGGCATCGCACAGTCGACGTTCAGCCAACACCTGCGGGCGGCAGAACGCAAACTCCTCGAGGAACACTTCGGCTGAGCCGACCGCGTGATCGACGGGCCGTCTGCCGATCCGGTGTCGCGCCGGCCCCGACCGTGCTGCCCGTCCGTCGCGAGACACCGGCCCGAACCGGTGCTTCGATGTGTATCGGCACGAGCCACCGCACAGCGATACACATACCGGCAACCGTCGTGTGCCGCCGGCGACGTCCACTCGTATGACGACGCCGACTTGCGACCGACACGGAGCCACTCCGGGCCGCGGCGCGAACCACGCATACTCCCGACTGTTGGGGACGACCGCCTCCGGATCGTCAGATGGTGTGGGACCGACGCGGCTCCGCGCCGTCGCGAGCGCAATCGACTCGAAACGACACCGCGCGACCGGACTCGCGGACGCGGGATGCGCGATGACTGTCCGCGAGGCGACAACAGTTCTCGGACTGGCGACGGGGCCCCTCGACCGGCGGGGTCCGCGAGACAGACAGCGGACCACGAACCGGCGTGAGCCACCTTTTTCGGGATCGCCCGACCCCGGTCAGCGCCCGTCGACGAGTCGAACCGCGGGGACCTGAGACGGTATGCGAGGAGTATCTCTTTTTCACCACGTCGCGCTCTGGGCGTACACCGCGGTCGTCTTGGGGGTGAGCTTTCTGTTGTTGCTGACGTTGTTGTAACGCGACCCGGCCTGCGCCGTCACGTTTCGACAGCGCCTCACGCACGGACCGCTCGGCCGTCATCCGTGTCGGCGACCGCTCGGTGATTAACTGCGATACACATCGGCACCCGACACGCGGCTTCGATACTTAGAGGGACAGACGACAGGTTGTCGTAGTTCGTATATCACGGTATGAGTAAACACAGGGGTCCGAACCCACCGCCACCGGCCGGCGAACAGACGGACCACGTTCCCGCGTCGGGGTGGACGACGGAGACGGATCTGGTACGAGAGTTCGACCGCCCGGTCAACGTCGCAGAAGCCGTCATTCTCTCCGTCACGGAGGCCATCGACGAGTGGCCGGAGCTTTCCGAGACGCCGCCGTTGTATCACTTCGTCAACACCGATAACCTCAACGGCCTGTTCAAATCCAAGGCCACGGACGGCAGCAACTGGCTCCCCGCGGCGACGTTCCGGTTCCAGAGCTGTCAGGTGCGGGTTCTGTACGGCTCGACCGTGAGGGTAATCATCAGACGCGATCCGTGGTGATCCGCAACGATTAGCCAGGCTTATTGACGAGTTGAGAAGGCACGAGACGCGTTGTGCGACAACGTTCCCTCGCGTGACCGCAGTGTGAAGAGCGACCCACCGCATGCGAATCTACACCACCACTCGAATCCCCCCAGACGAGGAGGCGGCCGACAGTTCAGAGACGGTTGACGCAGATAATCCGACCGATAACTACGTTGAGAAGGCACCGCTCACATTCTCGGAGCTGGAGCGACGAGCGGCATCGAACGCCTCAGGCGACGGTGCTCGGCGGCTGACGGCGTTATCACAGCTCGCGGCAGGCCTGCTCGACGTCCGCACACAAGCGGAGGCGTGTGAGGCCGGGGTAGAGGCAGTCGCTGCGGGCACCGGCACCGACTCGGTAGGTATGTACTGTTGGAACGACGGCGTTCTCGAACGGATAGCAGCCGCCGCCGACGGAGCAGGGTCGTTTCCCGAGACAGTGACGCCCGACGACTCGGCGTTCTGGCAGGCGTTTGCGACACAGAAGGTAGCATGGGTCGCCGACGATGCCGGCACCCCGACGCTCGCGGTACCGATTAATTCGCTCGGGCTCGTGGTCATCGCCGCGACAGAGCCTCTGGCGCGCCCGGATGTCCCCGAGTTCGTCGGGTCGGTAGCGAACTCCGTCGCCGTTGCGATCCAGCAGGCAAAATACCGGACGCACGCCGACGAGTTGAGCGAGGAGGCCCGGGATCGCGAAGCCACGCTCTCACGGACCGACGAGTACCTGACACGCTGGTGCCGAGCGGTCGGCCGGATCGCCGGCGCCGAATCCCGGGCGGAGCTCAGAGAGATCCTCCTCGAGTTCGCGGGCGCACACTGGCCATACGCGTGGGTCGGCAGCTATCGGCCACAGACGCGGTCTGTGGTTCCGACAGTAACGACGGACGAGGCTGGGCCCGCCTGGGAAATCAGCACAGACGGGGGAGTAAAGACGGAGCGACCACCTGCGATCAAGGCAGCGGCCGACCGAATCCCGGTGTACATCGAGCGTACCGTCGAAACGAGCCGGTGGCACGAGCGGAGTC
>JAQCNI010000074.1 GCA_028275105.1 Halorubrum sp.
TGTTCGGAAGGTGCGACGGCAGGCATCGGGGGCCGTGGACGCCCCGACCGTGACCCACCCGACCGCCCGAGGCTATCAAGCCGATGGTCGGATGGGAGTATCCGACTAACCCACGGGAAGCCTCGGGGCTTGACCCCGAGGCAGTTCACCCAAACGATCGAATCGCTCACTTCTCGAGAGCGACGCTCGTCTGCATCCCCTCGGCGTTGAACGCGCTCCCCGCGCCCGCCTCCCCCAGCACGATGACCCCCGCCGACGACCCGGTCACGTCGTCGAACGCCGCGACGGCCCGGTCGGCGGCGGTCTCGGCGTCGACCCCGTCGGCCAGCAGGTCCACGGCGTGCCGCGAGAGCGTGACCCGGACGATGTCCTCGCCGGCCCCCGTCGCGCTCGCCCCCCCGACGTCGGTACAGAAGAACCCCGAGCCGACCTGCGGGACGTCGCCGACCCGGCCCGCGAGCGCGAACGACCGCCCGCCCGTCGACGTCGCCGCCGCGAACGTCTCCCCGTCCGACGCGATCGCACCGACCGTGTCGTGGTCGGGGGCGTTCGAGCCGGGGCCCTCCCCGAACCGCGTTTCCAGCCAGTCGAGATGTTCGGCCGGCCCGCCGTCCGGCGGCGACGCCGCCTCGTACTCGGCCCGCGTCCCGTCGGTCAGGAGGTCGACATCGGTTTCGACGCCGAAGTCCTCCGCGAGCGCGACGGCGTGGTCCCCCGAGAGGAGGACGTGTGGCGTCTCCCGCATGACGACGCGGGCGACCGAGACCGCATGCTCGACGCCCGGCATCGAGCAGGCCGCGCCGACCGCGCGGTCCGAGGTCATCACGCCCGCGTCCGTGCGGACGACGCCGTCCGACTGGACCGCACCGCCGACGCCGGCGTTGAACCGCGGGCTCGACTCCAGCGTCCGCACCGTCGACTCGACCGCGTTGAGCGGGGTCGCGGCCGCGGCGCCGGTTTCGGCCGCCCGGTCGAGGACCGCCTGCCGGGGCGCCGGTTCGTCGGGAACGCCGCCAGCGCCGCCGTGGGCCATCACGCGCATGCTTCACCGGTCCGCGAGCACCCGTATAACTCCCCGGAACGCGTTGACGGCGGTCGGACCGGGACGCTGACCGGGCCGTCGCCCGCCAGTCGATCGGAGAGTCGAACCGGCCGAACCGGCCGAACCGGCCGAACCGGCCGAACCGGCCGATCGCCGGCGTCGATCGTTGTCCGCCGCTTTTTGTTTCCGGCGTCCGAACTCTTCCCCGTGAGCGACGCCCCGCCGACCTCCGTGCTCCTTCCGACCGTTCGCTGGACCGACGCCTGCGGGGCGGTCGCGGCGCAACTGGCTCCCGACGACGAGCTTCTCGTGATCGCGGACACGGCCGACGACCCGGTCGCGGACCGACGCGGGGACACGCCCGAGAACGTCCGGATCGTCCTCGCCGGCGAGCCCGACGGGTGCTCGGGGAAGGCGAACGCGATCGCCGCGGGCATGGCGGCGGCCACTCACGACCGGATCGTCTGGACCGACGACGACTTCGCCCGGCCGCCGGACTGGCTCGCGACGCTCCACGCGGACTACGACCGGCAGGGCCCCACCACCGAACTCCCGGCGTTCGTCGGCCGCGACCCGCTCGGCGTCCTCCTGGAGCCGGCGTACGTCGTCGGCGGGACGATCCCGGTGTTCCTCGCCGGGATCCCGTGGGGTGGGGCAGTCATTTTCGAGCGGGACGACCTCGACGAGGCGGCGTTCCTCGCGGACCTCCGCCGGACGGTCAGCGACGACGGTACGCTCGGCGAACACCTCGACGTGACCGCCGTCGAACGGACGCGGATCGTCCCGGCTGGCGGGTCGGTCCGGGCGTCGCTGGAGCGGTACGTCCGGTTCGTGTGGATCGTCAGGCACCACGCGCCCCGGGCAGTCGTGGCCGACGTCGTGCTCGCGGTCGGCCTCGCGGCGCTGTGTCTCCTCGCTCCGCTCTCGACGGGTGCCGGCGTGACGCTACTTTCGGCGGCGACGTACGCGTGGGCCGGCCTCCGGCGACCGTCGTTCCTGCTCGCGGCCCCGGCCGTCCTGGCGACCCCGCCGCTGCTGGTGTACGCGTTCGCGCGCCGGACGTTCATCTGGGGCGGCCGCCGGTACCGGTGGGCCGGAAAACACGACGTGCGGGTCGATTCCGAGTGAACCGCGGTCCGATGCGGGCGGACGACCGGCCGCCGGGGGGGTTGACGACCGGCCGCCGGGGGGGATTGACGACCGGCCGCCGACGGGGGCAGACGACCGGTCGCCGGCGTCCTCGGTCCGGCCCGCAGGGAAAACGGCAGGCACTTTACCGCGGTGGCTGAATCCCCGACCGCTATGAGCTACGATAAGGTCGAAGTCCCCGAAGACGGGAAGCCGATTACGCTTGCCGACGAGGAAACCGGCGAACTCGACGTTCCGGCGAATCCGATCGTCCCGATCATCCACGGCGACGGAATCGGGACCGACGTCGGGCCGGCCGCCCAGAAGGTGCTCGACGCCGCGGCCGAAGCGACCGGCCGATCGATCGCGTGGATGCGGGTGTACGCCGGCGGCTCCGCCCGGGACAAGTACGGCGAGAACCTCCCGGACGACACCGTGAGCGCAATCCGGGAGCACCGCGTCGCGATCAAGGGGCCGTTGACGACGCCCGTCGGCGCCGGGTTCCGCTCGCTGAACGTGGCGCTCCGCCAGACGCTTGACCTGTTCGCGAACGTCCGCCCGACGTACTACATCGACGGCGTCCCGTCGCCGGTGAAGAATCCCGAGGAGATGGACATGATCACCTTCCGGGAGAACACGGAGGACGTGTACGCCGGCATCGAGTGGGAGGCCGGCACCGACGGGGCCGAGCAGGTCCGCGAGTTCCTCGAGGAGGACATGGATATCGCCGACGTCATCCACGATGGCCCGGTCGGCATCGGCGTCAAGCCCATCTCCGAGTTCGGCTCCAAGCGGCTCATCCGCGAGGCGTTCGACTACGCGCTCGCGAACGACCGCGACTCCGTGACGCTCGTCCACAAGGGGAACATCATGAAGTTCACCGAGGCGGCGTTCCGCGACTGGGGCTACGAGCTGGCCGACGAGGAGTACGGCGACGAACTCATCACCGAGGACGAGCTCTGGGAGGAGCACGACGGCGAGCAGCCCGACGGGACGGTCGTGGTCAAGGACCGGATCGCGGACAACATGCTCCAACAGCAGCTCACCCGCACCGCCGACTACGAGGTCATCGCGACGATGAATCTTAACGGCGACTACCTCTCGGACGCCGCCGGCGCGCAGATCGGCGGACTCGGCATCGCACCCGGGATCAACCGGGGTCACGGTCGCTGTCTCGCCGAGCCGGTCCACGGCTCCGCACCCAAGTACGCCGGCGAGGACAAGGTGAACCCCACCGCGATGATCCTCTCCGGCCGCGAGATGCTCCACTACCTCGGCTGGACGGACGCCGCCGACCTCGTCCGCGACGCCGTCGAGGAGACGATCGGGAGCGGGACCGTCACCTACGACCTCCACCGGCAGATCGAGGGCGGCGAGAAGGTCGCCACCAGCGAGTTCGCCGACGCCGTCGTCGAGACGATCGACGAGTTGTCGTAGACGAACCCGCCGTATTGACCCGATACCCGCGACTTCGTCCGCTTCCGTTTCGACTCTCCCCGTTCAGGGCCCCCTCCGGACCTCGACCGTCACCACTCCTTACAGTCCGGACAGACGAACTCCCCGTCGTCGTTCCAGCGACGGGCCGCCGTCCCGTCACAGCGCTCGCACTCTCCCCCGTCACCCGCCCACGCCGACGTTGCCGTCGCGGGGTCGACCGCGTCGCTTGCGGGGTCGACCGCGTCGCTTGCGGGGTCGACCGCGTCGGTCGCGGGGGCAGCCGGATCGTCCCCGAGGTCGGTCTCGTCGCCGTCGGTCCCGTCACCGCCGGCAACGTCGGCCCCGTCGGACTTCTCGGACCCCGCGCCGACGAACTCGTCGAGCGAGTGGTCCTCCCCCATTCACGCCTCCCGTCGAAGTCGGTTCACGACGTACTCGCGCTCTAATTCCCCGAGGAACTCGCCGAGCCGGGGCCCCTGCGTGTCGTCGAAGAAGAGCCGATACCCGGCCTGGAAGAAGTCGGCGATCTCGATCTCGTGGTCGCGGGCGGTCTCGTACATCTCCCCCTGGATCGCCTCGCCGTCGTGGCCCGCGGCGACGAAGTCGGCGAGGTCGTCGAGCGCGGCCGCCACGTCGTCGGCGAACTCGACGTCGGGAAGTTCGGCCTGAAGCCGGTAGTCGTACTCGTTGCCGGTCCGCTCGGCCCAGTTGCGCGCCTTCTCCACGCGGGCGAGCGCCGCCTCGACGGCCGATTTCGGGGCGTCGTCCGGGATGTGCCCCTCGTCGCGGGCGAGGCGTTCGCGGAACGCCGGGTCGTCGACCATCCCGAGGACGGCCGCGAAGGTGTAGGGGAGCCGAACCGGCTTCTCCGTGGGCGGGTCATCGACGCGGCCGACGACGAACGGGTACGCCCGCTCGGCGAACCGGGTTAGCGCCGGGTCGTCGACCCCGCCGAAGTACGCGCGCTCGAACCGGTCGAACCGGTCGACCAGCTGGTCGATCCGCTCGATATCGAGGTCGCGGGCCCGCTTCGGGTGGAGCGCGAAGAAGTACCGGACCACCGCCGGTTCGAGAACCGCCAGGATCTCCGGGACGGTGATCACGTTGCCCGCGGACGAGGAGAGCGCCTCGCCGCCCAGCGTGAACCACTCGTACACCATCGGTACCGGCGGTTCGATCCCGAGGACGGTCCGCGCGAGGTCGACGCCGGAGGGCCACGACCCCTCGGCGTGGTCCTTGCCGAACGCCTCGAAGTCGACGTCGAGGACGTCCCATTGGGCGGGCCACTCCAGCCGCCACGGGAGCTTGCCCTCGCGGAACGTGGCCGTTCCCTCGTGGCCACACCCCTCGATGGTATCGCCGTCGACCTCGAGGTCGGTACACCTGTACTCGACCGTTTCGGCGTCGAGGTCGACGTCGGTCACCGTCTCCGTCACCGTCCCGCAGGCCGAACAGACCGGGTTGAACGGGACGTACTCGCCGTCGACCTTGTCCTGATACTGCCCGAGCGTCTCGCGGACCCCGTCGAGGTCCGAGAGGACGGTCCGGACCGCGTCGTCGAACGCGCCCTCGGCGTACAGCGCGGTGTTCGACGCCATCTCCACCGGGACGCCGAGCCGCTCGGCGTCCGAACGCAGGAGCGCCGCAAAGTGGGCGGCGTACGACTCCCGCTCGCCGAAGGGGTCCGGGATCGCGGTGTACGGCTTCCCGAGGTTCCGGCCGAGCGCACCCGCGTCCACGTCCCCGAGGCCGACGATCTCCCCGTCCGGGTTCGCCAGCTTCCGGGGGAGCTTCCGGAGGGGGTCCTTGTCGTCGGAGGTGAACACCTGTCGAACCTCGTGGCCGCGCTCGCGGAGGACCCCGGCGACGAAGTAGCCGCGCATCACCTCGTTCACGTTGCCGAGGTGGGCGACCCCCGAGGGAGAGACGCCGCCCTTGATCACGATCGGGTCGGTCGGATCGCGCGATTCGACCTCGTCGGCGATGACGTCCGCCCAGAAGGCATGGAACCCGTCGGCTTCGTCCGCGTCGCTCGTGGCGCCCACATCGCCCGCGTCACCCGCACCGTCCCTGTCGCTCGCGTCACCCGCATCGCCCCCCCCACTCCCCCGGTCAGAGAGGATATGCGGGGAGTCGTCGTGGGTCGACTCGTCGGTCATCGCTCTCCCGTCCACGCGGGCGGCTCGGAGCTCCCGTCGGGGACGATATCGGTGCCCGTGTGGTCCCCATGGAGTACGGCGTCGACGACGTCGGTCGGGTCGGTTCCGTCGAGTACGACCGCCCGGATCCCGGCGCGGCCGATCAGCTTCGCCGCGAGGAGGTCGACCGGGGCGGACGCGCCGGCGTCCCGGCTCATCGGTAAGACGACGTCGACCAGCTCCGCCGGCGACAGCTCGTCGAACCGTGCCGCGGCGTCGTGGCTGTTCGGGTCGACGTCGTAGACGCCGTCGGCGCTCGTCGCGAAGACGAGGAGATCGGCGTCGACGGACTCCGCGAGCGCGACGGCGACCGCGTCGGTGGTCTGCCCCGGGGTCATCCCACCCATGACCGGGATTTCGCCGCGACGGAGCGCGCTCGCCGCCTCGTCGTACCCCGTCGCCGGCGACGGGGCCGCCGCGTCCTCGAGCGCGGCGATCAACAGGCGGGCGTTGAGCCGGGTCGCCCCGATCCCGAGTTCGTCGAGCTGGACCTCGTCCCCGCCGAGCGCCCGCGCGGTCGTGATGTACTCGCGGGCGACCCCCCCGCCGCCGACGACGGCGCCCGGGTCGCACCCCCCCGCGACCAGCCGGTCGAGCGCGCCGGCGTAGGCGGCGACGCGCTCGGATTCGAGTTCCGGCGCGAGCACGCTCCCGCCGATGGAAACGACGACTCTCATTGCGTTCGGATAGCGAACTGGCGGGCTTAAGGGTTGTCAAGCGGGGACGCGCGGGCTCGTCCCGGCGTCGAACTCGGGGACCGCCTCGGATGGTTCAGGTGACCTTTTGTACCCCGCGGCCGCACCCGTCGCCATGGCCGATCACTCACAGGAGGTCGACTCGGACGAGCGCGTGACCGCCCCGATGCAGTCGTTCGGCGGCCGCGAGGTCGGCATCGGGGCCGCCGTCACCCTTCTCGGACTCCTCGTCGCGTACGTGCTCCCCGCAGTAGTGTCGCTGTAACGGCGGGAGCGGCCGTTCGCGGGGGACCGAGAACCCGCCTCGCGAGCGACGCCACACTCGTCTCGGCATCGGACGGTCTCGACTCGGACCTCCCGGCCCGGTCGGCTCACCGACTCCGACAGTCGTCGCCGACGTCGACGGTGGAGAACTCCGTCGGGTCCGTATCGTCGCCGCCGGGCCCCCGCGGATACCAGGCCAGCGGGTGGTCCGCGGTCAGCTCGATGGTCACGGGTTCGTCGAGGTCGAACTCCTCGACGTGGTTGTGGAGGCAGTGGACGGTGTCGCCCGACGACAACTCGACCCGATAGATGAACGAGGGGCCGACGTACTGTCTGGAGACGACGACGCCGTCGGCGACGTCGGGTACCGCCGGCGTCGCCCGGAGGTCGTCCGGCCGGACGAGCACGTCGACCGGCGCGCCGTCGTACACCGTGTCGTACCCCTCCAGCGCGGCGGCGTCGAACCGTCCGACGCCCGTTTCGACCTGCCCGTCACAGAGACAGCCTTCGAGGAACGACGCCCGCCCGAGGAAGGAAGCGACGAACTTCGATTCGGGCCGCTCGAAGACGCTCTCCGGACGACCGACCTGTTCGATGGAGCCGTCGTTCATCACGGCGACGCGGTCGGAGATGGAGAGCGCCTCCTCCTGATCGTGGGTGACCGACACCGCCGTGACGCCAGCCGCCTTCAGGATCCGACGGACCTCCTCGCGCATCTCGACGCGGAGGCGGACGTCGAGGTTCGAGAACGGCTCGTCGAGCAGGAGCACGTCGGGCTCTGGCGCGAGTGACCGAGCGAGCGCCACCCGCTGTTTCTGCCCGCCCGAGAGCTGATCCGGGGTTTTGGCCCCGTGTTCGGGCATGTCGATGAGGTCGAGGAGGTCGTCGACCCGCGCCGCCGTCTCGGCGTCGTCCGCGTCGCTCAGCCCGAACGCGATGTTCTCGCGGACGGTGAGGTGCGGAAACAACGCGAAGTTCTGGAAGACGATCCCGACGTCGCGGCGCTCCGGCGGGACGAACGACCCGCCGCCGGCGACCGTCTCGCCGGCGACCGTCTCGCCGGCGAGCGAGATGGTCCCCTCGCTCGGCTCGTCGAGCCCCGCGATCAGCCGGAGCGTCGTCGTCTTCCCGCACCCGGAGGGGCCGAGAAACGTCAGCAGTTCGCCGGGGCGAACGTCGAGCGAGACGCCGTCGACCGCTCGTTCGGGACCGAACTCCTTGCTGACGTCGGTCAGCCGCAGGGCCGGCTTCGCGGCTCCGACCCCCGTGGACGCCTCGTCGGCCGACCCGCCTGCGGCGACGCCGTCCTCGGCGTGGCCGTCGCCGACGGACCCCACGCCGGCGCCGCTTCCCGTGGCGGAACGGTCGGCGGCGGAACGGTCGGCGGTGGACGGTGGCGTCCCTCGAACGCGGTCGGTCGGTCGCTCGGATTCGGTCCGTTCGCTGTGTGCCATTGTGGTCGGGCGCCGTGAGCCGGCGTCCCGTGGTCGTCACTCCTTATTTTAGGAGGGCCTAAAAGCGTGTCGTTCGTTTTCGATCCGCCGGGATCCCACTCGGGAGTGGCTGCCCTCCCGTCCGAGGGGATCCCTCCCGTCGGATCACGCGAGTTCGCGCTCGATCACGCCGCGGAGCTCGCTGATCGTGCCCGCGTCGGCGACCAGCGACTCGTCGCCGACCGAGAGCGAGAGCGTCCCGTCGGTCGTCACCTCGCCGAGTCGGACGATGGGCACGTCGGCAGCGAGGTCCGCGACCGCGTTCGGCGCGGTCGTCTGGACGATGAGCCGCCCCGGCGTCTCCTCGAAGGCCGCGAGGTGGTCCGGCAGGCTGACGTCCACGCCCACGCCCTCGTCGACGAGTTCGGCGAGTGCGACCGCGATCCCCCCGTCGCTCACGTCGTGGGTCGCGACCGTTCCCTCGTGTCGCGCGACCGCCGCGAGCGACGCGACGAGGTCGGCGGGGTCGTCGGGCAGCGTCGGGAACCGGTCGCTCCCGCCGGCCGCAGCGAGGTACGCCGACCCGCCGAGCGCGTCGCCCGGGGGACCGACGAGCAGCAGCGTGGACTCATCGGCGACCGCGGGGTCGAGACGGACCGGCGGCGCGTCGTAGCCGGCCTTCGTTCCGAGCATCGCGAGCGTCGGCGTCGGCGGAATCGGCCCCTTGACGCTGTCGTTGTACAGCGACACGTTGCCGCCGACGACGGGCGTGTCGAGGGCGATACAGGCGTCCGCGAGCCCCTCGACGATCGCCGCGAACCCGCCGTACACGTCCGATTTCTCCGGGTTGCCGCCGTTGAGACAGTCGACGGCCGCCAACGGGGCAGCCCCCTTCGCCGCCAGGTTCGTCGCGTTCTCCAGTGCGACCGCGCGGGCGCCGTCGTACGGCGCGACGCTCGTCCATCGGGGATTCGCTCCCGACGAGAGCGCAAGGCCGACGCCGGTCGTGTTCCCATCCTGCTCGTCCGCGTTTCCGCCTCCGACCGGTTCCGAGTCGACCGGGGACGCCCCTGCGGCCGCCTCACGGATCGCGATGATCGCCGCGTCGTCGCCGGGTTTCATCGCCGTCCGCGTCCCGACCTCGTGGTCGTACTGGCGGTACACCCACCGTTTGCTGGCGGTGGTGGGATCGGCGACGACCGTCTCGAGGACTGCCTCGAGATCGGGTGCCGGCAGATCGCGCTCGGGCTCGACCGGCTCCGCGGTCGCGAGGTCGTTCATCGGGGCGCCGTCGGCGAGGAACTCGGCGTCGGCGTCGACGACGGCGTCGCCCTCGAACTCGCAGACGTAGTTCCCCTCGGTCACCTCGCCGATGACCGAACAGCCGAGGTCGAACCGGTCGGCGAGCGCGCGGACGCGGTCGACGTCGTCGGGGTCGACCTCGTAACACATCCGCTCCTGGCTCTCGGCCAGCAGGATCTCCAGGGCGTTCATGTTCGGCTCGCGCTGGTGGACGGCGCCGAGTTCGATCCGCGCGCCGAGCCCGCCCTTGGCGACGAGTTCGGCGGAGGCCCCGCCGAGTCCGGCCGCGCCGAGGTCGCGGGCGGAGACGATCAGCCCCTCATCGACGAGTGCCTCGTTACACTCGATCAGCCGCTTTTCGGCGTAGGGGTCGCCCACCTGAACGGCGGGGCGGTCCGCGGTCTCGGCGTCCTCGGCGAGGTCCTCGCTCGCGAACGACGCGCCGCCCAGTCCGTCCCGTCCGGTGGCGTTGCCGACGAGCACCAGCGCGTTTCCGGGCTCCTTGGCGGTCGCGGTGACGAGCCGGTCCGCGTCCGTGATCCCGACGCAGGCGACGTTGACGAGGGGGTTCCCCTCGTAGCCGCCGTGGAACGCGACGCTGCCGCCGACCGTGGGGACGCCGATACAGTTGCCGTAGTGGGCGATCCCCTCGACGACGCCCTCGAAGAGGTATCGCGACTCCTCGCTTCCGAAGCCGCCGAAGTACAGCGAGTCGAGCAGGGCGATCGGGTACGCGCCCATGCTCATCGTGTCCCGCACGATGCCGCCGATCCCCGTGGCGGCCCCGTCGAACGGGTCGACGTAGGAGGGGTGGTTGTGGCTCTCGATCCCGAACGTGAGGTAGGTGTCGCCGTAGTCGTCCAGGTCGCGCTCGGCGGTCGGGCGGTTCGCCGCGTCGGGGTCCGGCAGCGCGAGCACGGCCGCGTCGTCGCCCGGACCGACGACGACCGCGTCGCCCTCGCTCCCGAACGCCGACAGCAACGGGCGCGACGAGCGGTACGCACAGTGCTCGCTCCAGAGGTTCTCGAACAGCGTGGTCTCCGCCGGCGTGGGCTCCCGGCCGAGCTCCGCGGTCACGAGCTCGTGGTCCGTCTCGGACAGACTCATTCACTTATCTGGTTATCGCTCCGGCTCTAATGTCTTTCCATACCCACGTTCGTGCGTAGATCGCCGTGAGAGGGGCGGAACGCGTGGACGGGGACGCGACCCCGGTAGCCACGCCGCGTCCCGGCGGTAGCAACCCTCAAAAGGGCGCCCGCCGATCGACGGTCGTGAAGCGGATCCAGCTCGGCAACACCGTCTTCGAGGGCGCGAACGACGTCTACCTGCTCGACGCCGGGACGACGGCGCTCGTCGACACGGGGATCGCGACCCCGGACGTGCGCGAGGAACTCCGCGAGGGGCTCGCGGCCCACGGCGTCGGATTCGGCGACGTCGACGCGGTGTTTCTCACCCACTGGCACCCCGACCACGCGGGGCTGGCCGGCAAAATCCAGGCCGCGGGCGACGCCGAGGTGTTCGTCCACGAAACGGACGCGCCGCTGGTGGACGGGAGCGAGCCACACTTCTCGACGGATCCGGCGACCCAGCGAGCGACGTTCGACGGGTGGGGGCTGCCGAGCGAGGCCCGCGACCGGGTGACGGAGTTCTTCGCGGCCGTCGGCGGGCTTCGCGGCCGTGACGCGCGCGTGACCACGTTCGTCGACGGCGAGATGCTCTCCGTCGGCGACCTCACGCTGGAGGCGGTTCACCTGCCCGGGCACACGGCCGGGCTCTCCGCGTTCGCCTTCGACCCGCGCGCGATTCCCGGTCACGACCCGGCCGACCGGGGGGGACGGGCGGGCGGGGTGGCGAGTGACGATCGGTCGACCGACGAGTCCACGGAAGCATCCGTGGCGGAACCCGGGAGCCACCCCACGGAGGCGTTCACCGGCGATGCGCTGCTCCCACAGTACACCCCGAACGTCGGCGGGGCCGACGTCAGGATCGACGACCCGCTCGCCGCCCACGTCGGGAGCCTCGCCCGGATCGTCGACCGCGATTGGGACGCGGCCCACCCCGGGCACCGTGATCGGATCGACGACCCGAGTCGCCGGGCGGCGGCGATCCTCGACCACCATCGCGACCGGACCCGGCGGGTGATCGACGCGCTCCGATCCGGGCCGGCGACCGCGTGGGAGGTCTCCGCCGATCTGTTCGGCGACCTGCGCGGGATCCATATCCTTCACGGCCCCGGGGAGGCGTTCGCGCACCTCGATCATTTGGTGACGGCCGGGGTCGTCGAACGCGACGGGACCGCCTATCGGCTCGTTGACCCGGCCCCCGACGTGGCGTCGTTGTTCCCCACGACGCCGCTCGACGACGCGGTGGCGGGAACGGGGGACGAACACGGCTCCGGGAGGTAACCGGGTGGGCGAGCGGCACGACCCGAGCAGCGCCGGTGCGGTCTCGTCGCCTCGACCGACGACCCGCCGCCGGCGAAAGGTATACCCACGCGAGCGCACATCTATCCGCGTGAAGCGTGAGACGCTTTCCGCCGCCGTTCTGGCCCTCCTCGCGGTCGTCGCGCTCGGCGTCGCGGCCGCGACCCTCGACACGGCGGTCACCGTCGACGGCGGCGGACTCGGTGCCGGTGGCGGCGCCGGCGGCGCCGGACCGACGGCGGATACGGCCGAGGTCGGCCCCTCCGAGACGGTGGGCGGCCAGCCGGTTCTTTCGGTCCCGCCGGTGTGTTACGAGTTCCTCCGTGACCCCCCGGCGTTGCTCCTGTTCGCCGTCGGACTCCTCGCCGTCGGGGCGCTCGCGTACTACGAAAGCGGATCCCCGTTCGCCGGGGCCGTAGTCGCCGGCACCGTCGGGTTCCCGGTGGGCGTGATATGGTACCTGCTGTCCGTCTGTCGCCCGTCCGATGCCACCTTCGAGGCCGAACTCGGCCTCGCCGGCGACGGCGAACGGTTCCTCCCCGTCGGCGGCGGCGGGGGAACCGGGTTCGGAGACGGCTCGGGGGCGGTTTCGACCCCGGAGCTGCTGTTCGTCGCCGTCGTCGTGGTCGCCCTGATCGTCAGCACGCTCCTGTTGGTGACGTCGACCGGCGACGACGAGGGGGACGGAACGGCGGACGGGACCGAGCCGGATGACCCCGACACCGCCGACCCCGACCTCGCCGAGGTCGCACGGACCGCGGGCGAGGCGGCCGACCGGATCGAGTCGGCGACGGCGAACAACGAGGTGTACGACGCGTGGCGACGGATGACGACGGTGCTCGACGTCGACCGTCCGACGTCGTCGACGCCCACGGAGTTCGCGGCCGCCGCGGTCGACGCCGGCGTCGACGAGGAGCCCGTCGATCAGCTCACGGACGTGTTCGAGCGGGTGCGATACGGCGGGGCGGACCCGACCGATGACCGGGAACGTCGGGCCGTCGAGGCGCTCCGCCGGATCGAGACGAAACACGGGGGGGACCGGTAGTGCGGGCGCTCGTCGTCCTCGGCGTCGCGGCGGTCGCGGCCGGCTTTGCGGTCCTCGTCGACCGGGGGCTCGCGGGCGCGCTCGACCTCTCGTCGGCCATCGTGACGGCCATCGGTATCCTTGGCGTGCTTCAGGGGGTTCGGTACGTGAGCGTGCGCCGCGGCCGGGAGCGACGGACGACCGACCTCGGGGAGCCGGAACGACGGGACCCCGCGACCGTCCCGGGGACCGACCTCGACCGGCGGATCGCGCGGGCGACGTTGCCGGGGCGTCGCGGTCGGGGGGCCAAGAACACGGTGCGGTCCCGGGTCCGATCGCTCGCGGTCCGGGCGGTCGCCCGCGGGCGGGACCTGTCGCGGGACCGCGCCGAGACGCTCGTCGAGGACGGCGAGTGGACGGACGACCGGACCGCCGCCGCGTTCCTCACACGGTCGGCGTCGTACCCGATCTACGTCCAACTCCGCGGCGGGCTTCCGCGACGGTCGACCTTCCGGATCGGCCTGACGGCCGCGACCGACGAGGTCGAACGCCTCGCCGGCGGGGAGCGGATACACCCACCGCCGTCGGAGCGGGCCGAGGACCGGGAGCGGCCGGACGGAAGTTCGTCCGACCGACGGGTGGACCCATGACGGCGTCCGGGGACGGGTCGCAAACGACGGGGGCGGGAGCCGCCGGAGGCGATACCGCGGCCGTCGACGACGGCGGATCGACCGACGCCGATGACCCGACCGAACGCCGGGCGCTCGAGGCGTTCGACACCGATCGCTGGGTCGGGATCGTCGGCGTCGCGCTCGCGTTCGTCGGCGTCGGCGTCGTTCTCCGGCATCCCGGAACGGTGCTCGTCGGGGCGACCGGGGTCGGGTTCGCCCTCTACGCGCGCCTCGGCGACGCGGGGGAGGCGCGGCTCGCGGTCACGCGGCGACTGAGCGACCGGACGCCCGACCCCGGCGAGGCGGTGACGGTCACGCTTCGCGCGCGGAACGTCGGCGACGCGTCCCGATTCGACCTCCGGATCGTCGACGGGGTGCCGCCGGGGCTCGAGGTCGTCGACGGCCCCGCACGGGTCGCGACCGCACTTCGCCCCGGCGCGAGCGTCACGGTCAGTTACACGGTGCGGGCGAGCCGCGGCGACCACGAGTGGGAGACGATCCGGGCCGTCACCCGCGATCCGGCCGGCGCGCGCGAGCGAATCACGGAGCTCGAAACGCCGACCCGGTTGACGTGTACGCCGGAACTGGCCGCCGGTGGCGACCTCCCCCTCCGCGGACTGACGACGGTCTCCCACGGCCGCGTGTCCACCGACATGGGCGGCTCCGGGGTGGAGTTCTTCGCCACCCGGGAGTACCGTCGTGGCGACCCGCTCAAACGGGTGGACTGGAACCGCCGGGCGCGGACCGGCGAACTGGCGACGCTCGAACTTCGCGAGGAACGGGCCGCCACGGTCGTCCTATTGATCGACGCCCGGGAGGCGGCGTACGTCGCGTCGCGACCGGACGCCGATACGGCCGTTGAGGCGAGCGTTGAGGCGGCCGGCCAGGCGTTCACCGCCCTGCTCGCCAACGGGGACCGCGTCGGGATCGCGACGGTCGGCCCCCGCGACTGCTGGCTCCCGCCCGGGGCCGGCACCGACCACGCCGTTCGGGGCCGCGACACGCTGGCGACCGACCCCGCACTCGCGCCGACGCCGGCTGACGGCACCTTCTACGGATCGCTGTGGTTCCGCCGGTTCCGGCGGCGGCTCCCGGGCGACGCGCAGGTGTTGCTCTTCAGCCCGCTCGTCGACCGATACCCGACGTCGCTCGCGCGCCGGATCGACGCGTACGGCCACCTCGTCACGGTTCTCTCGCCGGACGTGACGGTGACGGCCTCGAGCCCGGGGGCCGGGGACGGTGACTCCGGTGGCCGGGCGTCGGACGACGCGGGCGCCACGCCGGCCGCCGGGACGACGTCGGCCGGGACGACATCGGCCGGGACGACGCCGTCGGGTCCACGCGGCGCTGGGTCCGTGACCCAGGGTGGCCGGGTCGTCGCACTCGAACGCCGGGAGCGAATCCGCGACCTCCGGACCGCCGGGCTCCGCGCGATCGAGTGGGGCGACCGGTCGTTCCCGGTCGCGGTCGCGAACGCGAACGGACGGTGGTCGCGATGAGCACCGCCGAGGGGCGGGAGCCGCCGGCGGACCGTCCCGAACGCGACACGCGTCCGCCGACGTCGGCGGTCCTCGTGAGTCTCGTCGCCGCCGCGGTGGCAACGGCCGCGGGGACGGTCGCCGCGCCGCTGGGCGGGGCGGTCGTCGGGATGTCGGTCGTCGGCGTCGCCGCCGGGTCGACCCTTGGCTCCAGCCGCGTCCTCTTGTGGGCCGCAGCGGCCGGCGTCGTCGGCATCGCGCTCGCTGCGGCGCTGGGCGGCGGGGCCGAGCCACTACTCGTGGCCGCCGTCGCGCTCGCCGTCGCGTGGGACGTCGCCGACCACGGGGTCCTGCTCGGCCGCCAGGTCGGACGGGCGGCGCGGACCCGACGCAACGTCGCGGTCCACGCGGCGACGACGCTGCTCGTCGGCACCCTCTCGGCGGCCGTCGTGTACGGCTCGTACGTCGCCGCGTCCGGCGGGCAGCCGATCGCGGCGCTCGCGCTGTTGCTGTTCGGCGGGGTCGTGTTGCTCTCGGCGTTCCGGTGACCCCGCGTCCGCGCCACGGTCTCGGGACGCCGAGCGTCTCTGGACGCCGAACGCGTCGGAGCAGCGCGGTCCCGACCACGCCGGAACCCCGGATCGGCCGGATCGGGGCCGCTTTTACCTCCCGGCGTCAATGGGGCGGCATGGCCACCGCAACGACCGTGCCCTCGGGGTGGACGGCGTGACGGACCTCGTGACGTTCGGGGAGACGATGCTCCGGCTCTCACCCCCTCGCGGTGAACGCCTGGAAACGGCCCGGGAGTTTGACGTCCAGGCCGGCGGCGCGGAAAGCAACGTCGCGGTCGGCGCGGCGCGGCTCGGCGTTGACGCCGCCTGGATCTCGAAACTCCCCGACTCGCCGCTCGGCCGGCGGGTCGTCGGCGAACTCCGGAGTCACGGCGTTCGGATCGGCGTCGCGTGGGCCGATCCGGGCGAGAGCCGCCTCGGAACCTACTACCTGGAACACGGTGGCGAACCGCGCGGGACGAACGTGATATACGACCGCGCCGACGCCGCGATCACGACCGTCGAGCCGACCGAACTGCCGACCGGCGTGTTCGAGTCGGCGGCGCGGTTCCACACGACGGGGATCACCCCGGCGCTTTCCGCGACCGCCCGGGAGACGACGGCGGAACTGTTGCGGCTCGCCGGCGACGCCGGCGTCACCCGGTCGTTCGACCTGAACTACCGGGCAAAGTTGTGGGACTCCTCGACCGCGCGCGACGTCTACGAGACGCTGTTCGAGCACGTCGACGTGCTGTTCGTCCCGCGGCGCGACGCCCGGGAGGTGCTCGACCGCGAGGGCGACGCCGTCAATATCGCCCACGGGCTCGCATCCGACCACGCGTTCGACTGTGTCGTGGTCACGCGGGGCCGCGAGGGCGCGGTCGCGCTCCGCGACGGCACGGTCACCGATCAGGCGGTGTTCGAGTCCGAGACGTTCGACACGATCGGGACGGGTGACGCCTTCGTCGCCGGGTTCCTTGCGAAGCGGCTCGACGGCGGAACCGTCCGGGACGCGCTGGAGTGGGCGGCCGCGACCGCGGCGCTCAAACGCACCGTTGACGGCGACATACCGGTCGTGACGCCCGACGAGGTCGAACGCGTCGTCGCGGGCGAGGGCGGGATCGACCGGTAGGCCGCCGCCCCCGCCGTTTCGACCGGTTTATAATCGCTGCGTGATCCGGATCGGATATGACCGAGGAGGACCGACGGAGCGAACTCATCGCGGCGCTACGCGCGGCCGACGCCGTCCGATTCGGCGAGTTCGAGCTGTCACACGGGGGGACGAGCGACTACTACGTCGACAAGTATCTGTTCGAGACCGACCCCGACAGCCTCCGGCTCGTCGCCGACGCGTTCGCCGACCGTATGGCCGAGGTTGACGCGAAGCTGGCCGGGGTCGCGCTCGGGGCCGTCCCGCTCGTCGCGGTGACCGCCGCGGAGCTCGGCCGCCCGTACGTCATCGCGCGCAAGTCGGCGAAGGAGTACGGCACCGGCAACCGGATCGAGGGACGGCTCGCCGACGGCGAGCGCGTCGTGGTGCTGGAGGACATTGCCACGACCGGACGGTCGGCCCTGGACGCGGTCGAAGCGCTGCGGGAGGCGGGGGCGGTCGTGGACCGCGTCCTCGTCGTCGTCGATCGCGAGGAGGGGGCGACCGAGCTGCTGGCGGACCACGACGTTGAACTGGCGTCGTTGTTGTCGGCCTCGGAACTGCTCGCCGACCGGGACGCCACCCCGGACGAGTAGGCGGGTCCGGTCGGGGAGCAGCGCCGGTCCCGACCGACCGGTCATCCGCGACCGATCACGCGTCCGCCGCCTCCGGCGGCTCGACCGTCGGCACCCCGACCCGGTCGAGCACGTCGTATATCACGTCGTGTTTGTCCACGTCGTTGACGGTCGCGTCCGGGGTCAACACCAGCCGATGGGCGAGCGCCGGCTCCGCGACGCGTTTCACGTCGTCCGGCGTGACGAACGACCGCCCGGCGATCGTTGCGGCGGCGCGGGACGCCTCGAACAGCCGCTGGGTCCCCCGCGGCGAGACCCCGACGGTGACCCGGCGGTCGCCGCGGGTCTCCCGCGCGAGCGCCGCCATGTACGCGAGGAGGTCGTCGTCGACGCGGACCGCCTCGGGCACCGCCCGGAGGTCGTTGACCGCCCCGGCGTCGAGCACCCGTTCGACGGTCGGGGCCCGTTCGACCCGGCCGGCGCGCCGCCGGAGGATCTCGATCTCGCCGTCCTCGTCGGGGTAGCCGAGCGACGTTTTGATCATGAATCGGTCGAGCTGTGCCTCCGGCAGCGGGAACGCGCCCTCGCTCTCCACGGGGTTCTGAGTCGCAATAACGTAAAAGGGGTCGGGGAGCGCGTGGGTCTCGCCGTCGGCGGTGACCTGTCCCTCCTCCATCGCCTCGAGGAGGGCCGCCTGCGTTTTCGGCGGGGCGCGGTTGATCTCGTCGGCCAACACGACGTTCGCGAAGATCGGGCCCGGCGAGAAGGCGAACGAGCCGTCGCTCTCGTCGAACACGTTCGTCCCGGTGACGTCGGACGGGAGCAGGTCGGGAGTGAACTGGATCCGGGAGAACTCCAGCCCGAGCGCGGTCGCGAACGACTGCGCCGAGAGGGTCTTGCCGGTGCCGGGCACGTCTTCGAGGAGCACGTGGCCGCGCGCGATGATCCCGAGGGTGACGCGTTCGAGGAACCCGCGGTCGGCGACGACCGCGCTGCCGACCTCGTCGATCACGCGGGAACAGGTCTCAGCCGCCTCGGGAACGTCCATACGGCCGGTACAGGCGCGCCGATGAAAGGGTTGTCGCGTCCGGTAGTTCCGGCAGTCCGGCGACGATCGAAACCCATAACAGCGGAAGCAGCGAACGTGGGATCGAGCCGAGGTAGCCTAGCCTGGCCAAGGCGGTAGATTCGAGATCTACTGTCCGTTTCGGACACCGGAGTTCAAATCTCCGCCTCGGCGCTCCGTTTTTCCTGCCCGAGCGTTCCAACCGTTCCTTGGGCATCCGGACTCTTTCGCGAGCGTCTCGACTATCCCCCGAGCGACTCCTGTTCCGGGTCGGACTTGCCCCGGAGCCGCCGTCGACGCTTGTCGTAGGCGGCCTCCAGTTTCGCGTTCGTCGCCCGTGAGAGGAGATAGAGGTCGGCCTCCCCCCCGTCCTGCGGATGCGCGCGCGCAACCCAGACGTGACCGTCGCCCGTCGAGAGGTCGTCGGCCCACCGCTCGGCGGCCGCGCGGCTCTCGAAGGCGTGGTGGGGGCCGTCCTCGAAGACGATCCGCCCGACCTTCGCGTTGCGCTTTCGCGCGGATGGTTTGACCGCGACGACGACGCTCACGGCCGACGATGGGCACGCATCGATTAAAAATCCCCGTCGGACGGTCGTTTCAGGCGGTCTCCATCTCGCGTTCGAGCTCCCGGAGCCGATCGATCCGCTTCTCGGTCGGCGGGTGCGTCGAGGCGACCCGACCGATGAACCCGGCCCGGATCGGGATGATGAAGAAGGCGTTCATCTCGGCCTCCTCCCGGAGGTCCTCCTTGGGGACCCGGTCCATCCGGCCGTCGATGCTGACCAGCGCGGACGCGAGCGCGCCCGGCTTCCCGGTGATGACCGCCGCGCCGCGGTCGGCCGAGTACTCGCGGTACCGCGAGAGGGCGCGGATCAACAGGAACGAGATGACCCACACGACGAGCGAGACGAGGATGGCAACGATCACCGGCGCGCCGCCCTGGCGGTTGTTCCCGCCGAACAGCCACCCCCAGCGCACGATGAAGAAGGCGATGGTCGAGAGGAACGAGGCGATGGTCATCACCATCACGTCCCGGTTTTTGACGTGCGCGAGCTCGTGGGCGAGCACGCCCTCCAGTTCGTCCCGGTCAAGGCTTTTGAGCAGGCCGGTCGTCACCGCGACGGTTGCGTTCGACTTGTTCCGACCGGTCGCGAACGCGTTCGGCACCTGCGTGTCGGCAACGGCGACGGCCGGCTTCGGCAGGTCCGCCTGCTGGCAGAGTCGTTCGATCGTCCGGTGAAGTTCGGGATACTCTTCCGGGTCGACCTTGTGGGCGCCCATGCTCCGGAGCGCGAGCTTGTCGCTGAAGAAGTACTGTGCGATCGCGAATCCGCCGAGCATCACCAGCGGGAGCAGTCCGCCATCGAAGTAGAGGGTGAGGAACGCGACGAAGACGAGGTAGAGGGCGAACAGGAGGAACATCGTGAGCACCATCCGTCCACGCAGTCCCCAATCCGTGTCCCATTGCATACGCCAACGTAGCCGTTCAGCGCGTTAAAACCTACCGAAGGGACGGTTTCGACCGACGACTTCGGGACGGTTCCGTTCCCGTTGGTTCCGGGACCGATCCACCCGCATGAGCGCCACGCTCCGCGATCGACACGGTCGATTTGAGTATTACTATCGATACTGAGGGGAGTCGCCGGACGTTCGTAGTTAGGCCGCTAGCCGCCGCTCACACGAGTAGATATCCAATATTCGGGAGAAACACTCGTTCGGCACCGGTGTTTTTTTATCCGAAACTCACGATTGATAGCAATAATGGCGGAGACGGACCTGATCACGGTGCTAGGGAACAAGTACAACACGGACATCCTGGCCGCGACCGGGGATGCCAAGTCCGCACAGGACCTGAGCGAGGAACTCGACGTGCCGATCGCGACTTGCTACCGCCGCATCAACGAACTGGAGGAGGCGGAGCTGATCGAACTCCATGACCGTCCCCTGTCCGATGAACACCGACGCGTGAAGACCTACCGTCGGCAGGTGGAGGCAGTCGAGGTGGACTTCCGGGACGAGTTCTCGGTTGAGGTCGAAGAACGGTCCGCGGTGAAAAACCGGCTTGACGACGTGTGGCAGGACCTCTCGGCCGGCGGGTAGCCGCGCATCGCTCGTCGATCGATCATCCCGCCTCCGGCGTTCAGAACGACTGCTCGTCGGTTCGGCTCATCATCGAGAAACCGGCTGCCCGCTCGTGGACCGTGATCCCGCCCTGTCCGATATCCAACGGGAAGATGTCCGTATCGATGTCCTGTTTTCGCATCTTCGCCACCCAGACGTACCGGTTTACCCCCGAATCCGTCGGCGTCTGGATGAAGTGGATGTTCCCGTCGGTGAGGAAGTTCTCCAACCCGACCTCGGTGTCCGGGAACACCGCGCCCTGTTCGTTGATGAGGATCGAGGTCAATCCGTTCGCCTTGAGGATGTCCGAGAACTTGAGGAGGTACGTCCGTTCCTCGTGTTCGTCCTCGAAGAATAGCTGGAACATCGACAGCGAATCCAGCACCAATCGATCGAACGACTCCCCTTCGATGGTGTCGAGCAGCCTGTCGACCGCCGTCGAGAAGTTGGCCTCGTTGAGCATCTCCCGCTTGTCGAGGATCACGATCTCGTCGTCGTCGACGAGGTCCCCGAATCGGTCGAATCCGACTGACTCCGCCGCCTCCCGGATGTCGCCCTCGTCCTCCTCGAAGGAGACGTAGACGCCGCGCTCGTCGTGTTCCATCGCCCCGTGATGGAGGTACTGGATCCCGAAGATGCTCTTCCCGGTTCCGGGGTTCCCGGAGACGAGGACGGTGGCGCGCTCCGTGATACCGCCGGTGAGGATCGAGTCAAGCCCCTCGACTCCGGTGGAGACGAGTTCTGACATTCGATTCACCCTTCGCGGCGGGAGTATATAAAAGACGATCCGCCCGATCGGCCGGTCGCCCCCCGGTTACCGCCGGTCGCCCCCCGGTTACCGCCGGTCCCCCCTCGTTATCGCGCCCCGATACTCCGTCTCCCATCGGCCGCCCGACGATCCGGCCGCCGCCGGTAGTTTTATTCGTCGACACATCGGCCGTCCGCACATGTGTGATGGAGTCCCCGTCGTTCGCGACGGTGATTACCGGTGAGCGATCCGAGTATCCTCGTGGTCGAGGACGACCCCGAAATCGCCGATCTGTACGCCGGCTTCCTCACGGAGCGGTGCGAGGTTACCGTTGCCGGCACGGTCACCGAGGCGATCGCCGTCGTCGACGGATCGTTCGACGCCGTCCTGCTCGACCGACGCCTCCCGGACGGCAGCGGCGATGAGGTGCTCGAACACATCCGTACGAACGGGTACGACAGCCGCGTCGCGATGGTGACGGCCGTTGACCCCGACTTCGACATCCTCGACATGGGGTTCGATCTCTACCTCACCAAACCGATCGGCCGGTCGAACCTCCTCGCCGCCCTCGACGGCCTGTTGACCCGCAACGAGTACGACGACCTCCTCCAGGAGGCGGCGGCGCTGGCGAGCAAGCGGGCCGTCCTCAAAACGAAGAAGCCGACCGCACGGCTGGAGACCAACGAGGGATACACGGCGCTCGTCGACCGCCTCGAGGAACTCGACGCCGACATCGACGACCTCGAGGAGTCGCTGTCGACGGACGATTACCGGGCGATGTTCCGGGATCTCGGCGGTACATGAGTGCTCGCCCGACCCCGATGCCGGCCGAAGTTTGAACGGAGGTTGCTCCGAGTTCGGGCCGATCCGGCCCCGTCGTTGAACAACCTACTTCCCCGAGTCGTTCCTTGTAGGCGTATGTTCGTTCGCGCATCCCACGGGAGCAACGTACCCACTCGGCTCGGCCATCCACGGGGGTCTCCACCGAGCGGCGTCGTCGACGAGGGACCCGTCGGGTACGGCCGTGTTCCGAACGGCGCATCTCGAGGGGGGTTCCATGCTTGAGATCGCGTGGCCCGACACGCGAGAGGCGGCCCTCGCCGCCGTCGCCGGCATCGCCGGCGTCTCCGGATCGTATCTCGTTGCCGGGCCGTCCCCGTCGTTCGTCGTCACGCCCGTCGATCGCCTGATCGTCGACCTGACCCCGGGCCCGATCGTGACCTTCATGATAGAGAACGTCGGTGATCAGGGCCACATACTCCACGTCGGGATGGCGCTCGCGGCGCTCGTCGGGCTGTTCGGCCTCGTCTCGCTCGGCGGGCTCCGGGCGGCCGATCGGCTCGACCGGCCGCTCGTCGGCGCGCTCGCCGCGGGACTCGGCTCGTGGCTGCTCGCGGTCGGCATGACGGGCCAGCCGGGACTCGCGCTCGGGGCGTCGGTGCCCGCGGCCGTGGTCACCGCGATCGGCGGGCTTCGGGCATCGGCGGACCCGATCGACGGGACGCGTCGACGGACGATCGTCGGAGCGATCGCCGCCGGCGCGGGGATCGCCGGCGTGTCGCTGTTGGGACGGCGACTTGCGGACGACGGGGACGGGGCACCGCCGGACGCTCCGGGGTCGGCGGCGGCGACACAACGTGTCGAGGCGCTCGGAGCGAAGTCGCTCCCGATCGAAAGCGAGGATCTCACCGGACTGGTGAGCCCGATCGGCGGGTTCTACAACGTCGACATCGCGCAGTTCGACCCGGAGGTCGCCGCGGACGAGTGGTCGCTGACGTTCACCGGCGAGGTCGGATCGGAACGGACGGTGACCTACGACGAGTTGACCGACCGGCCGACGGAGCACCGCGCGATCACGCTCCGCTGTGTGGGCGAGCCGATAAACGGGCGAAAGCTCGACACCGCGGTGTGGACCGGGACGCCGATCCGGCCGTTGCTTGATGCCGTCGACCCGGAGGGCGAGTGTAACTGCGCGATGCTCCGCGGCGAGGACGGCTACTACGTCCAGTTCCCGATCGACGTCCTCGCGGCGGGCTTCCTCGCGTGGGGGATGAACGGGACGGCGCTCCCGTCCAGCCACGGCCACCCCGTTCGGGTGTTGATCCCGGGTCACTGGGGCGAAACGAACGTCAAGTGGCTGACGGAGATCGAGCTGTTGAACGTCGAGGAGGACGGCTACTGGGAGGAACGCGGCTGGGAGGGAACCGGTCCGGTGAACACCGTCGCGAAGCTCTGGGACGAGGGGGTCACCGAACTCGAAGGCGGCCGCGTCGAACTCGCCGGTCACGCCTACGCCGGCACGCGCGGCATCGAGCGCGTCGAGGTGTCGGTCGACGGCGGCGACTCGTGGACCGACGCGACCCTCTCGGAGCCGTTAGCGGACGCCGACGTCTGGCGACAGTGGGCCCACACGTTCGCCCCCGACGTGACACACGAAGTGGTCGTCCGGGCGACCGACGGCGAAGGGAACCGGCAGCCACGCGAGGAGTCGGACCCGTCACCGACCGGCGCGTCCGGCTGGGTCACCCAAACCGTTGACGGATGACCCGGCCGTGATCGACGCGTCCACGGGGGCCGGACTCCGGGGACCCCTGACGCCATCCGTCGTCACGGCATCCGCCGTCATCACGGCCCCCGACATCGCCGGCGAAACGTCTATGACGCCCCCGCGGGCACTGGTAGATAGCTGATGGAACAGGCCCTCTGGTACCTCTTCGTTGCGAGTCGCGGCGGTGCCAACAGGGTCCGAATCGTTCGCGAACTCCGTGAGCGCCCGCGGAACGCGAACGAACTCGCCGAGGCACTGGACGTCGACTACAACACGATCACACATCATCTGGACATGTTGACCGAACATGACGTCGTCGAGCCGAGCGACCACGACTACGGGAAGCTATACTTTCCGACGGACCGGTTCGATCGACACGCGGAGACGTTCGAGGAGATCACCGAGGAGGTCGACTGAAATGGTGATGGGACCGCCGACGGCCGTCGGGATACTGCTCACCGGCGTCACCAGCCTGCTGCTTCTCGTGTTGTCCGCGGTCTGGCTCGGCAACTACCGCGAGTTCCGGTCGACGCTGGTGCTCGGCCTGTTGGGGTTCAGCGCGGTCCTCCTGGTCGAGAACGCGATCTCGATGGCCTTCTTTTTCAGCAGCATGCGGATGCTGTACGCCATGGACCCGCTCGTCGGCCGTGTCGTCCTCGGGATGCGCGTGCTCGAGCTGTTGGCGGTGTCGTTCCTGACGTACGCCACGCTCAGGTAACCGGGCACAGCCCCCGGTGTCGCGCTTGTGACCCGCCTCACTCGTCGTCCGCCGCCGAGAGCTGCGCCCCGATCAGCTCGTCCGCCGCGGCGAGGAACGCATCGCGCTCGTCAGCCGGGATCGTCGCACCGGCGGCGACGTCGTGTCCCCCGCCGTCGCCGCCGACGGAGCGGCTCGCCTCCCCCATGACGACCGAGAGGTCGAGCCCCTTGCGAACGAGCCGACCGGAGCCGCGGGCGGAGACCTTCAGCTCCGTCGGATTCTTTTCGGCGAACGCGACCACCGGTTTCGACCGGTCGACCGCTGGCGACCCCGCGGCCATTCCGGCGACGATCCCGACGATCGTCTCGCGGATCCGCGAGCCGGCGTCGAACCACTGGAGCCGTTCCTTCTCGGTCACGCCCGCCGATTTTACCCACTGTAGCCCCTCGGAGAGGTTCCGTCGGTGGTTCCGGAGGAGCCGCCTCGCCTCCGAGAGGGCCGCGTCGCGGTCGCCGAGACAGACTGCCAGCCCGACGTCAGCACGTTCGTACCGGGCCGTCGCGTTGAGCAGCGTCGAGAACTCGCTGACGTCGCGGAGCTCGGTCCCCGGCTCCTCGTCGACCAGCGTATAGGCGGTGCCCACGAGCGAGTCGATCCGGTCGGCGGGGACGCCGGAGGCGACGGCACGCTGGAGGAGCGCGGAGGCGAGCGTCCGCCGCTCTCCGGCGTCGAGATCGACCCAGCGTCGCCACTCGCCGTCCTCGTCGGTCACGTCGACGTCGAGGTCCCGGAGGAACCCGACGGCGCCCGCCTCGTCGTTCGAGATCCCCGGGATCCGGACGTCGGAGGCGTACTCCAGGAGCTTCGGGAGCGGCCGGGTCTGTCTGCCGTACAGGTCGAGGTCGGTCCGCGTCTCCAGCACGTCGGCGTCGACCGCCTCCTCGACGATCCCCTCGTTGGCGCCGCCGAGTCCGTCGCCGCCGTCCTGCATGTCACCGACCGCGCCGATGACCGCGAGTCCCGCGAGGTCCCGATTGTCGCCGTCGGGGCCTTCCAGCGCGCGGGCGAGGACGTAGCTCGCGCCCGCGCCGGAGAGTTCGCTCGCGCCGTCGATCCCCTCGAGGAGCGGATTCAGGTGGAACGTCGTGTCGGCGTCGGCGGGCTGGTGGTGGTCGACGATCACGGGAACGAAATCGCTGCGGGCCTCGTGGTCCGCGATGATCCCGAGCTGTCCGGAGCCGAAGTCGGTGAACAGCACGACGTCGAACTCCCGGGCGGCGATCCCCGCGACCGAGTCCGCGTCGAGCTGGTTCTCGAAGACGACCTCGTGGTCGATCCCGGCGCGTTCGAGCGCGGACGACGCGACCGCGGCGCTGGTGAGCCCGTCGGCGTCGATGTGGGAGACGAGCAGGACCCGATCGGCGTCGCGCAGCCGGTCGGCACAGGCGTGGGCGCGGTCCGCCAGTTCCGGCACCGGCCCCTCGACGGACGTCGGCGTGTCGGCGGCTGCCATTACCCTCCGTTGACGCGTCATCGGGCATAAATACATGGCCGGGAGCGGATGCCGCAGAACGGTTCACATACCTTGTCGATCGATCCGTGAATGACTCAGTACATAGTGTTCAGCGACCGGCTAGTTCGGAGGATAATCTATTTGAGGAATAGGATATTAAATAGCCCACTCATAGTGATTACTGCGAGTCTTTACCGCCGTAACGATCCGTGTCGGCGATAAGAGCCGGGTAACGGGCATCTTTCGACACCGCCGATGAAACTATTCGCAGTAATCACTATCAATGGCAAAAACTGTACTATTCATAAGATATTATGTTTTTCTCATAAATTCGCCAATATGCGAAGACGCAACTTGTTAGCAAGCTTGGGAACCGTTGGCGTAGTTGCGATCGCTGGGTGTTCGGGTGGGGGTAGTAACAACGGTAGCACTGAGGCAGACAGTCAGAATAGTGGCAGTGAGGACAGCGATGGAGAAACAGATAGCAACAAGAGTAGCGGAAATACCAGCAGCGACGGAAGTAATACAGATAATAATAGTAGTGAAACAGAGGAGAGTATAACCTCGCATACGTCTACAAGTGTTGTTAGACAGTTCTGGGAAGCAATCATAGAGGGCAATTACGAAAATGCAAATGAATTGTTACACCCAGGATCCCTGAATTATCCGTTAGATGAGTCTACTGTGTCCATCTCCGGTCAGGCGGTCGAAATAGTTGAGGAAGTAACATATGATGAAGCGAGTGATATTATCGCACTGGCCCCCAAAGAAGACCTTAGCGAGGCAATTGAAGACGCGACTGGTGCTACTGAGTACACGCTTGTACACATCTCACTTACAGATGATGATGGTATTACACCTGTAGTTAAACAGGATGATGAGTTTTTGGTAGTCTGGCTACGATGATAATATTAACAAATCACTCCGGTAATCTGGATTGGTTGCTCTATTAAAATCCTCAGAGAGTGATAGATTCTATCACGATGCGGGCAGTACAGAGCATCTATTCAGCAGGAAATCACATGGATCTAGCCTATTCTGATGGAATAACTATCTGTGTGATCAGAGCTTGAATGGGTAGTGTTCAGATAAGCTGGTTCCATGCGAAAGCGAACGATCTGAGCCACTCATCAGCAGTTTCTGCGTCGGCGTTGCTGAAACAGTTTGAGATACTGGTAGTTCTGCGTTTTATTTCGCGAAGGACATGTTCGACGCTGTTCGGAGTTCCGTGTCGTTCGTATCTGAACTCGAGGTCATGTTTGCGACACGCTCGGTGAAGTGGCGCCGCACCATCGACGAGAATGATCGCATCGTCCACATCGTGTTTCTCACGGAGCTCTGCGAAAAACTGATCTGCGAAAGCGTTGTTTCTCACGGGTTCAATCTGTGTATGTAGCAGATCATTTAAATCGGGATCGACAGCAGCGTACAGCCGATACTGTTCATCATCAAGCTGAATCACGGTTTCATCAACCGCGACGTGATTCGGACTCCGACCGGGTTCTGGCTGTAGATCGGCCTTATGAGCCCAGTTATGAACGGTGGATCGAACCCGGTCAACACCGAATACCTCGATAAATGAAACCGTATTCGAAAGCGATAATCCAGCAAAATGAAGTTGAATACTCAGCTTCATCAACAACGGCGGTGTTGCTTCTCGCTCCACAAACTCTAAACATCCGGTGAGGCGGTCGTTTTCGGTCATAGACCACTTTGAAAACGCACCGCCTCATCCTTCAATCCTTATCTGAACACCGCCGCTTGAATGACACCTATGATTAAACAAGTTGGGCGAAATATGTCATCTTATGCCGCTTGAACGGTACCATTTCGTCGCTGATCGGGCAAACTCAGAGTATGACAGCGCGATTCTCCACGCCGAGCGAAACTTTCATTACATCGATTCGGTGTCGAAGGATCGGCTGGCAGTAGTAAGCGCCGATAGAGCGGAGCTTCGGGAGAGCGGTCTCTTCCTACAGTGCCTCAACTGTACAGACGGTGACGACGGCGTGGTCCCTGACTAGGTCCAATCCGCCACCATTGCCCGACTTCTCGTCCTAGATATGTACCCTGTATTCAGCAGTACTTTGTACAAATCGACCGAGATAGGCAGACTCATCGACAGTCAGTGCGCGGTCTCGTTCTGACGGGTGATTCACCGATTCTCGGCTGAAATCAAACCCTTGCGAACGGTTCCATGGCACCCTCCGCCGGGAGGCTGGGGCGGCGGACGGGCCGTGGTGATCAGGCGCACCGTCGGCCTCCACGGCCGATCGAACCGGGGGCGGCAGACCTTGCCGTAACTGACAGTTATAGGAGTACGCAAAGATATGCGCTGTGTACATGACACGTGGGTTCGACACCCGGAGTCTCCACGCCGGTGCGTCGGCCGACCCGACCACCGGGGCCCGGGCGACGCCGATCCACCAGACGACGTCGTTCGTCTTCGACGACGCGGACGCCGCGGGGGACCTGTACGCGCTCCGGGCCGACGGCGACGTCTACTCGCGGGTCTCGAACCCGACCGTTCGGACCCTTGAGGACCGCCTCGCCGACCTCGAGGGGGGATCCGGCGCGGTCGCGACCGCCTCGGGGATGGCGGCGTTCGACGCGGTCACGACGGCGCTCGCGCGGGCGGGCGACAACGTCGTCGCCAGCGCGGAGATGTACGGCGGAACCGCGGCGTACCTCACGAGCATCGCGAACCGGCGCGGGGTCGAGGCCCGGCTCGTCGGTACCACCGACTACGAGGCGTACGCGTCCACCATCGACGACGACACCGCCTACGTTCACGTGGAGACGATATCAAACCCCTCGCTCGTCACCCCCGACCTCGAGCGGATCGCGGGAGTCGCCCACGACCACGCGGTCCCGCTCGTCGTCGACAACACGTTCGCGACCCCCGCGCTCTGCCGGCCGATCGACCACGGCGCGGACGTCGTCTGGGAGTCGACGACGAAGTGGATCACCGGCAACGGGACGACCGTCGGCGGGATACTCGTCGACGGCGGCACCTTCCCGTGGGACCACCCGGACGCGGACTACGACGAGCTTTCCGGGGAGTCGCCGGCGTTCCCGGTCGACTTCGTCGAGCGCTTCGGCGACGCCGCGCTGGCGAACGTCGTCCGTCAGCGGGCGGTCCGGCCGATCGGGAGCCAGCAGTCCCCGTTCGACGCCTGGCAGACGATCCAGGGCGTGGGAACGCTCCCGTTGCGGATGGACCGTCACTGTGGGAACGCCCGGCGGGTGGCCGAGTTCCTGCGGGACGACGACCGGATCGATTGGGTGACGTACCCGGGGTTCGAGGACCACCCGACCCACGACAACGCCGAGCGATACCTCGAGGGGTACGGCGGGATGATCACGTTCGGGGCCGCGGGCGGGTACGGGGCCGCAAAGGCGCTGTGTGAATCGGTCGATCTCGCCAGCTTCCTCGCGAACGTCGGCGACGCGAAGACGCTCGTCATCCACCCCGCCTCGACCACGCACGCACAACTCGACGAGGGGGCACGACTGGCCGCCGGCGTCCGACCGGATATGGTCCGACTCTCGGTCGGCATCGAGGACCCCGAGGACGTGATCGCCGACCTCGACGCGGCGCTGTCGGCGGCCGCGGACGCGGTCGCCGGCGGCGACTCGACCGGTCCTGCCGACGGTAACTCGGCCACTCCCGACACCGATGGCAGCGGCGGTACCGATCCCGACGCCGACGACGCCGGGGGTGGCACGGACTGATCATGGCCGCGACACCGACCGACGCCGACGACGCCGGGGGTGGCACGGACTGATCATGGCCGCGACACCGACCGACGCCGGCGTCGCGTCCCTCGGCGAGTTCACCTTCGAGTGCGGCCAGTCGATCCCCGAGTTGCGGGTCGCCTACGAGACGTACGGCGAGTTCGACGGCGACAACACCGTCCTGATCTGCCACGCGCTCACGGGGAGCCAGAACGTTGCCCGGACGCCCGACAGCGACGCCGACGCCGGCCAAGCCGGCCAAGCCCGCGCGTGGTGGGACGACGTCGTCGGCCCCGGCAAGGCGATCGATACCACGGCGTACCACGTCGTCTGCGCGAACGTTCCCGGCTCCTGTTACGGCACCTCCGGGCCGGCGAGCGAGCGTCCCGCCGACCTCGACGTCGGCCTCGACGAGGAGCCGGGCCACGACCGATGGGGGACCCTGTACCCGCCGGTTCAAGTCGAGGACTGGACCCGCGCGCAACGCCGCCTGCTTGACCACCTCGGCGTCGGTCGACTCCGGGCCGTCGTCGGCGGGAGCGTCGGCGGGATGAACGTCCTCGAGTGGGCGAAACGCTATCCCGACGACGTCGACCGGGTCGTCCCGGTTGCCGCCGCGGCCCGACTCGACGCGCAGTGCCTCGCGCTCGATGCCGCCGCCCGCCGGGCGATCCGCGCGGACCCGAACTGGCGGGGCGGTAACTACTACGGCGAGGGGCGCCCAAGCCCCGCGAACGGGCTCGCGATGGCCCGCCAGATCGGTCACGTGATGTATCTCTCGAAGGCCTCGATGGAGCGGAAGTTCGGCCGCCGGTCCGCCGGCCGCGACTCCCTAACTCGGGAGGAGGGCGATCTCGGCCTCCCGGCCGACCCCGCAGCCGCCTTCTTCCCGTACCGCGAGGTGGAGTCGTACCTCGACTACCAGGCCGAGGGGTTTGCCGAGCGATTCGACGCCAACAGCTACCTCTACCTCACGCGCGCGATGGACGAGTACGACCTCGCGGCCGGGTACGGCTCCGACGCCGACGCGCTCGCGGCCTTCGAGGGTGAGGCGCTCGTGATGAGCTTCACCGGCGACTGGCATTTCACCGTCGAGCAGGCGTCGTCGCTCGCGACGGCCTTCCGCGACGGCGGGGCCCCCGTCGCCAACCACGTCGTCGACTCCGACCACGGCCACGACGCGTTTCTCGTCGAGCCCGAGCACGTCGGCCCGCCGCTCCGCGACTTCCTCGCCGACGGGGTCGACGGACGTGCGGTCGCGGACGAGGGCTCCCAACCGCCCGCCCGCGAGGAGCCGGACCACGCCCCCGTCCATTCGAGCCTGTTCCGAGATTGACCGCGGGGTTCGGTTCGGCCGCGGGGTTCGGTTCGGCCGCGGGATTCGGTTCGGCCCCCGGCCGCGGTCGGCCCCACCGGTCACCGCGGTCCTGCCGTCGGCTACGCCCGGTCGCCGGCGACCCACTTGTGCGTGTAGCTCCCGCCACAGTCACAGTGGGCGTACGCGTGGACGACGTCGCCCTCGGCGTAGCGGCCGCCGACGTCCTCGTTTTCGGCCTCGGCGAACGCGAACACGAATCGGACGCCGTGCTCGTCGTCCGGCCGCTCCGCCGCGAACGGACAGTCGCCGTCGTCGAGCGAGCGGTCGACCCGCCCGTCGGTCCCCATCGCCTCCTTCGCGAACGCCATGGCGCCCATTCCGGTGCCCGCTTGGAACGCGGACCGGCCGGTTTCGCCGTCGAGGACGAGCCGGACCCCGTCGTCGGTCACCGTCCCGACGTTGCGGAGCCGCGAGTCGTCATCAAGGGACGCGTCGCTCACGAAGAACACGACGTCATCGAGGCGGTCACCGGCGAGGAACTCGTCGAGAGCGCTCATGCCGGCCGCACGCGCGTGAGACTGAAAAGGAACGCGAGTCGTGGACGGGCGACGGGCGTGAACTGGCGTGGATCGTTACCGGCGGGACGGCGGCATCGCCGTCGGAGCAGTGAGGGGTCGCAAGGTCCTGACTCGTTGTGGGCCCCGTCGCCGACGGTCTCGCCCCCGAAGTTAATCCGTCGGGGACCGATCGGCCCTCATGGACGACGCGGACGAGACCCCGACGAGCGCGTACGGCGTGGAGTTCGGCCCGTTGAAGCCGGCGCTCCGTGAACACACGTATCCCGTGACACGGGCGGAACTGATCGAGCAGTACGGGGGGTTCGAACTCGAACACGCCGGCGAGAGCGAGCTGCTCGAGACGGTGTTAGGATGCGCCGAAGCGGCGACGTTCCAGGACCCGAGACAGGTCCGTGACGCGATCCTTGCGGAGCTCGACGAGAGCATCCTCGAGGGACGCCCCACTTCGGGGACGGTGCCGGACGAAACCGGCGACTGGAGTCCGACGTCGGTCGAGGAGTGAGGACCGCGGGACGTCGGTCGAGACCCGAATCACGCCCGGGTTCAGTCGTCGGTTTCAGCCTCGTCGGGGACCCGCGCGGTCCGCTCCTGGGCCCGCTCGATAAACTCCTGGGGAAGTTCGTCGATCTCGCCCGCCTGAACCCCCCAGAGGTGCGCGTACAACCCGCCGTTCTCGAGCAGCTCCCCGTGGGTTCCCCGCTCGACGATCTTGCCGTCCTCCAACACGAGGATCGTGTCCGCGTCCCTGATCGTCGAGAGTCGGTGGGCGATGGCGAACGTCGTCCGGTCAGTCGTGAGCCGGTCCAGCGAGCGCTGGATCAGCATTTCGGTCTCGGTGTCGACGTCGGAGGTCGCCTCATCGAGCACGAGGATGTCCGGATCCTTCAGCACCGCACGCGCGATGGTGATTCGCTGTCGCTGGCCGCCCGAGAGCTTCACGCCGCGCTCGCCGACCATCGTTTCGTACCCGTCCGGGAGGTTTTCGATGAACTCGTCGGCCTCGGCGGCGCGCGCGGCCTCCCGTATCTCCGCGTCGGTTGCGTCGAACGTCCCGTAGGCGATGTTTTCGCGGACGGTCCCGTAAAACAGGTACGACGATTGGCCGACGTAGCCGATCGACCGGCGGAGCGACGGCAACGTGACCTCGCTGACGCCCTGCCCGTCGATGCGGATCGACCCCTCGTCGACGTCGTACATCCGGAGCAGCAGCTTGAGCACCGTCGACTTCCCCGCCCCCGTGGGGCCGACCAACGCGAGCGTCTCCCCGCCATCGACCGCAAAATCGATGCCCTCGATTATCGACTCGTCGTCGTAGCCGAACGTCACGTCGTCGTAGACGACCGCACCCTCGCCGACGACGAGTTCCGTCGCGTTCGGGTCGCGCTCGAGTTTCGAGGGCTCGTCCATCAACCCGAAGATCCGCGCCGACGACGCGCGGGCCCGCTGGTACATGTTAATAATTTGACCGAACTGTGCCATGGGCCAGATGAACCGCTGGGTGTAGAGGATGAACACGACGAACATGCCGACCGAGAGGTCGCCGGTGAACGGGCCCGGCGGCGTCGGCTGAAACACCCAGAGCCCACCGATCACGAAGGTGATCACGAACCCGATCCCCGCCAGCGTCCGCAGGGCAGGGAAGAACTTGATCCGGGTCCCGATCGCGTCCCAGTTGGCGTCGAAGTAGTCCATCGAGACGTCATCGACGCGGTCCGACTCGTACCCCTCCGTGTTCGACGACTTGATCACTTGGATCCCGCCGAGGTTGTTCTCCAGCCGGGAGTTCAGCTTCCCGACGGTTGAGCGCACCGCCGCGTACTTCGGCTGGATCGTCCGGATGAACAGGTAGGTAAACCCAGCGATGATCGGCACGGGCAACAGGGCGACCAACGCGAGCTGTGGGTTGATCCAGAACAGAAGCCCGCCGATCCCCGCGACCATCACGGAGAGACGGAACAGGGAGTTCATCCCGTCGTTGAGGAACCGCTCGAGCCGGTTCACGTCGTTCGAGAGGATCGACATCATCTCCCCGGTCTGTTTATCCGAGAAGAACTCCATGTTCAGCCGCTGCATTCGGTCGTACGTGTCCGATCTGACGTCGTGTTGGATGTGCTGGGCGAACGCGTTGAACCCCCAGTTCCGGATCCAGTGGAACCCCGCGCCGAGGAGGAACGCCCCGGCGATTGCGGCGATGACGAACCAGAACTGCGCCGTCTGGGTCATCGGGAGCCACGCGTCCGGGAGCAGGACGAGCGGGATCTGCTCGCTGAAGGCGGCGTCCCGGCGGAACACCGCGTCGATGGCGATACCCAGCATTAGCGGCGGGAGGAGATCGAGGAGCCGAGCGAAGACGCTGGCGACGACGCCCACGGTGGCGTGGAACGTGTACGGCCGCCCGTACTCCCGGAACAACCGCTTCATCGGGTTCTCGACCCGGTCACGTTGTTCCTCGAACGGATCGTCGTCCTCCCAGTCGACGCCACTCATCACGCGTTTTAGCCGAGGACGCCGCAAATAGGTTTCCTTCGAGCCGACGCCCGACGACGGACCCGAAGATCACCGCCTTAGATCTCCCGACGTTCGGCGGCCGGAGCGACGTCGGCGGCCGCGAGGTCGTGCCTGATTCGTTCCCTGAGGCCGCTCGGCACCTCGGTCCGCGGGACCGGGGTGGCCGTCCCTGATTCGGCATCGTCCTCGCGGTCGGGTGCCGCCGGGACGGTCCAGTAGAGCACCGTGTCGATCCCGGCGTAGAACTCGACGGCGTACTGGCTCCCGCCACCCTCGTAGTGGACGCGCGCGGCGTTCCCCTCGGCCCGCCATCCATCCTGGCGGACGAGCGCGGCGATCGAGTCGTCCATGCCAGCCTTCGGGCCGGGGGTCACAAGGATGTGGGTGATCCCGCCTCGAAAGGGGTTTACCGCCGCCAGTCACATCTGCGGACATGTCCCTTCGCGTCACCTTCCTCGGGACGAGCGGCGCCGTCCCGACCACCGAGCGCGCGCCGAGCGCCATGTTCGTCAATCGCGAGGGCGACCGTCTCCTATTCGACTGCGGCGAGGGGACCCAACGGGGAATGATGCGATTCGGGACCGGATTCGGGATCGACCGGCTGTTCGTCTCGCATCTCCACGGCGACCACGTCCTCGGGATCCCCGGGTTGATCCAGACGCTCGGGTTCAACGACCGGGACGCGCCGCTGACGGTCCACTGTCCGCCCGGAACGCGGGCCGACCTCGACGAACTCGTCCACGCGGTCGGCCACGACCCGGCGTTTCCGGTCCGGATCGAGGAAACGCGCCCGGGCGACGTCGCGTTCGCCGCCGACGGCTACGAGGTGCGGGCGTTCAGGACGGACCACCGAACCCGGTCGCAGGGCTACGTTCTCGAGGAGGACGACCGAAAGGGCCGATTCGATCGGCCGGAGGCAGAGGCGCTCGGCGTTCCCGTCGGGCCGACGTTCGGACGGCTTCACGCCGGCGAAACCGTCGAACTCGACGACGGAACGGTCGTCGAACCCGAGCAGGTCGTCGGCCCGCCGCGTCCCGGCCGAACGATCGTGTACACCGCGGACACGCGCCCACGCGAACGAACCGTCGAGATCGCCGACGGTGCCGACCTCCTCGTCCACGACGCCACCTTCGCCGACGACATGGCCGACCGCGCCCGTGACACGGCCCACTCGACGGGCCGGGAGGCGGGCGAGATCGCCGCGCGCGCCGGGGTGAAACGGCTCGCGCTGGTCCACGTTTCCTCCCGGTACGCCGGCGACGCGTCGCCCATCGTCGAGACGGCCCGCGCCGCATTCGACGGCCGATGTCTCCTCCCCGACGACGGCGACCGCGTCGAGATCCCGTTCCCTGACGCCGCCGCCGACCCCACCGCCGGGAAACCTTGATAGGGTGCGCCATCGACCCTCCGAACATGTCCGACGACTGTATATTCTGCTCGATCGTCGACGGAGAAATCCCGGCGCGGACCGTCCACGAGACCGGCGACGTGCTGGCATTCCTCGACGCGAACCCGCTCGCGCGGGGCCACACGCTCGTGATCCCGAAGCCCCACGCGCACCGCGTCGGCGACCTCGACGCCGGCCTCACGGACGCGGTGTTCGACGCCGTCGCGGCGCTCACACCCCGCGTTCAGGACGTGGTCGACGCCGACGGGGCGAACGTCGGGATCAACGACGGCGCGGCGGCCGGCCAGGAGGTGCCCCACGTACACGTCCACATCGTCCCGCGGTTCGAGGATGACGGCGGCGCCCCGATCCACGCGGTTGCCGGGAAGCGCCCCGACCTCTCGGATGACGAACTGGACGAGATCGCGGCCGAGATCGCCGACTGAGCCGGATGGGCGGTCCGGCGCGGGATCCGGTGGTGTTATCCGCGACACGGCGAGTAGCCGAGCGTATGTACGCGACGACGCTCGCGCTCGTCGGGGCGACCGGCGGCGCGGGCACGACGCGAACCGCCGTGGAACTGGCGGCGGTCGGCGCGCGTGGCGGCCGCGACGTCGTCGTCATCGACGCCGCCGTTGCGACGCAGGGGCTCTCCGAGTACGTCCACGGCCGGATCGGAACCGACCTCACGACGCTGCTCACCGACGGGGCGGGCGCGTCGCTATCGGCGGCGACGTACCCGATCGCGGTCGGTGGGGAACACGGTGACGGAAAGCGCGGCGGCGCGGGGAGTTCCGCGGAATCCGATCTTCCGGGCCGTGCCGACGTCGTCCCCGCCCGCGCCCCCTTCGAGCGGGTCGCCCGGGCCAAAACGGCGGAGGCGGCGCGCAAGCTGGAGCGCCGGATCGACGAGGCGGCGACCGCCTACGACGCCGTCGTCGTCGACACCTCGCCGGTCGCGTCGAACGAGGCGGTCGCGGCGGTGACGGCCGCCGACCGCGTCGGCGCGGTCCGCCCCGCGACGCCTCACGGTCGCGACGCGCTTCAGCGACTTCGGGGTCGGATCGCGGACGTGGGCGCGACCGTCGACGGAACGGTAGCGGTCAGTCGTTCGGCGGACGGCAACGGGGACGACGCGGCCGTGGACGCCGACGTCGTCCTCCCGCGGACGGACCCGTTCGTTGCCGACGCGCCGACGGCGGCGACGACCGACGGCGGGTACGCCCGGGCGGTCGCGGACGCCCACGGGCGGCTGTTTGACACGGCCGTCGACGTCGACTTCGAGGCGGGCGGATTCGTCGACCGGCTCGGGTGACGCGGGACGGCGTTCCGTCTTAGCGGGAGCCCTTGGGTGCGTCGAGCGCGTCGGCGAGCGGGTCGTCCGCACCGAGGGCGGAACCGATCGGCGACGACCCGGCGAGACCCGCCTCGACCGCGTCCGCGACCGCCGGCAGGGGATCGTGCGTTTCGACGTACGTCGCGAGCGCGAACGCCGAGTCGTCGCCGCCGGCGAGTCCGACCGCCTCGCTGCGCGCCATCCGCCCGTCGAGCCAGTCGCGAACGATCCCTCGCCGCGTCGGCGCGAACGGATGGACGCCCGACACGCCACAGCGGTGGAGGGTCTTCGCGGCCGTCATGGGGGAAATCCCCGCCTCGTCGGCGGCATCGGCGACGCTCCGGCCGGCCGTGTACGCGTCGACCAGCGTCGCCGTCGCCGCGGGCGTACACGGGAGATCGTCGCCGTGACCGTCGAGGCGCTCCGCGAGCGGCGTGTCGGTGTCGTCCGCGACGGCCACGCCGCGCTCGTTCTGGCCCACCGTCACTTCGAGCCCCTCGGCGATCTCCGACAGCGTCATACCATTCGATGATGCGGTCGGAGTGATAAAACTACGGGACGTCGTCGACTTCGGAGCCGAACCACCGACCGGTTACCGGTCGGTCCATCGTCCGCGATCCGTCCGATCGGCCCCCGATCCTCCGGGGTTTAAGTAAGGGATCGGGCCCGATGTTCACGTGTGATGAGCCAGGCACGCTCGACCCGCGTTCGCTCGAATCGCTCCCGAACCGCCCGCGACGCAGACGGATCGACCGGAACCGAGATATCGACCGACGGCCCCGAGCCGCGCGCCGCCGACGAGTGCCCCGAGTGCGGGAACCGGACGCGGGTTGAGAACGCCGAGCGCGTCTGTACGGACTGCGGGCTCGTCGTCGACGCCGACCGGATCGATCACGGCCCCGAGTGGCGGTCCTTCGACGACGACGACACGAACCCGAAACGCACCGGCGCGCCGATGACCCGGTCGCGTCACGACCGCGGTCTCTCGACGGAGATCGGCCGGTCGACCCGCGTCAAGGGCCGAAAGCGCCGCCGGCTCTCTCGGATGCGCACCCAGCACAACCGCGCGCGGATCTCCTCGAAACGCGACCGCAACAAGGTGTACGCCTACACCGAGATACGGCGGCTGACGGGCGCACTCGAACTGCCGGACAGCCTCCGCGACACCGCCTGCTCGCTGTTCGATTCCGCACAGTCCGAGAGCCTGCTCCGGGGGCGCTCGTTGGAGGGGTTCGCGGCCGCCTGCGTCTACGTCGCGTGTCGCACCGCCGACGTCGCCCGGACCGTACGCGAGGTGTGCGTGGAGGCGAAGGCGACGGAGGCGGAACACCGCGCGGCGTTCGACGCGATGAACCGCGAGCTCGGGCTTCCGATCGGCCCGTCCTCGCCCGCGGAGTACCTTCCGCGGTTCGCGAGCGAACTCGACTGTTCGGCCGCCGTCGAGGGGCGCGCACGGGAGCTCGCCGACCGCGCGGTCTCGGAGGGGATCGCGAACGGCCGCAACCCCGTCGGAGTCGCGGCCGCCTGCCTGTACACCGCCGCCCGCCAGGGGTCGGGCGACTGTACCCAGCAGGCGGCCGCGGACGTCGCCGGCGTCACGCCGGTAACGGTCCGCCGGACGTACGCCGACCTGACGGCGGAGTAGGGCCACGGCCGGGTCTCGATCCGTTCGTGACCCGGCGTCGTCCCGCCTCCATTCGGCGGCACCCCGGAGGACGAACGCACGCACACGGTCCGAAATCACGAAAACCGTTAAACCCGGCTACCCTCTAGAGTGTGTATGAGCGCTGACCGGTCCGCGTTGCGGCGGGCCATCGAGCGCGGCGAGCGCGACGGCGGCGCGATCGAGTTCAAGGAGCGACTGACCCGCGAGGTCCATCTGGCCGAGGGCCGGATGGCGTCGCTCGTGGCGCAGCTCCGGCACCGCGTCCTCTCGGGCGACGGCGAAGCGACGTACGTCCTTGGGGTGACCGACGACGGCGGACTCGCGGGAATCCCCCCGGACGCCTTCTCCGAGACCATGGACGTGCTCTCGCTCCTCACCGACGAGGCGGACGCCCACATCGCCGACGTCGAGACGTGGAGTGCGGGGGACGCCATCGAGGATGGTGGCGTCGTCGAGGGCGACGACGGTGGAGCGCGGGCCGACCCCGATGACGGGGCGGGGTCCGGCGACGACGCCGGACTCGTGGGGCTCGCGACCGTGAGGCAGGGCGGGCGGTTCGAGGCGGACGACGACCACCTCGTCGTCGGGACCGCCGGCCACGTCGACCACGGAAAGTCGACGCTCGTCGGCACCCTCGTGACCGGCCGCGCCGACGACGGACAGGGCGGGACCCGCGGGTTCCTTGACGTCCAGCCCCACGAGGTCGAACGCGGGCTGTCCGCCGACCTCTCGTACGCCGTGTACGGCTTTGCCGACGCCGCCGACGAGCCGGTCAGGATGGACAACCCCCACCGGAAGTCCGACCGTGCCCGGATCGTCGAGGAGGCCGACCGGCTGGTCTCGTTCGTCGACACGGTGGGCCACGAGCCGTGGCTCCGCACCACGATCCGCGGGCTGGTCGGCCAGAAACTGGACTACGGGCTGCTCGTCGTCGCCGCCGACGACGGCCCGACCGAGACCACCAAAGAACACCTCGGGATCCTGCTCGCGACGGAGCTGCCGACGATCGTCGCGATCACGAAGGCCGACGCCGTGAGCGACGAGCGGTTGGCCGCGGTCGAACGCGAGGTGGAGTCGACGCTGCGCGACGCCGGCCAGACCCCCCTTCCCGTCGACCGGTACGGGGTTGACGCCGCGGTCGCGGAGGTCGGCGACGGGGTCGTCCCCCTGTTGCGGACCAGCGCGGTCTCGAAGCAGGGGATCGATACCCTTGACCAACTGTTCGGCGCCCTCCCGAAGCGGGCGACGCCGGAACGCGAGGCGTTTCGGCTGTACATCGACCGCAGCTACAAGGTAACCGGCGTCGGCGCGGTCGCGTCCGGGACGGTCAACTCGGGTACCGTCGCGACCGGCGACGAACTCCTCCTCGGCCCGATGCCGGACGGCTCGTTCCGCGAGGTCGAGGTCCGGTCGATCGAGATGCACTACCACCGGGTCGACGAGGCGACCGCCGGGCGGATCGTCGGGATCGCGTTGAAGGGCGTGGACGAGCCGGAGATCGAACGCGGGATGGCGCTCGTGCCCCGCGACGCCGACCCCGAGCCCGTCCGCGAGTTCGAGGCCGAGGTCATGGTGCTCAACCATCCGACTCGGATCCGGGAGGGGTACGAGCCGGTCGTTCACGTCGAAACCGTCTCGGAGGCGGCGGCGTTCACGCCCGCGGAGGGGCGGCTGCTCCCGGGCGACACCGGGGAGACGCGGATTCGGTTCAAGTTTCGCTCCTATCTGGTCGAGGCGGGCCAGCGGTTCGTCTTCCGGGAGGGGTCGAGCAAGGGGGTCGGAACCGTGCGCGACGTGAACTTTGACGGTCCGACGGACGCGGACGGCCGGGCGGATTCGTCCGGTTCGGATCGCTCGAACGGCCCGCCGTAGCGCGATCCGTCCGTTACTCCTCGTGTACCGCCACCAGCTCCATCAACGGGTACCCGTCGCGCATCCGCATCCGCGTATCGACGACCACGCCGTCGTACTCGATCCGCATCTCGACGTCCATCAGCGAGCCGGTCAGCTCGGTGTACCCGTTCGCGTGGTCGATCACGTCGGCGACGCGGTCGTCGTGGATCTCGACGTCGACGGACGCGCAGTGCGGTTGGTTCTCGATCGCCTCCGCCATCGCGACCTCGAGCGACCGCGCGTTCGACGGGTTCACCGGCGTCCCCGCGAACTGGTGATACAGGGAGCCGAACTTGATCCCCGCCTCGAAACACGCCCGTCGGGCGTCGGTTGCCATGGTGGAGCGCGGTGGCGCCGGCGTAAGTAGCTTCGGCCGACGACGTCGTGCCCGCCGCGGCTCAGAAGGGTTTTATCGATCGGTAGAGGATCATCCAGGTGAATGGATGAGAACGGTCGGTCCATCGTGACGTTCACGATGGTGTCACACGCCATCGTCCACACGTACGAGCTCTCCGTTCCCATCCTCGTCGTGATCTGGCTCACGGAGTTCTCGCTGACGACGGCGACGATCGGCACCATCGTCGCTGTCGGCTACGCCCTGTTCGGCATGGGTGCGCTCCCGAGCGGGATCCTCGTGGACCGATACAGCACGAAGTCGATGGTCCTGATCGGGTTGGGGGGTATGGGCGCGTCGTTCCTCCTGTTGAGCGTCGCGCAGGGAACGGCGACGATCGCCCTCGCGCTCGGCCTGTGGGGCGTGTTCGCGAGCGTTCACCATCCGGCGGCGCTCTCGTTGATCTCGACCGGCGTCTCCGAGAGCGGCACCGGCTTCGCGTACCACGGGATGGCCGGGAACCTCGGCATCGCGTTCGGCCCCTTCATTACCGCCTCGCTGCTCATCGCCTTCGACTGGCGGATCGTGACCGCGCTCCTCGTCGTGCCGGCCGTGCTCGCGATCGGGTACGCGTTCACCGCCGAGTTCGACGAGATGGCGGCCGTCAGCACCGACGGCGGTCGGGAGGCCGGATCCGATGACACCGACGGAGCTCCCGGACCCGATCCCGACCCGCTTTCGTCGTTCCTCGCCGACAGCAAGTCGCTGTTCACCGTCGGGTTCTCGCTCGCGTTGGTGATCGTGTTGATGAACGGGCTGTTCTACCGTGGCGCGTTGACGTTTCTCCCGGAGATGCTGGGTGACTTCCTCCCGAGCGTCACCGACTCGATCCAGTTGTTCGACCCCGGGAGCCGGATCGCCCGGAAGTTCGACCTCGGGTCCTACCTGTATGCGGGACTGTTGACGGTCGGGATCGCCGGGCAGTACGTCGGGGGAAAGCTCACGGACCGCATCCCCGTGTCGGCGGGGTTGGCCGCCGCCTTCGCCGCGTTGGCCGTCGTGTCGATCCTGTTCGTCCCCGTCGCCGGGATGGGGCTCGCGCCGCTCATCGCCATCAGCGCGCTGTTCGGATTCGCGCTGTTCACGATCCAACCGCTGTATCAGGCCACGATCGCCGAATATAGCCCGCCCGACGACCGCGGACTCTCGTACGGGTACACGTACCTCGCGAACTTCGGCGTCGGCGCGACCGGCGCGGCGATCGCCGGGTACCTCCTCGGCGTCGTGAGCATCGGCCGGACGTTCCTCCTTCTCGCGCTCGCCCCCACGCTCGGGGCCCTCCTCGCGGTGGTGTTGTACGCCGTCGTCGGCGAGGAGTGAGCCGACGGGGAACACCGAGGGGAACGTCGACGGCGTCCCGATCGGGATCGACCGTGGCCCGCCGACCGAACGGAAGGCGTTAGGCCCCCCGCGAAAACGAAGTCGTATGGATACGCTGTGCGTGACGGGCGGCCGGGTCCTCCATCCCGACGGCCGCGTACGGGAGTCGGACGTCGTCGTCGACCGCGACGAGGGAACGATCCTCGCCGTGGGATCGGGGAAGTCGGTCGCGGACCACGTCGCCGACGCCTCGGCGACCCTCGACGCGTCGGGCGGGTTGGTGATCCCCGGGCTTGTCAACGCCCACACCCACGTCGCGATGACGCTACTCCGCGGGTACGCCGACGACAAGCCGCTCGACGCGTGGCTCCGCGAGGACGTCTGGCCCGCTGAGGCCGCGCTCACGCCCGACGACATCGAGGTCGGCACCGAACTCGGCGTTCTCGAGATGATCCGGTCGGGGACCACCGCGTTCGCGGACATGTACTTCGCGACCGACCGCGTCGCCGACGTGGTCGACCGGGCCGGGGTGCGCGCCCGTCTCGGCCACGGCGTCGTGACCGCCGGGAAGGAGGGGTCGGCGGCGGCTGAGGACGTCGAGGAGAGTCTGACCGTCGCCGCCGACCTCGACGGGGCCGCCGACGGCCGGATCCGGACCGCCTTCATGCCCCACTCGCTGACGACCGTCGGCGAGGCGCACCTCCGTGAGGGGATCGACCGTGCGGCCGACGCGGGGGTTCCGGTCCACCTTCACGCCAACGAGACGGTCGACGAGGTCGACCCGATCGTCGAGGCGCGCGACGAACGACCGATCGAGTACGCCGACGACCTCGGGGCGCTCGGCCCGGGGAACTTCCTCGCGCACTGTGTTCACGTCGACGACGCGGAGATCGGGCTGCTCGCCGACACCGACACCGCGGTCGTCCACTGTCCGGCCTCGAACATGAAACTCGCGAGCGGGATGGCCCCGGTCGAGCGCCTGCGGGAGGCGGGCGTCACGGTCGCGTTGGGGACCGACGGGGCGGCCTCGAACAACGACCTCGACCTGTTCGACGAGATGCGCGACGCCGCGATGGTCGGGAAGTTGGCCGCGGCCGACGCGAGCGCGGTGCCCGCCGCGGCGGCCGTGGAGATGGCGACGGCGGCTGGCGCGGACGCACTCGGGCTCCCCGGCGGCCGCATCGCGGCGGGGGCGGCCGCCGACCTCGCCGTCGTCGACCTCGACGCGCCGCACCTGACGCCGGTTCACGACCCCGTCTCCCACCTCGCGTACGCGGCCCGCGGTGACGACGTCCGCCACACCGTCTGTGACGGTCGGGTCCTCATGCGCGACCGGACGGTCCTGACCCTCGACGAGCGCGCGGTCATGGACCGAGCGGCCGCGGCCGCGCGCGACCTCGTCTCGCGGGTCGCCGGGGAGGGCTGACCGTTGCGCGAGTTGGCGGGGAAGGCTGACCATCGCGCGGGTTGACGAGGAGGATTGACCGTCGCGCGGGTCGACCGGGAGGGTCGGTCCCGGCCTCTCCGGGGGAGACATGGACGAAATTCCCATCTCGTGATACGAACGCGATAAACCCGGACCATACCGGCGATAATCCGGGTAAATCCGGATTGGGGGTGTGGCCTTTTTAACCCGTTTCGGCTCCACCGTCGACACGTGACAATGACACATCGAACGATACACGTGTTACTGATCGCCGTCGTCGCGCTCGGTGCGATATCCGGCGTCGCCGCGGCGGACGGCCACGTCGCCGTCGAGGTGACCGACACCGACGGCGACCCGGTCGTAACGGTAACCGAGAACGACACGGCCATCGAGAACGCGACGGTGACGGTCGAACCGGTCGACGAGAACGCGTCGTACGTGGGGGCTGGCAACTACACGACCGACGCGAACGGAACGGTCGATCTCCCCGCCGCCGAGGAGGACGTGAACGTCTCCGTGACCGCCGAAGCCGACGGGACGGCCGTGACGACCCAGGTCCTGCTCGAGGCGCCCGCGGACGACGGGACGGATGACGGACTCGCGGTGTCGGTGAGCGACACCGACGCCGAGCCGACGGTGACGGTTGAAGACAACAACACCGCCGCGGAGAACGCGACGGTGACGGTCGAACTGGTCGACGAGAACGCGTCGTACGCCGGGACGGGCAACTACACGGCCGACGAGAACGGGACGGTCGGCCTCCCCGCCGCCGAGGAGAACGTTACCGTCGACGTGGCCGCGGCGTACGGGAACGAGACCGCATCGACGACGGCGACCCTGACCGCGGCCGACGAGGTCGACGACGCGGTCCCGTTCGGGCAGCTCGTCCGTGAGTTCATCGCCGACTTCGCCGACGACCGGTCCGACGGCTCCGGGGTCGCGCTGGCGGACTACGTGACGGAGAACAATCCCGGTAACGCGCCGGACAACGCCGGACCGGGGAGCGCGAGCGACGGTCCCGGCAACGCGCCGGCGGACGCCGGTAACGGGAACGGCGACGACGACGACGACGAGAACGGTCAGGGTCCGCCCGAGGATGCCGGTAACGGCCAAGGACCGCCCGAAGACGCCGGTAACGGGAACGGTGACGACGACGACGATGCGGACGACGGCGACGAGGACGACGCTGAAGACGACGATGCGGACGACGAGAGCGATGACGACGGCGACGAGGACGACGACGAAGATGACGCGGACGCCGACGACGGCCGCGGCCAAGGCAACGGACAGGGGAACGGCCCCCCCAACTGAGATCTGACGCTTCCTCTTTTCGGTCGTTGCCGCCCCGCTGAGACGGCGGTGTCGGCAGCGTTTAGTGCGCGGTGAGCGTACATCACGTATGAGTAAGAGCACGTATCCACCGGTCACGGACCACCTCTCGGACCCCGCGACGGCCCGCGAGGAGGGCCGCCGGAAGATGGACTGGGCGCTTCAGCACATGCCGATCCTGAACGAACTCCGCGAGGAGTTCGTCGCGGACCGGCCGCTCGCCGGCGAGACGATCGCGATGGCGATGCACGTGGAGGCAAAGACGGCCAACCTCGTCGAACTGCTCGCCGACGGTGGCGCGGAGGTCGCGATCACCGGCTGTAATCCCCTTTCGACGCATGACGACGTCTCCGCGGCGCTGAACGAGCACGAGTCGATCGCCTCCTACGCCGTCCGTGGTGTCGGCGACGAGGCGTACTACGACGCGATGCACGCGGTCGTCGCCCACGACCCGACGATCACCGTCGACGACGGAATGGACATGGTAAAACTCGTCCATGAGGAGTACCCCGAACTGATCGACTCGATCGTCGGCGGGGCCGAGGAGACGACGACCGGCGTCCACCGCCTGCGCGCGATGGACGCCGACGACGAGCTCCACTACCCGGTGTTCGCCGTCAACGATACGCCGATGAAGCGGTTGTTCGACAACGTTCACGGCACCGGCGAGTCGTCGCTCGCGACCATCGCGATGACGACGAACCTCTCGTTTGCGGGCAAGAACGTCGTCGTCGCCGGATTCGGCTACTGTGGCAAGGGGGTCGCAAAGAAGGCCGCGGGCCAGAACGCAAACGTGATCGTCTGTGAGGTCGACCCACGAAAGGCCTTGGAGGCTCACATGGAGGGCTACGAGGTGCTCCCGATGGCCGAGGCTGCGGCGACGGGCGACGTGTTCGTCACGACGACCGGGAACCGCGACGTGATCGCCCGCGAGCACTTCCCGGCCATGGACGACGGCGTCCTGCTCGCGAATGCCGGCCACTTCGACGTGGAGATCGATCTCAACGCCCTCGACGACCTCGCGGTCGACCGGTTCGAGGCCCGGGACGGCGTCGAGGGATACGAGATGCCCGACGGGCGCGTGCTCAACGTGCTCGCCGAGGGACGACTCGTCAACCTCGCCGCGCCGATCGCCCTCGGACACCCGGTCGAGGTGATGGACCAGAGCTTCGGCGTTCAGGCCGTCGTGGTCCGCGAACTCGCCGAGCACGGCGACGACTACGAGCCCGGCGTTCACGACGTCCCGGACGACCTTGACCGTGAGGTCGCCGAGATCAAACTCGCCGCCGAGGACGTCGAACACGACGAACTCAGCGACGCGCAACGCGAGTACATGGACAGTTGGGAACACGGGACGTAACGCCGCGGCACGACGACCGAGTTTACCGTCGACTCACGAATCTCCGGCGGTGGCGCGCTCCGGTGAGCGGGCGCGACGGCGCACGCGAACCCGAGCGAAGTGAGCGACAGGGCGAGAGCAACGCTCTCGCTTATAACCGGCGCGTAGCGCCGGTGACGAGTCTGGGGCTTTGACGGCGGTCACTGCGTCAGCAACGACGTCGCATCGAGCGGTTGGGACGTCACCGGGATTCACAGCGACGATCCGTCGGCACAAACCATCGGATCTGGCCCCGGAGATTCCCTTACTCCGACCCAGGTTGTTCTCACGCCCTTTTTGGGCCACGAATCCGTACACGGCGTAGTGACCGTCACGAGCCTCCACGATCCGGCTCACCGTGAGGCGCTCTGGGAGCTGGAGTCGGCGTTCGATCGCGGGGACCTGATCCACGTCTTCGGCCGCTGTACCGTCTCATACGAGGGGCGTGCCGCCTCGGACCTCGGTCCCGGTGACCGCCTCCTCCTGTTGAAACCCGACGGGGCCGCCCTCGTCCACACCGACGAGGGGCACGAGCCGGTCAACTGGCAGCCCCCGGGGTCGGAACACCACGCGGCGGTCCGTGACGGCCGGCTCCGCGTCCGATCGGTGCGAACGACCCCCGACGAGAGCCTCACGGTCCGCTTTTCAGACCTCCACCAACTTTCCGCGATGTCCGTCACGGGGGGCCGCGACCTCGAACTCCACGGCAGCGAGGAGGACCTCCGGACCCGGATCCTCGAACGCCCCGAGCTGGTCGAGGCGGGATTCGAGCCGAGAGAGACCGAGCGCCCCTCGAACGCCGGGCCGATGGACGTGTTCGGCGTCGACGCCGACGGCAACCCGGTCGTCGTCGAACTGAAGCGACGTCGGGTCGGCCCCGACGCAGTCGGCCAACTCGCCCGCTACGTGCGGGCGGTCCGCGAGGAGTTGGGGGCCGAGACGACCGGTGATGGCGACGTGGATTTCGCCGCTACTGGTCCCGCCCCCACCGACTCCGACGCCGCCCCCACCGACTCCGACCCTGCCCCCACCGACTCCGACGCCGCCCCCGGCGATCCGGACACGACTCCCGTCGTTCGCGGCGTGCTCGTCGCGCCCAGCATTACCGACCGCGCCGCCGAGCGGCTCGCGGACCGGGGATTCGACCACGTTGCGCTCGAACCGACGCCGGGGGAGTGACCCGCGCCGAGCCGCCGGCTCCGTCGCGGTATCGAAGGGTTTATCGACGCAGCCCGGGCTATATCGGACAAGTAACCATGTCCGAGAAACCCGCCTCCATGTATCGGAAGATCGACAAGCCGTCGTTCACCCGCCGCGAGTATATCACCGGGATTCCCGGCTCGAAGGTCGCTCAACACAACATGGGCAACCTCACCTCGGAGCCCGACGACTACCCCGTCCAGATCAGCCTCCGCGTCGAGGAGGAGCTCCAGGTCCGTCACGGTTCGCTCGAGAGCTCGCGGCTGTCGGCCAACCGTCACCTGATCAAGGAACTCGGCGAGGGTAACTACAAGATGACCCTCCGGAAGTTCCCCCACCAAGTCATCCGCGAGAACAAACAGGCGACCGGCGCGGGCGCGGACCGCGTCTCCGACGGGATGCGTCAGGCGTTCGGCAAGCCCGTCGGGACGGCCGCCCGGCTCGATGCCGACGACATCGTGTTCACCGCCTACTGTACCGCCGAGCAGGCCTCCGTGGTCAAGGAGGCGTTCCGCCGGGCGTACAACAAGCTCTCGCCCCCGTGCCGGATCACGGTCGACCGCGGCGAGAAGCTGCTCGTCTCGTAGACGGCCACTCCTTCCGTCGGCGGCCACTCCTTCCGGTTGTGGACGGTGGAATCCCGCCTCGTAATCGCGGTACTCGCTTTCCCCCTTTTTCCACGCGCTTCCCGTCACCCCCATCGCCCGATTCCGAGCCGAACCGCTGAAATACCCGCCTCGCGTACCGTTCGACAGTGTCACAGCAGTCCGTCGAGGTCGGCACGCTGTTCCTCCACGAGGCGCGGGACGACTATATCGTGGTCGCGAACCGCGACGGGAACCGGGTGCTCCGCGGGCGGCTCGAACTAAAGGAGACGTCCGCCGGCCCCCGGCCGGGGAAGTTCCGCGTCGTCGTGGACGGCGAGGATCACCCCCGTCGCCCCGACGAGTTCGTCGACCTTGCCCGCGCCGCCGACCGGATCCGTCTCTCCGAGCAAACCTCGACCGAGGGCCGGAATCGGCTCCGGGAGATGCTCGACGGCTACCAGCTGGAGGCGGTGACGGTCCGCACGTGTCGCCGCTGTGCGAACGACGGCCGCTACGGGCCGATCACGTCGGACTCCGCGATCGAACACAACGATGAACTGATCTGCCGGGATTGCGCCCGCCGGGAGCTCGAGCGTGAGCTCTCGTACAAGGGGGAGTTCACCGGGGCCGCCGAGGAGCGGCTGGAGGAGCTGCTGTACGAGTCCGGTGACCTCGACCGGATCGTCGACCTGTTACAGGGCGGGCTCGACCCGGACCTCACCAAGTACGACGAGGTATCGGCCAACGTCGACGACGTGAGCCCGGTCCGGACCGACGAACTCGACCTCCACCCGGACCTCTCGGCGCAGCTCCGGGGGCGATTCGATGAGCTGCTGCCCGTCCAGAGCCTTGCGGTGCGGAACGGGCTGCTCGACGGCGACGACCAGTTGGTCGTGAGTGCGACCGCGACGGGAAAGACGCTCGTCGGCGAGATGGCCGGGATCGACCGGGCGCTGAAGGGTGAGGGGAAGCTGCTGTTCCTCGTTCCGCTCGTCGCGCTCGCCAACCAGAAACACGAGGACTTCGAGGACCGCTACGGCGACCTGCTCGACGTCTCGATCCGGGTCGGGTCGTCGCGGATCTCCGACGACGGCACCCGGTTCGACCCGAACGCGGACGTGATCGTCGGCACCTACGAGGGGATCGACCACGGGCTCCGGACCGGCAAGGATCTCGGCGACGTCGGCACGGTCGTCATCGACGAGGTCCACAACCTGAAGGAGGGCGAGCGCGGCCACCGGCTCGACGGGCTGATCTCCCGGCTGAAACACTACAGTGAGGCACGGATGGAGACGCATTCGGGGTACGCCGGCACCCAGTTCGTCTACCTCTCGGCGACCGTCGGCAACCCCGAGTGGCTCGCCGGCAAGCTCCGAGCGACGCTGATCGAGTTCGAGGAGCGGCCGGTGCCGATCGAACGCCACGTCACGTTCGCGGACGCGCGCGAGAAGGCGCAGATCGCCGACAAGCTCGTCAAACGCGAGTTCGACACGAAATCCTCGAAGGGGTACCGCGGCCAGACGATCGTCTTCACCAACTCGCGACGGCGCTGTCACGAGATCAGCCGGACGCTCCGATATGACTCCGCCCCGTATCACGCCGGCCTCGACTACGGCCGCCGCAAGCGCGTCGAACGGCAGTTCGGGAATCAGGAGTTGGCGGCGGTCGTCACGACCGCGGCGCTGGCGGCCGGCGTCGACTTTCCCGCCTCGCAGGTGGTGTTCGACTCGCTCGCGATGGGGATCGAGTGGCTCTCAGTACAGGAGTTCTCCCAGATGCTCGGGCGGGCGGGCCGGCCGGACTACCACGACCGCGGGCGGGTGTACCTGCTCGTCGAGCCCGACGCCGTCTACCACAACTCCATGGAGCGAACCGAGGACGAGGTCGCGTTCACCCTCCTAAAAGGCGAGATGGAGGACGTCGCGACCCACTACGACGAGACGGCCGCGGTCGAGGAGACCCTGGCGAACGTCGTCGTCTCGGGTGCGGGTGCCAAACGGCTCAACGATCGGATGATCGGCGACGTGCCGACGACGCACGCGGTCGGCAAGCTTCTTGAGTGGGGGTTCATCGACGGGCTGTCGCCGACGCCGCTCGGTCGGGCAGTCTGTCGTCACTTTCTCGCGCCCGACGAGGCGTTCCAGATCCTCGATGCGGTCCGGAAGGGAACCGGCCCCTACGACCTCGTCGCCGACCTCGAACTGCGCGACGAGGAGGAGTAGGGCTCGGCCGGCGTCGTGCCGACGTGGAAAGCGACACCGTCCCCACGACGACGACCGAAACGCTTTAGCTGAATACAGGCGCTAAGCCCCCGTCCTCAACGCCCGAGCGGAGCGAGGGCGTAGGACGGGGATACAGCGTCCCCAGAAATCAGCGATTTCTGGTGTGCGAACGAATCGCTCTGCGATTCGTCAACGCCGTCATCATCTGTTCACACAGTTTAACCAACATATTTACTACCCTGTGTTTTAGAGTGAGTAGTACGATGCTCACCACGCTTTCGACGGTGTTCAAGCGCGACAAGAAGCGCGCACCATCGGTTGTGGCTGAGTGTCCATCTGGTAGGAGTGGGACACTCCGAACCACCCGTGAAGGGAAGTCGCCTATGGAGTCTGGAACCGTCCTCAGAACCGAAGGTTCTGATGGGCCGCACGAGAACGCCGTTCTCGTGGACGCTGTGTCCACGTCGGATACAAGTTCCGACGGAGAAACAGGAAGCCACGACCTCAACAAACGAGAGCCGGGGAGGCCCGAGCGCGGTAGGTCGGGGTAGTTCACCCGCTTATCCGGGTATGAGACGGTACGGGGCCGTGGGGTAGTGGTATCCTCGCTGCTTTGGGTGCAGTGGACCTGAGTTCAACTCTCAGCGGCCCCATCATTCGGTTTCGGTCGCCGTCCGACCGGGATCGACCGTAGCCTTTCGAAATCCTTTTGTCCCGATTTACCTTCGGTCGAAACGCGAGCCGCCTTAGCTCAGATTGGGAGAGCACTCGACTGAAGATCGAGCTGTCCCCGGTTCAAATCCGGGAGGCGGCATTCCGATTCTACGCGATTTCGATTCACCGGACGGCTACGCCTTACGGCGGTTTGTAGCCTTATCACGGCTTTAGATTTGAACCGGGAATTACTCGCCCCCGGCGTCTTCTGGCACTTCGAGTAGATTTGAAATGCTGTAGCCTAATAAGCCTATAGGCCTACAAACAAGCGTTTCAGAGATTCTACTGCTTGTTTCCGGTCGTCGTGACGCGCCTGTATGGGCCGTTGAAGCGGCCCTGTGCTCCCACGGTCAGCCCATTACTGTAGACTTGGTGCTGAGAGCCGCGTGAAGCCTCGGAGAGCGATTCCTTTCTTTGTCGGGTCGCTTTCCTCACGGAGCACGCTCTTCACATACAGACCGGTCGCTACGCCGTCTGCTGGTTTCGGGTCTATACGATGTCGTTTTCTTCCTGATACCGGCGATAGTATGCCTTCTCGACGGTGCGGAGGTCAAAGTCGTCGGGGTTCCGGTCGCGGAGTTCCTCCAGTAACGTGGTGTAGTCACTACGTCGGAATCCACGGTCTTCTCCGAA
>JAQCNI010000080.1 GCA_028275105.1 Halorubrum sp.
CGACGATCGCACGCGTGAACCGAACCGAGACGCCCCGCCGGGTTCGGAGTGAGTCACCGGAGCCACTGCTTTATCCGCACTCGGAGCGGGAGGTCGCGCGAGGTGTCGCGCGGCCGGACCCCGCGAAATCCGAGGAGGCCGCCGACGAAGCCGACGAACGCGCCGCCGACGAGGGCGTTGATACCGGCAAGCGCGGCAATGGGATGGAGTCGATGTAACGCCAACAGGATGCGCTCGGGAAACACTACGAGATACCGGTGCTCGTCGACAGTGATCGTCCGCTCGACTCCGGGCGGCGGCGCCGGCGCGGTCACGGTCGCGGTCGCCGTCTCACCAACCGGAACGCCGAACTCCGTCGGCTCAACGCTGACATCCTCGGAAGCAGGGTCAAAGACTAAAAAAAGCGTTATGAGACCGCCGTTGTTGACATCGAATTCGGCTTCAACGGGGTCACCGGGCGACACGTTGGGCGCCTCGGCGACCTTGTCACCGTCAAGCACGATATCGGTTGGACCGGCTGGCGCCAGCATCGCAGCGTTCGCCGGGAGGAGCACGACCACGAGCAGCACTACGGTAATGCGGCGCACGTCGATGCTGTTCGTGTCCGTGGTCGCTCTGCTCGCGTCCCGTTCCGGACCGCCCCCACCGGTCGGCCGGAACGAGGCAACAAAAAGCACCACGCCGACCGCGAAGATCCCGACGCCGACGGCACCTGACGAAACGTCTGAGTCGAGGCCGAACGCGTCGAGCGTGGTCGTGACGACAGCGATGACGGCTGCTTGGACGGCCTCGATACCGGTTCCGAGTCCGGGTATCGTCACGACGGTGTCGCCGACTTGTAGCGCCTCAGCAACGATCTGGTCTTCCGTTACCGGAGGCTCGCCCCCATCCTGATCGGTGAACGGATTCGCGTCCCCGCGGGTAACATATCCGGCCTCAGTTTCGCCGACGACGCGGTGTGTGGTGAGTCCGCCGCCGTCGATCTCCTCCGCGTAGAACGTCACCACGTCCCCCTCCTGTGGCGCCGGTGTGACGAGTGCGGGGACTGCGACGAACCCGTCGCCGGTCTCGATCGTCGGCTCCATGCTCCCGGACTCGACATACGCGACGAGCACCGGCTGTCCGAGCAGCTGGCCGATAATGAGAGCAATAAAAACGACGATCAACGCGACGCCGAGCGCCCGCTGTAACATCTCACCGGTCATCTATCGTGAGCGGTATGTACGTCCGACATATATCTCTGACCCGGCGGTCAAGCGATACAACGTTTGGCCCCACCGCGCGCATGGTCGGGTTGCACCCCAAAAACGAGCACATGAGAACGGTCACGCGGACGACACGCGTCGCCAGTCGGTAGTGTTCTCACGGCACTGGACACGAAAGACTGCCCCCTCCGTGCCGGTCGCTCCGTCGGGGTCCATCGGTCGCGTCTCGATTACCACGTCGAAGGGGTCACGTAGCGCGCGGCGATTCGGGTCGTCGAACATCGATGTGGCCGAAACGGCCGCGATGGGCCACCCTTGCCCGGTCACCTGGTTAACGAGGATTCGCGCGAATTTGAACGTCGTCTCAACTGAGGTGTAAACCACAAGCGGCGGGAGTGCAGTGACACCGACGGCGAGGTCCTTACCGCGTCGCAGTTCAAGCACGTCCGTGACTGTCGTGCCGATGTCCGTCAGGTTGCCTGGTCCCGCGGCATACCGTGTCCGCTGTGTCCCAACGAGGTTATCGCAGTGTGTGGCCGACACGCAGTCGATAATTATCGGGTCCTCGCTGTCGCCGTCCGTCGCTTGCGCGTGAGCCCGCCGGATCCGGTCGTTAACGTGTCGCGTGCTCGCGATCACCGGCTCGTTCGTCCACGACTGGAGCAGCGAGTGAAACAGGCGACGCTTACCGGTCAGAAACGGGCCGTCAATCAGAACCGCGTCGGCCTCGGTGGCGGCAGCAGGGAGCATCATCCGAACATACCATGTCATAGAGAATAAATCATATGCAAGTATGCATTTCTCTGTGACATAAAAGCGGCACTTGCAAGGCGAGTTGCAGCCGGTTCCGTGGCGCGTATTAGTAGAGTTACAGCACCCGTTGACGGGTCTCTGAACGATACAACGCGGGCGTCGTCGCAACTCGTGTCGCTCACGGACTTGGTGTTGACAGGTTGTCAAAATCGATGTTAGATCCATGTGGGTAGCCTCGCATCAGCCACCCAGTCGTCAACGCGGATCACCGACTTGACGAATTAGTCGCACCCTAGGCGATTCCACCTCAGTTATTATCCGCCGTACTGACCCTCTCGCATGGACGACCACTCGCACGAGTCCGACCCGGACGAACGCGTGACCGCACCGATGCAGGCGTTCGGCGGCCGCGAGGTCGGCGTCGGCGCGGCCGTCACGCTCGTCGGCTTGCTGATCGCGTACGTCCTCCCCTTCCTGTTCAGCTTCTGAGCGACACGTGCTCTCTGTTTAAAAATACACGACGAACCGCCGACAGCGACGCGCTTACCGCGGGTACCACGCCAGCGGGTGGTCGGCGGTGAGCTCCACCGAGA
>JAQCNI010000092.1 GCA_028275105.1 Halorubrum sp.
TCCGGCCTCAACGAGCGAGGGCTTCCGACTGGTCGGAAGCACGACGCGAGTAGGCCGGGGAGGAAGCCGACACGGTGGGAAACAGGCAACGTCGTTGCTGCTGTCTGACTCGCTATCCGATACACTTTTGCTTGGGACCACCATCCTACTATCCAGTGATACCGTCGCACAAGTCGCCGGTATCACGGGCCGTAGTAGCCCGGCCCCTGAATGGTGGGGATGCCGCCCCGAAGGTCGTTCGGTACGGGTGGGGAATGACCTTCCCCCCCGGCGACAACTGACGGCGAGTCCCACATCAAAGCCCCTCCCTCCACGAGCGAGGTCGCAAGACCGAGCGAAGTAGGGAGGGGTCGGTTACACTTGCGCCCGGGCATCCGGGCGGCTATCCGATGTATCGCAAGTCGTCGTCCGGGACCGCGGGGCCGTCCTGCATCTCCTGGATCTTCCCGACGACCTCCTCCATCTCCTCGGCGCGGTCCTCCAGGGACGCGTAGTCGACGTCGAACCCGAGGAGCGACTCGAGGACCTCCAAAACGGCGCGCGCGCTCTTCGGGTCGACGAGGTATCCGCTCGTCTCGCCGATCAGGCAGGCGGCCTCGATCCCGCGCCGTTCGCCAAGGCCGAGCACGAGCCCCGAGACACCGACGATACCGCCGGCCGGCTCGTCCGGCCGGAACTCGACGCCGGCCTCACGGAGGTCGTCGGCGAGTGTCGCCGCCGAAACCGCGCCGAGCACCGTGTACTCCTCGACGAGTTCGCCGGTCGGGACGCCGCCGAGCGCAAACGCCCGGCTCGCGCCGAACGACTCGGCGACGTCGAGGAAGGTCGAGGTGAGTTGATAATGACCCGCGTTCGACCCCGCCTGGTGGTCGCCGGTCAACACGAGCAGGTCGGCGCCGTCCTCGATCTCGACGGCATGGAACTCGGCGCAAGTGAGCGCCGCGACCCCCTCGTCGTTGACGTTCACTTGGGGCGGGAACTCCGTAGCGTACACCCGGCGAACGAGGTCGCCGTCGAACTCCTCGAGGAGGTGTTCCGCCGCGAGCTTCCCCACGTGGCCGACCCCCGGAAGCCCCTCGATCAGCACCGGGTCGTCGAGGTCCGGGGTCGCCACCGCGTCCATCTCGATGTCATCCATACCGCACCCGTCCGGGGTGCGGTCACAAGAGGGTGGCTATTCGTGGCTCGGTCGGGTCGCCGGCGGGAATCGGTTCATTCCGGTCCGTCGGGGCGGGCCCGTCGGCGATATTCGCCGTACCGATCGGTGGGGTCGAACGGAGCGGGAGCGCTGTTCTCGGCCGGCCCGTCACAGCGCGGACACCGGTCGTCGAGAGTGTACACCGGCCGGTCGTGGGTCGTCTCCCAGTTCACACAGACGCGGATATCGGAGCGCATGGGGCGGAAACCGAACCGGCCGCGTTACTCCTCGTCCTCGCGCCGTTCGCGGTGGAACGATCCGGCTCCGCCGGCAGTTTCGATCGATCCACGAGCGCGCTCGGCGGCGGCTTCGAGCTGGTCCTCGGCCGTCTTGTAATCGGGCGCCCGCACCTTGATCCGGTACTCCGGCGAGCCGACGTATCCGACGTCCAGTTCGACGCCGTCCGGAACTTCGCCGTTGCCTTCGGCGACCTCGAGGGCGGCGGTGACGTCGTCGACGCCGTCCGGTGCCGGCGATTCGAGGTCGACGTAGCCCGTGACGTCCACGTACGGAACCGAGACGTTGTCGCGGGCGGCGTCGACGATCGCGTTGGCCGCGTCGTCGTCGACGTCGACGTCCGCGAGCGCCTCGTCACCGTGGGTCGCCGCCGACTCGAACGCGTCGTATAGCGACTCGTACTCAACCAGCAACGCGTTCGCAACCTCGGTGTACCGCTCGTCCGCGACGTCCTCGCCGAGCGCGATGAGCATCCAGTTGTCAGCCTTCCGTTCGTTCTTCCAGTCTTGGATGGTGTCCTTGCGCTGGTGTTCGTTGACGTCCTTGATCGACAGGTCGATCTGATCCGCCGACTCGTCGACGTCGAGCACCTTCGAAACGACCGTCTGCCCCTCGCGGACGTGGTCGCGGACGTTCTTGATCCAGCCGGAGGCGACCTCGCTGATGTGACAGAGGCCACGCTTGTCCTCGTACTGGTCGAGGTCGACGAAGACGCCGAAGTCGGCGATCTCGTCGATCTCGCCGACCACGAGTTCGCCGGATTCGGGCCAACCGCTGTATTGCATCCGGGGGAACGAGGCGGTTACCGCGCCTCAACGGTTTCGACGACGTCGCCGTGGAGCTCGGCCTCCCCGCCGGTCGGGGTCGCGAGCGTCGTGCCACAGACGGCACACGACACGATCGAGGAGGCCTTGCCGAAGACGACCTGTTCGTTCTCACAATCGCCGCAGGCGACGCGGTGGAAGCTTCCCGCCATGGTTACTCCTGGAACGTGAGCCGGCCCGCGCGCCAGCCCTCGCGCATGTGGGCCTTCCCGCAGTCGCTACAGCGGTACTTCAGGTGAGTCTTCTTCGTCGGCTTGTCGCCACCGGGAACCTTCGAGTACCCGCCGGCGTTGCCGATGGTCGCGAGCGCGCGGCGTCGCTGGCGTGCGTCGCGTTTCATTCCGGTCTGTCGCCCGGTGCGGACCTTCTCCACCTCGTGTTCTTGGTGGGAGTCGCAGTGGGGGCAGTACGTATTGAAGCGGCGTGGCATCTCCATGGATATCTACCTTGAAACGCGGTTCGGCGCCGACGCTTAAAACGGGTTTGGTCTAGTGCGGCCGACGGCGGGGAGTCGTGCGGCCGACGGCGGGGAGTCGTGCGACGAGTGAAGAGCGTGCGACGGTTTATCACCGATACCGTGGGCAGGATCCGTATCCGATGGCACGTGTCCCCGACGGTCGAGGCGGTTGCGCGGCGCGCCGTCGGGAGTGACGGAGACGACGACGCCCCGGATCGGGCCGTCGCCGTCACGCGCCGCCTGCTCGCCATGACGTCCAGCGACGGCGTCGTCAACGTCATCTATGGCGACGTCGCGCGGTCGTTCCGTCCAGCCACCGCGGACCTCGCGTCGGAGCCCCGCGGATCCCCCGTCCCGGTCCAACGAATCCGGTCAGAGGGTGTAGTCGTGCTCGCCGGTCTCCGACTCCAAGAACGCGGTCAACAGATCGATGGTCGCCGCAATATCCTCGCCGTCGGCGACTTCGGTCACCGTGTGGAGGTACCGGGTCGGGATCGAGATCGCGCCGACCGGCTTCGCGCCGTGGGTGGCTTGGAAGCCGGCCGTGTCGGTCCCGCCCGACGGGAGCACCTCCCGCTGGTGGTCGATCCCCGCCGACTCCGCGACGTTCGTCAGCCGCCGGTGAACCTTCGGGCTCGTGATGACCGAGGAGTCCTTGAGCTTGATCGCCGCCCCCTCACCGAGTTCGGTCACCGCGTCCGCCGCGTCACCCATCTGCGGAACGTCGTTGGCGACGGTGACGTCGAGCGCCACCGCCAGGTCCGGATCAATATCGACGCCGAGCGCACGTGCGCCGCGGAGGCCGACCTCCTCCTGAACCGTCGCCGCGAAGTGAACGGTCACGTCGGGGTTTTCGATCCGATTCGCGGCCTCAAGCATCGCGAACAGGCAAACGCGGTCATCGAGCGCCTTCCCGGTGACGCGGTCACCCATCCGCGTCGTGGTCTGATCGAGCGTGACGAGGTCGCCGACGCTCACCACGTCCCCGATCGTCTCGGCGTCGCGACCGAGGTCCACGTACACGTCCGAGACCTCCTCATCCGTCCGTTTCGCCTCCTCGGAGAGGGTGTGGGGCGGGAGGGACCCGATGACGCCGGTCAGGTCCTCCTCGCCGTGGACCGTCACGCGCTGCGCCCGGAGCACCCGGGCGTCGAACCCGCCGAGGGGGTCGACCCGGACGAACCCGTCGTCGTCGACGTGGCGGACCATGAACCCGATTTCGTCCATGTGGGCCGCGATCGCGACGGCGTAGTCGGCCCCGCCGTCGATCGTTCCGACGACGTTCCCCATCGCGTCCGTCCGGATCCGGTCGACCGAATCCGCAAACTCGCGCCGGACGATCCGACGGACGCGATCCTCGTATCCGGGAACGCCTCGGGCCTCGGTCAACTCACGCAGCAACTCGTACTCGAACTCGAAGGACATGTCCACTGCTTCCGGCGCCGGGACCAAAGTACCGAGGGTCCCGGAACTGACTCACCCGATCCGCTCGAACCGTCACCGCCCCGTTCCGGACGGTTTCACAACGTTTTTGCGGGCACTGAGGCGATACATATGTATGACAGACGTCAGGGCGGAGCTCCGCGAGCAGTTTCTCGACGCGTTCGGCGACGCGGAGTTCCCGGTCGAGAATCAGATGGACCTCGTACCGGCGCTCCCGGACGGGCCGATGACGACGTTTGAGGCCGGCGACGTGCGCTTCACCGCGATGGAACTCGCCACAAAACTTGGGGGCGAACAGGAGTTCCCGTACGAGACCGCCGAGGAGCTCGTCGACGAAATTCTCGACGCGATCGAATCGAACGGATTGATCTGATACTGATTACCGCGAATAGTTTCATCGACGGTGTCGAAAGACGCCCGTTACCGGGCTCTCATCACCGACACGGATCGTCGCGGCGGTAAAGACTCGCAGTACTCACTACGAGGACGGGTCGGCCGTGAACGTGCGGTCCCGAGGGGTTGATACGGAGCGGGACCGTTACGACGACCGTGGTCGCAGACGGGATCGGTCTCGTTCCGCCGTGGGTGCTCGTCGGGACGAGCCTCGGCGTCATCGCTTCGGTCGTCGTCGCGCTCGTGTTCTACGTCGGGGGACGGCTCTCCCCGCCGTCGGAGCCGACTCCGGGCACGACGACGAGCGTCGACGCCCGCCGGCGCGGGGAGATCCGTGAGTACCTGACGGCGATCGACGAGCGGTTCCGCGAGGATCACCCGTTCGACGACGTCACCGTCCCATTTTACCTCCCGGAACGCGACGTCGCCGTCACCTTCGACGCACACGACTACTTTCGGCTCGAGGGCGAGGGGGTATACACGGTGCTCTGTGAACACGAGATGCCGGGCCGTGGGCTCGGTCGACGGCTCCCGTTCGACGTCACGGAGCCCGACTGGGGACCCGATCCGGATCGGTCGGAGGGGGCCGATGCCCTCGTCGCCGCGTTCTCGGAACTCGGTCTCCCGACCGACGCCGACGCCGACGAGGTGAAGGAGGCCTACCGAGACCGCGTGAAGCAGACACACCCGGACCGTGGCGGCGACGAGGCGACGTTCCGTCGAGTTCAGGAGGCATACGCGACCGCCAGCGAACACGCCGAAGGGAGAGCGGACGGTCCTGATCGAGCGAGCCGATTCGACCGACCCGGTCGATCCGATTCTGCGGAACCCGGACGAGGATTCCGCCGATGACCGATCCGGTCCCGGGGCTTTCGTTCGACGAGCGTGCGCTGTACATGAACGGGAGCGATGTTCTCGTCGTCGCGGACCTCCACGTCGGGCGCGCGGAGTCGTCGGCCGTCTCCCTCCCGCTCGGCGAACGCGCGGACCTCGTCGACCGGCTCTCTCGGCTCGCGGACCGGTTCGACCCCGAGACGGTCGTCGTCGCCGGCGACGTCGTCCACACGTTCGACCGCGTCAGCGACCGGAGCGTCGCCACTCTCGACGCGCTCCGCGAGGTCTGCGCGGCCGCGGGGGCGACGCTGGACCTCGTTGCCGGCAACCACGACACGGCGCTTTCGACCGCGTGGGACGGGCCGATCCACGAGGAGTACGTCCTAGCACCCCCGGAAGAGGGGGACGCGACCCCGCGGACGACGGTGGTCTGCCACGGGCACGAACCGCCGTCGACGGCGGCGGATCGGTACGTGATCGGCCACGTTCACCCCGCGATCGAGATCGAGGGCGATCGGCGACCGTGTTTCCTCTACGGGGAGGAACTCCATCGGGACGCGGACGTGTTCCTGCTGCCCGCGTTCACCCGTCTCGCGTCCGGCGTTGCCGTCAACGGCGTGCGGGGCGAGGGGCTCGACACCCCGCTCGTCGCCGACGCGGATCGCCTGTCGCCGGTCGTGTTCGACTCCGAGACGGGCGAGTCGCTCGCGTTCCCGGAACTCGGCGTGTTCCGGCGGCTGTTGTGAAGGCTTTTCATCTATCGTGCGTAGTGTCATCTATGAACACGGAGAACGCGTGTCTCGGCTGTGGGGAGCCGTTCGACTGGGGCGACGATGAGTGCCCCGAGTGCGGGTGGGACCGCGACGAGTGGGCCGAGCGCGGCCGACACGGGCTCGAAAAGGAGGATCACGGCGAGCCGGACGGCGACGACCGGCCGGGCGGAAGCGGCGGCGGTATCGGCGGGCTCGGTCCGATCCGGTAGGCGTTCGGCCGGCCGCAGGTCGGGGCTCGGCTACGCTTCCGGACCGTCCGGTCCGTGACGCGCCCTGTGGAGCGCGTCACAGACGGCGCCCTGACCGCCCATGTTCACGCTGGCGAGTCGCGACCGCTTCTGGACCACGTCCAGGCGGTCGGCCGTGATCGGCCTGCCCTCGGGCGTCAGGAACAGGGTGTCGTCGGGCTCCGTCACGTGGCCACTGTTCGTCGCACGCCGGAGGTAGTCCTTGATCGGGTCGGCGTCGACCACGACGGACAGCCCGTCGAGCGAGACGTGTGCCGTCTCCCCGGAGACGGTGACGTCGGAGCGTTCGAGCACGACGACCTGCTCCGGATCCACGCCGGTCGAGAGCAGGGCCTCGACCGCCTCGCGCTGTCGGGACACCCGGGCCTTGTCCGCGAGCGCCGCCCGGACCTCGGACACGCCGCCGTCGGCGTCTGGGAACGTCTCGCCGAACGTGTCCCGCGCGTTCACCCCGGTCGTGATCTCCTCGTCGTGCATGTGGTCGTCCAGCTCGATCTGGGCCTCCCGGACCCAGTCGAGTCTCTCGACCTCGTCACGGGCGTCGACCGCCATCATCCACGCGAACGCGGGCGAACACCACGCGGTCGGGAGCGTGAATCGGACGAACACGTGACCGCCGTCGACGTCGATCGTCTCCACGTAATCGAGTTCGACGATGGAGCGGGCGAGTTCCGGGTCCTCGACCCGGTCCAGTCGGCTCCTGATGGCCGGTACTCCGGTGGGATCGCCGGACGTGCCGGTGCGGCTCCCCGACATCAGTCCGCCGCGGACCCCGCGTCACCGCCGTAGTGGTCGGCCAGTCCGAAGCGTTCGGTCACCGAGTCGTCGCGGAACTGGCGTTTCTTCGCCTCGATGTCGATGTCGTACAGCTCCGCCGCGTTCTCGCCCATGACTTTCTTCATCGTGTCGACGTCGAGTTCGACGCCGTACTCGTCTCGCTGCTCGTCGGTGAGCTCGGCGTTCATCACCTGATCGACGAGCCAGTCGGGGTTACACAGCGCGTAGTCGGACCCGAACATGACACGATCCTCGCCGAGCCAGAAGAGGAGCTCGCCCATGATCTCCCCGAACTTCCGGTCACGGTGGGTCGACAGCGCCGAGGCGACGGCGATCCCGCCGTAGACGTTCGGCTCTTGGGCGGCGATCCAACAGAAGTCGTCGAGCCGGGGCAGACCGACGTGGTTGACGATGAAGTTGAGCTCCGGGAACGACGAGGCCGCGTCGTCGATATCCTTCACGTCGAACGCGTCGCGGTTGAGCGGCCGGATCGTCGGCCCCTTGTGGGCGTTGATATTCTCGATGCCCAGCTCCGAGCACTTCTCTAAGAACTCGAAGGCGTCGTCGCTGCCGAGCCGCCACCCCTTCGAATCGTCGCGCCACTCGGCGGTGTACAGCTTCACGCCCGGGATGTCGTACTCCTCCTTGAGGTGTTCGAGGTACCGGAGCCCCTCCTCGCCGTCCCGGGGATCGAAGGTCCCGTTGAGCACGAACCGCTCCGGGTACTTCTCCGCGAGCTCGGCGTTCTGTTCAGTCGTGTTGAACCCCTCGTCGTAGAAGTCGGTAAGATAGGTGGGCTGGAAGATCGCCATGTCCGCCGCCGCGTTGCCGAAGAGGTCCTCGGCCATCCGATCGGCGCCGTAGTGGCGGTACTCCTCCATGTCCCACTGTTTCTCCTCCGGCGTGAACCCGGTGTGGTAGTCGTAGAAACACTGGATAACAGTACTTCCGAGGTATAATCGCTGAGAGCCCGGAGTTGCTGTCCAAGAATACCGTAATATTATCCGAAATTACTGTAATTTGTGTCCGGTTTCAGTTATGTTTCCAGTCGATCGGCAAGGATCTGTGCCAGCTCGGCTTCGTCTCGTTCGAGCGCGATCGTCGAGGCGGTCTCGATCGCCTCGGCAGGGCTGTCACAGTCGTATTCGGCCATCATTACACCGAGTTGCTCGAACACGTCATCAGAAACTGTAATGCTACTGTACCCATCCGGTGGCATGG
>JAQCNI010000094.1 GCA_028275105.1 Halorubrum sp.
GAGGCGGAACCGGTCGACATCCCGGACGAAACCGCAGTCGGCGTGCCGGTGGCCGTCGACGAGGTGTGGGCCGCCGGCGTCACCTACGAGATCAGCGAACAGGCCCGCGAGGCCGAGAGCGGGATGCCGGAGATGTACGTCGACGTCTACGACGCCGACCGGCCGGAGTTGTTCTTCAAGGCGACGCGGGACCGCGTCGTCGGCCCCGGCGAGGCGGTCGGGGTCCGCGGGGACTCGGAGTGGAACGTCCCCGAGCCCGAACTCGGGGTCGTCCTCCACCACGGCGATGTCGTCGGCTACACGATCGGCAACGACGTGAGCAGCCGGTCGATCGAGGGCGCGAACCCGCTGTACCTCCCGCAGGCGAAGGTCTACGACAGGTCGTGCTCGCTCGGGCCCTGCGTCGTCAGTGCCGACTCCGTTGATGACCCCCACGACCTCACGATCCGGATGACGATCGAACGGGACGGCGAGCGGCGCTACGAGGGCGAGACCGCCACCAACGAGATGGCACGGTCCTGCGAGGAACTGGTGTCGTTCCTCACCCGGCACAATACCGTCCCCGAAACCGCGGTGTTGCTGACGGGAACGTCGCTGGTGCCGGAGGAGGAGTTCACCCTCCAACCGGGCGATCGTGTCGATATCGACATCGAGGGGATCGGCCGCCTCTCGAATACGGTGACGGTGGTCTGATCCACGGACAGCAGTAGACGGTCACTCTTCGGTTTCGGCGCGGAACTCGAACTCGGTCCCGCTCCCGACGGCGGTGCCGCCGTCGAACCCCTCGACGCGGAGTGGGACCGCTCTCGTCCGGCCACACCCGTCGTTGATCACCTCCGCCCACTCGTCGTCGACCGCGACGCGCCCCTCCCTCGACCGCCGGAGGAACTGCTCGAACGACTCGGCGCGGAGCGCGGCTCCCACGTCGTCACTCCCGGGCGAGTACCGGATCCGGATCCGGTCGGCTTCGGTCATACCTCTACCGACGGGACCGACGGACAAAAACGCGACTCGGGTGTGCGACGCCACGAAGTTTTAACTCCATTCGATCGGAATCCGGGTTCGATGGACGTACTGTACATCGGCGACTACAAACTCCAGTCGAACGAGTACCTCGTCGGCGCGGACTCGTTCAAGACGTTCTACAAGAAGATCCGGGACTACGAACCACTGCTCGAGGCGCTCCAGGAGGCGCCCGACGTGTCGGTAGACTACCTCGACGGCCCGGACACGATGACCGACTTCCCGCGGTCGGTCGAGGAACTCGCCGACTACGACACCCTGATAATCAGCGACCTCAGTCGCGGGACGCTCGAACCGCACTTCCACCCCGACGCCATCCCCGGCCCGAACCTCCTCCGCATCGTCCACGACTTCGTCGAGGCGGGTGGCGGACTCGTGTACTGCGGCGGGTGGATGACGTTCCAGGGGTACCAAGGGGTCGGGAACTGGCACGGCACACCCGTCGCCGACACCCTCCCGGTCGACATCCGGCCGATCTACGACGACCGCGTCGAGCGCCCCGAGGGCGCGGAGCCAACGGTTACCACCCGCGACCACCCGGTGATGGACGCCGTCGGCGACGGGTCGCTCCCGACCGTCTACGGGTACAACCAGGTCGCGGGACTCCGGGACGGCGCAACCGAACTCGCTTCCGTCGACGGTCACCCCCTCCTCGCGGTCTCCGACCACGGCCAGGGTCGCGTACTCACGTACACGTCGGATCCCGGGATCCAGTGGGGACTGGACCTCGTCGAGTGGGCGGCGTACGACGAGTTCTGGCTCGACGCCGTCGCGTGGGCCGCCGGGGAGTAGCCGCGCTGGGGTTTCGTCCTGGTAGCGATCGGGGCACGGTTCACATCGCGCCGCATAATCGTCCTCTCACGATTTACCGCCGAGCGCCGGCAACGGGGGTGGTGCTCGGCGGTACGAGACGAGCGCAGTCGTTGTCAGAATATCTGCCACCCGCCGTCGACCTGGAGGATCTCGCCGGTCACGTAGCCCGCCCCGTCGCTCGCCAGGTAGAGGTACGCGGGCGCGATGTCCTCGGGCGTTCCCGCGCGGTCTAGGGGAACGGGTTTGATCAGTTCGTCGTTTTCCACCTTCTCCCTCGCCTCGTCGGCCCACCCCTCCGTTATCTCGGTGGCGATCTGTCCCGGCGCGACGGCGTTGACCCGGATCCCGTGGTTCGCGAGCTCCAGCGCCGACCCGCGGGTGATCATCCGGACCGCGCCTTTCGAGGAGTCGTACTGGACCTGGTCGTACTGGGCGAAATCCGAGCTGATCGACGCCGTGTTGATCACGACACCCGGCTCCCCTCGGTCGATCATGTCGTTGGCGGCCGCCTGTGTCCCGAAGAACGTCCCCCGGGCGTTCACCGCGTGGATCCTGTCGAAGGTCTCGGGGTCAACGTCAAGTATCGACCCCGGAGCGATGATTCCGGCGTTGTTGATCATCACGTCGACCCCACCGTACTCGCGGGCGGCCGCCACGACCGTCCGGAGGTCGTCGACGTCGGTCACGTCGGTCTCCACGAACTCGGCGTCGCCGCCGGCCTCCCTGAT
>JAQCNI010000096.1 GCA_028275105.1 Halorubrum sp.
CCGGACCCGTGCTCAGAACGAGTTCGTCGCGCACTCCCAGCCGAATGGCGAAATCGAATCCTCAGCATCCGTTGGCCCGATACCGAGGCACTGAATTCGTGGGGAACCCGAGGGTCATCGGGAGCGCGGTCACAGACGTGGCTCACGAAGACGGACGTTCGACACCGGTTGTCGAGGATGCTGTCGCGTTACCGGACGAACGTCCGGAAACTGTCACGGAACGACGAGTTTATACACAGCTCTGTTCCCATTACTTCGTAGGTATTCAGACTCATGGAGAGACGCACATTCGTGAAAGCGACAGGAGTCGCCGGAATCACAGGATTGGCCGGCTGTAGCGGTGGTCCGTCCGGTGGGTCCGAGGAATCGACAGAGGCGGCCGGTGAGAGCGGCGGCGACGGCGAGACAGAGACGACCGAGGCCGAGACGACGGCCAGCGGGCCGACGGCCAACGTGGGGATGGTCTACGCGACCGGCGGGCTGGGCGACGGGTCGTTCAACGACCAGGCCCAGCAGGGAGCGCTGCAGGTGGAAGGCGAACTCGGGATTTCCTTCGACGAGGCCCAGCCCGAACAGGTCTCGGAGTTCGGGACCTTCCAGCAGCAGTTCGCGCAGTCGACGGACCCGGTGTACGATCTGGTCTGTTGTATCGGCTTCTTACAGGCCGACGCGGTCGGAGAGACCGCCGGGTCGTATCCCGACCAGAAGCTGATGATCGTCGACTCCGTCGTCGACGCCCCGAACGTCGCGAGTTACACGTTCAAAGAGCACGAGGGCTCGTACCTTGCGGGGCTACTGGCGAGTGTGCTCTCCACGCGCGATTACTCCGCCGGAGCCGGGTCGACAGCCGGAGACACCACGAACGTCGGGTTCGTCGGCGGTGTCGAGTCGGACCTGATCAGGAAGTTCCAGGCCGGGTTCGAGACTGGCGTGAGCGACGGCAGCGGGGACGTGGACGTTCTCACCAACTACGTCGGCGGCTTCAACGACGTCGCCGGCGGGCGAGAGGCCGCGACGGCGATGTTCAACAGCGGTGCGGACATCGTCTACCACGCGGCCGGGAACACCGGGACGGGTGTGTTCCAGGCCGCTCAAGAGCAGGGCGGATTCGCTATCGGCGTCGACCGAGATCAGTCGCTCACGAAGCCCTCCTACTCGGACGTGATGCTCGGGAGTATGGTCAAGCGCGTCGACACCGCCGTTTACGACGCGGTCGAATCCATCCTCACCGACAGTTTCCCCGGGGGGACCGCAGTCTCGCTGGGTCTCGACGAGGAGGGCGTCGCACTGGTCTACGGCGACGAACTCGGGACCGAAATCCCCCAAGACGTCCGAGACGAGGTCTCCAGCGCCCGCGAGAGCATCATCGCCGGCGACACCGCAGTGCCGACCGCGCCACAGTAACCGGGGCGGTCGGCACTCGGAGCCGAATATCCGGGACGGACCCGTCAGCGGTGAGCGGTCGGCCATCGACTCGTTCGAGCGGTGGGGAACGCGGGTAGCCGAGTCACCGACCCATCCAAACCTATTCAGTTACCCACGTATCAGGAGAATATATCTCAATGGCCACCGCCGTCCATCTCGAGGGGATTTCCAAGCGGTTCCCTGGGGTCGTCGCGAACGACGATGTCGACCTCGAGGTCGAGCGCGGCACCGTCCACGCCCTCCTCGGCGAGAACGGGGCAGGCAAGACGACGCTGATGAACGTCCTCTACGGGCTCTACGAGCCGACGTCGGGCCGGATTCGCCTCGCCGACGAGCTCAAGTCGTTCGACTCTCCGAGAGACGCGATCGACGCCGGGGTCGGGATGATCCATCAGCACTTCATGCTCGTCGATCCGATGACCGTCACCGAGAACATCACGCTCGGAAACGAACCACGGAAGTGGGGCGGTCTCGCTGTCGACCGCGAGGCCTCGCGCAGAGCAGTCGTCGAACTCTCCGAGCGCTACGGTTTCGACGTCGACCCCGATGCACCCGTCGCGGACGTGTCTGTGGGCGAACAACAGCGCGTCGAGATCCTCAAGGCGCTGTACCGTGGGGCAGATGTGCTCATTTTGGACGAACCGACGGCGGTCCTGACACCCCAGGAGGTCGAGGAACTGTTCGGCGTACTCGAGGAGTTGACCGCACAGGGCAAGACGATCATCTTCATCACACACAAACTCGGTGAGGCGATGCGCGCTGCCGACGAGATCACGGTCCTCCGAGACGGGGTGAACGTCGGCACCGTCGACGCCGGCGGGACCACGCGTGAGGACCTCGCGGAACTGATGGTCGGCCGCGAGGTGCTGTTGGACGTCGATCGGCAGGCGGGCGAGACAGGCGAAATCGTCGCCTCGGCTTCCGACATCGTCGTCGAAGACGAGCGTGGCGTCCGCGCGGTCGACGGCGTCTCCTTCGAGGTCCGCGCCGGGGAGATTCTCGGTGTCGCTGGCGTCGATGGCAACGGACAGGCCCCGCTCGTGGAGGCGGTGACCGGACTCCGGACCCCCGACACGGGGCAGATCCACTTCCGCGGGGCCGACGTCACGACCGCGTCTCGCCGCGACCGGATCACCGCGGGGATGGCGTACATCCCCGAAGACAGACAGGAGCGTGGCCTGGTGATGGAGTTCGACCTGAGAGAAAACGCGCTCCTCGGCAGCCAGCACAGCCAGCAGTTCAGTTCGAGCGGGCGCATCGACTGGTCGGCGACGCACGATCACGCTCAGGAGATCATCGCCGAGTACGACGTCCGGCCGCCAGACTCCAGCGCCGACGCGGAGTCGCTGTCGGGCGGGAATCAACAGAAGTTCATCGTTGGCCGCGAGTTCGAGCGCGACCCGGAACTCGTGGTCGCGTCACACCCGACTCGCGGCGTCGACGTCGGCTCGATCGAGTTCATCCGCGAGCGGCTGTTGGAACTGCGGCGACAGGGCGTCGCGGTGCTGCTGATCTCCTCGAAACTCGAAGAGGTGCAGGGACTCTCTGACCGCCTCGCCGTGATGTACGAAGGCGAGTTCAACGGCGTCGTCGACCCCGCCGAGACGACCGAAGAGGAACTCGGCTTGCTGATGGCGGGCGAGCAGCTCGACACAGCGGAAACCGAGCCCGGTCCCGGATCCGAACCCGAACCCACCGACCGCGCAGAGCGGACGGCCGCAGCGGACGCGACGGGCGGTGACGAGGTGTGAGCGCGGCGGACAGATTCCGCGGGATACTCACCCGACTGGTCGAGGCCTCGGCCGTCGAACGAATCCTGATCAGCACCGCCGCGCTCGTCCTCTCGATACTCATCGGGACCGTGATCGTTCTCGTGGCCGGGCGGATGACGACCTGCGCCGCTACCGACGCCGTCTATTACTTCGGGACGGGGTTCTGTTACGATCCCGTCGTCGTCTTCGACCGGCTCTTTCTCGGCGCGCTCGGTGACCCGTTCAGCGGAAGCTGGTCGCCCGACGGCCAGTTCGCGGTCACCCTCCGGGAGACGACACTGCTCGTGTTCACAGGGCTGTCGGTGGCAGTCGCGTTCCGTGCAGGGATGTTCAACATCGGCACCCAGGGCCAGATGGTCGTCGGCGCGATGGCGACGGCAGTCGGCGTCCTGTGGGCGTCCTCGTTCGTGTCGAGCGCGCTGGGCACGATACTGTTGATTCCGTTCGGAATCCTCGTCGGAGCCACCTTCGGCGGACTCTACGGGGCGGTCCCGGGACTGCTGAAGGCTTACGCCGACGCCAACGAGGTCATCACGACGATCATGCTCAATTTCGTCGCGACCGGCGTGACACTGTATCTGGTGAGCGACCCGTTCAAGGACCCGAACAGCGCGGCGAATCAGACGGTCCCGCTGCCGGAGTTCGCGCGCTTCCCGGCACTGCTGTTCGGCGGTCGCCAGGACTTCTCGCTCGTCGCGTTCGCGTTCGGGATCCTCGCCATCGGCGGGCTCTACTACGTGATCGAGCACACGACGTTCGGGTACGCCGTCCGCACGAGCGGAATCCAACCGGCGGCCGCCGAGTACGGCGGTGTCGACGCGGCAAAGACGGTCGTCGCGAGCCTGACGCTGTCGGGTGCACTCGGCGGCGTCGCAGGCGCGATGTACGTGATGATGGTGCTGGGGACGTTCCAGACGGGACTGCCCTCTTACGGGTTCGACGGCATCACCGTCTCGATTCTCGCGGGCAACAACCCTCTGGGAGTCGGGATCGCGGCGCTCCTGTTCGGGATCCTGAAAAGCGGGACCACCGTCGTGCAGTTCGCGACGGACGTCCCGCCACAACTGGTCGGGGTCCTCCGGGGGTTGATCATCCTGTTCGTCGCGATGCCGGAGTTCTTCCGGCTCCTCGGCAGACGGGTGACCCCGTCAGACGCAGAGCGTCGCCCCGTCAGTACCGACGGCGGCCATCTGGAGGGAGAGGCCGATGAGTGACGCCGGTGGCGACGCGTCCGTCGGGAGTCGCCTCGGCGAGACGCTGGCGGCCTCCTCGAACCGGGCACTGATCGGCGGGACGACGATTGCGGCACTGTTCGTCCTCCTGGTCGTTGGGGCGATCTTCCCGGACTCGCTCGCGGGTGTCCTCGGGGCAGCCCTGACCGACCGGAATACGCTGGCGTCGGCACTCAGGCTCTCGGTCCCGATCGCGTTTGCCGCGCTGGGGGGCATCTTCGCAGAGAAGTCGGGCGTGATCAACATCGGTCTCGAAGGCCTGCTCATCATCTCTGCGTTCACTGCTATCTACGTCACCGACCTCACGGGCGATATCTTGGTCGGCTTCACTGCCGGCGTCGTCGCGAGTACGCTGCTCGCAGGCCTCTTCGCGGTTGTGACCATCGAGTTCCGAGCCGACCAGGTCATCGCCGGGCTGGCGGTCTGGCTGATCGCGCTCGGACTCGCGCCGTTCGCCTCACAGGTGATCTACAACGGACCGAACACGCCGACGGTCCCGACACTGACCGCGGTCTCGGTGCCAGTGCTGTCGGAACTCCCGTTTTTCGGGGCGCTGTTCTCGGCGTCTCCGTCGGTGTACCTGTTGTTCGTGTCGGTGGCGCTCTCGTGGTACACCTTCGAGCGAACCGCCTTCGGCCGGTGGATTCGGGCCAGCGGGGAGAACCCGAAGGCACTCGACACGGCAGGCGTGAGCGTGAGAGGTGTCCGGTACGCCGCCGTGCTGCTGTCGGGCGTCTTGGCGGGGATGGGTGGATCCGCGTTCTCGCTCGATCTGGGACAGTTCACGGGGAACGGCCAGACGATGATTAACGGAAAGGGATTCATCGCCATCGTGGCCTACCTGTTCGGCAACTACAATCCGATTGGCGCGTTCCTGGCCACGCTCCTGTTCGCAGGGCTGGAGGCAGTCCAGACCGTGCTGCAACTGCGGGGGATCGGGATCCCGCGGCAACTCATTCGCGTCACGCCGTTCGTGATCGTCATCGTCGTGCTCGCGCTCGTCGGTCGGACTCAAACCCCGGACGCGGCCGGGACTCATTACGAGTCGGGCGAAGAGTGAGCGGTCTCGTGAGCAGCCGGCGCTCCGGCGAGGGCGAGGTCGAGGTCG